>NZ_JAKKRW010000017.1:0-127205 GCF_025653905.1 Shewanella sp. SM71
TATACGAAGTTGAGCAGCCACAAGAAATAACAAAACCGTTCTCATATGTTATTAATCAAATAATACATAGCTATACGTTTTTATTCGCTTTCAAGTCAAAAGATAATATCGAAGGGATTCTGTTCAACTCGGATCGCAGCAAGAAGAAGGAACTATATATGCTAAAAATCGCTGATTTTATCGAATTACTATCTCCAATAGCACAGTGCTACATCGGGAGAACAATCATGCAAAGAAACAGTGATGGCGAAATGGTCGTGGTTCATAGTGAGTAAACCATTAACAAGGCCAAGCACATCGCCCGCAAAAAAACGCGGGCTGGACCTCGCTATCGCTCGGCCCGTGTTGGCGGCGTTACCTATAGAAATCTTTATCCGAAACAGACGCGTTAGAGTTAAGGCTTTAACACGGAAATGTCTCAAAACTGTGTTGCGTATGTCTTTTAAATCTACAGGTTACGCTAAAGCCAAAACGGTGAGCCGTGGTGATTTGCGAGATGACCGTCCGCCCCATGGACGGGGCGGTCGAGCATCCAAGGATGGACTGGCTGCGAGTCGACGAGCAAATGGCATGGCAAACCTATAAGTCGGGGCGGTCGAGCGGCTTGGACAACATCCGTGTTTAATTGCCAGTTCGCCATCCATGGCTCTCGTTCATAAGCTTAGAAACCCTAGGTTTCTATTCACAATGTCGTCGAGCAAATACCATGGATCGACCTTCAATAGGGGGCCTGCATTTAATAACTAAGCAATAAGTCATTTAGTGATATTAGCCTTTCTATATTTAACGCTCCTCTGTCCAACTCTTGTTAAACGAACATTACATATGCAAACTGTAGCGGCATCTTATTGTTCTAATTTGTCAGATTAGGTTTTTATGTCACTATAGGTTTTTTGCTGTGACGTTAGCATGTAAAGCAAGATGAGCTTTTAACGCCTTGAATCGCCAGCAAACAAGGATAGCGAGGCTGTTATTCCTTGGTAAAACCCGTTAGCGTCTTTATCGACAGTTTTTTACCTGCGAGATTGGGCATCAGTGACTCAAGGATGATCCTATGAATAAACGTATCGTGATTTGTGCCGATGGGACTTGGAATCGGCCCGAGAAAGATCTTAAGGTCGATTTCCCCACCAATGTGCTGCGCCTCGCGCGTGCTATCAGCCCGATAGCGGCTGATGGCAAACCCCAACAAGTATTTTATGATTGGGGCGTGGGTTCCTATTACGATCAAGCCATTGGCGGTGCGACAGGGCGCGGTTTACATAAAAACATCATGGATGGTTATCGCTATATAGTGCAAAACTATTCCCTTGGCGATGAGATTTATCTCTTTGGTTTTAGCCGCGGTGCTTACACTGTGCGTTGCTTGTGTGGTTTGATTAATAACTGCGGCATACTTAAACGTCCCGATGCGGCGTTGATTCAACAAGCTTTCGACCACTATAAAAAAAGCAGTGCACCCTTTGCGCCTGATGGTGAAAAATCCCTCGAATTTAGAGCGAGATACAGTCATGAATCTCGGGAAATCAAGTTTGTTGGCGTGTGGGATACTGTGGGCGCTATGGGGATCCCTATTTCATTTTTAGGCTTGTTCGAAGATAAAGACGAGTTTTACGACACTAAAATTGGCCGCAATGTGCGCGTTGCCCGCCATGCCTTAGCCATAGATGAACATCGCAGTGATTTTGAGCCGACCATTTGGCAACTGCGTGACAATATGGATATGCAGCAAGTGTGGTTTGTGGGCGCCCATAGCAATATTGGCGGCAGTTATAAACCCGATAAAGACGGTTCATTGTTGTCGGATATTGCACTGTTGTGGATGATATCCGAGGCGCAGAAATTTAATTTAAGCCTAGAGCCACACTTAGCCGCGAGTGTGCATCCAAATCCGCTCGCGACCTTACATGACTCGAGACGCAGTTTTTATCGGATAAAACAGGAATATTTGCGACCACTCGACCCTGAGCAAATCCCAGTACTTTTGCATCATTCGGTGAAGACCCGCTGGGATCAAGATCCTCAGTATCGCCCCAAGAATCTACAAACTTATATCGAACACTATGGCTGGCCAGAGCCGCTAGTTTAACTCTATAACCCCAAGTGACCTGAAGAGACTACGCCTGCATCTTCAGGCGGTTTGGGGATAAATACTAAGGCATATCATGATTAAGCGACACTTAGCTGGACTCGTTTTTGGGCTCAGTCTGTTTTTTCCCCATAGCGTATTGGCGCAGCCCGCTAAACGCATTATTGCGCTCTCGCCCCATGCGGTGGAAATGCTTTACGCCATAGGTGCGGGCGATACGATTGTGGCCGCAACCGATTATGCGGATTATCCCGAGGCGGCAAAAAATATCCCGCGTATTGGCGGTTACTACGGCATTCAAATGGAGCGGGTGATGGAGCTTAATCCCGATCTGATTGTGGTGTGGGATTCGGGTAATAAAGCCGAAGATATCAACCAGCTTAGGACGTTAGGATTTAACCTTTATGGTAGCGATCCTAAAACCTTAGAAGGCGTCGCCAAGGAGCTTGAAGAGTTAGGCCAACTTACGGGGCATGTTGAAGAAGCAAGCAAGGCTGCGGCCGCTTATCGCGCTGAGCTTATCCGATTGCGGGTTGAAAATGCTAAAAAATCAGAACCTAAGGTATTCTATCAACTCTGGTCGACCCCCTTGATGACAGTCTCTAAAAACAGTTGGATCCAACAGATCATCAGTGTGTGCCATGGACAAAATGTGTTTTACGATGCTGCCAGTGATTATCCGCAAGTCAGTTTAGAAAACGTCTTGCTGACCTTGCCCGAGGTGATTTTGCAGAGTGAAGAAGAAGGTAATGTGAAAGGGGTTGATTGGCGCCAATGGCCAGAAATTCCTGCCGTGAAGAAACAGCATATTTATCAACTCAATGCCGATTTATTACACCGCGCGACGCCCAGAGCTTTACTTGGCGTTCAAGCCTTATGTGATGCCTTGGATAAAGCACGTTAAATAAAACGCCTGACAGATTATTCCGTCAGGCGTTTAGTCAGATGTTGCTATTTTCTAAGCGTTTAGAAAGGCGCGTTGATGTCGACCACATTAATCAGCTTGTGGTTTACAAACTCTTTCAATCCTAAATCAATCAACTCGCGGCCATAACCTGAGCGGCGCACGCCACCAAAGGGCAAGTCGGCCTTGACCATAGTTGGATGATTGACAAACATCATGCCTGTGGAAACCTGCTTAGCGACCGCCAGCCCGCGTTGGGTGTCGGCGGTAAACACTGAGCCACCCAGTCCAAAGGGTGAGTCATTGGCGATGGCAATCGCTGCTTGCTCATCCTTCACCCTGTGGATACTGGACACAGGGCCGAAGAATTCCCAATAGTAGGCGGGGTTATCTGGCGTCAGGTTTGTCAGTATTGTTGGCTGCACAAAGGCGCCTTGCTGCGGCACTTTAGGACCCACTTCGGTCGCGGTTGCGCCGTGTTTTACGGCATCACGGATCTTCTGCTTCAACTCATCGGCTGCGCCTTGGGAAGACAGCGGTGCCAGCGTAGTGGCCGAGTCCATAGGATCGCCTGCTTTTAGCGCTTCGATCCCCTTGATATAACCCTTCATAAATTCATCGTAAATGGCTTCAACTAAGATCATCCGCTTAGATGATGTACAGACCTGCCCCGCATTCCAGTGACGGCCAAACACAGCCCAGTCGATAGTCTTAGGCAGATCGGCATCTTCAAGTACGATAAAGGCATCTGCGCCACCCAGTTCTAGGGTGGACTTTTTCAGTGCCTTACCCGCCAGAGCGGCAATGATCGATCCCGCATCTTCTGATCCCGTGAGCGCAACACCATGCACTTTGGGCGAATTGATGATCTTTTCTATCTGCTCTCGGGTGGCATACAGATTTTGGAATGCACCAGAGGGCAGTCCGGCATCGCGCATTAAGCCTTCAAATGCCGCAGCGCACTGGGGCACGTTGGATGCATGTTTGAGTAGTAAGGTATTTCCGGCGGCAAGCTGCGGCGCTAAGATGCGCGCAATTTGGTAGTAGGGAAAGTTCCAAGGTTCGATAGCCAATAATACGCCCAGCGGTTCGTTAACCAGTATTGCTTCACCTTCGGCGGGATCGGCAACCGGCAGTTTTTGCGGTGCCAGCAGTCGCTCGGCATGTTCGGCGTAGTATTCGAAAATTTGCGCCGATAGTTCGACTTCAGCTTCGGCTTCTGCTGTGACCTTGCCCATTTCTAAGGTCAGTAGATTGGCGTATTTCGACTTGTTGTCTCTGAGGATCTTCGCTGCCTTAGACAGTATTGCGGCCTTGTCGGCAAAGGGAGTGGTTCGCCAGCTTAAAAATGCCTGATGGGCGGATTCTATCGCCTGTGTGACTTCGGTATCTGTTGCATTTGGAAATTCTTTAATGAGCTTTCCCGTAAAGGGATTGGTTGTTGCATAAGCCATATGTGCCTCCAAGCGTTTAACAAATAGAGCGTAAATGCCAGCTTTGGCATCGAGGGTGGAAATGTCTTGTTTGTTGTGGACTCCCTTGCCATTGATTATGTGGCAAGGAAGCCTAGGATGAACGGTAAACTCGTGTGGTAGCAGGAACTATTTCAGTAGTATTAATCAATAAAATCAGATAGTTGATACCTACGGAGTACACGTCATATTGTTACGGTTAACAAGCTTCAGCTGTTTTATAGCGTTCAGCCATGGCATTGGCGGCTATCATGGCTTGATAGACATCATCTGCGGTTAATTTCATCGGCATATTGCCCATAGTATCGCCCTCTGCACAGGCTATCTCAGCCACTTTGCGCCACTCGGCCTCGATAAAGGTTTTCAGCCCTAAATCTGCGAGAGTGAGCGGTAGTCCCGCTGTTTTGATGATGCGGATAACGTTATCGATTTCGGTTTTTGGGGCATTTTCGAGCACGAGCTGAGTTAGCAGCCCAAAGACGACTTTCTCGCCGTGCTGAGCTTTATGTAAGTCTGCCACCGCTGACATACCATTGTTTACGGCATGGGCGGCGGCTAACCCGCCCGCTTCTGCACCAACACCACTGAGATAGATGGTGGCTTCAATGGTTTGCTCTAGCGCAGGTGTGACTATTTTGTTTTTAACGGCGTCCATAGCAGCTTCAACATTTTCAGTTAGTAACTGATAACAAAGTTGGGCCAATCCCAGCCCTGTGCGGGAAGGCTTTTTCAGGACTAGGTTGACGCCATCTGATTGATAGCAGGCACGAGCTTCAAAATAGGTTGCCAGTGCATCGCCTATGCCTGCCGCAAAAAATCGGGCCGGAGCCGCGGCGATAATAGCAGTGTCGGCAACGACAGCATCTGGGTTCTGTGGCAGAAACAGATAGCGTTCAAACTCACCTGTTTCGGAGTAGATCACTGCAAGTGCAGTACAAGGCGCATCGGTTGAAGCAATTGTGGGGTACAAGATGACAGGCCGTTTTTGATAGAAAGCGACGGCTTTGGCGGTATCTAAGGTTTTTCCACCGCCAACTCCAACAATAACGTTGGTATGATGCTGTTCTGCTAGCGCGCCTAAGCGCTTTATCTCGGCTTCGCTGCACTCATAGTTGAATTTTTCGAGGTGGCTGCTGATCCCATTTTGATCTAGCCCAGCGACCGCTTCATTCTTCACGCGGCTGAGGATAAATTCATCGCAGATGATAAAAGCATTGTCACCAAAGTCCTTAACATAATCATGCATTTGAGCTAATAGGCCCTTGCCGATAATGAATTTTTTAGGGGAAGTGACGGTACGTGGAACGACAGTGCTCATAGAGCCTCCTTTGCACTTATGACGGTTATCCTTTCATTCTTACCCTAGCATACGCCTAAATTAATGTCATAGCATGAATGGTGGCAATGTTTTTATTGCTAAGCGTAAATTACTACTTTAGTGCTTAATTGTTAGATTAATAATGTGGTTTATTGTTTTATTTTTCGAGTTAAATGCTTTGGTTTCTCCCTGATTTAAGGCAAGGATAGGGCGCAGAGAGCGAGGCGATCTAAGCGGGCGAAGAGATGTAAGATCTCAAAAAAAGCTAACGGTGGATTGTGCGAATAGCGGTAAACGTCTGCTGTCTAAACACTGCATAGTCATTAATGTAATGGGATTTTATTACCTTAAACTCGTCCCAAGTCTTGCTCGGTATTCATGCTTTATGTGATGCTCTGTACTGTCGTTCATTGGTGTCATAGCGAGTGAAATCGTCGGCTGAGATAAAAGACCAGTAATCAAGGAGTGAAGATGACACAGCAGAATGCGTTAGGACAATTTGTCAGTAAAGGTAAGTTAATATTCTTTTGTGGCAAAATGGGCGCAGGTAAATCAACCTTATCGCGACAAATTGCTGAGGCCGAAAACTGTATTTTAATCTCGGAAGACGCATGGCTGGCGGCGCTATATCCCGATGAAATTAAAGATTTTGATACTTACTTGAGCTATTCCGCTCGCCTTAAGCCTTTGCTTAAAAAGCATGTGAAGGAACTGCTCTGTTCGGGTGTTTCTGTGGTCATGGACTTTCCCGCGAATACTATCAATCAGCGCCTGTGGTTTCGAAGCATTTTTACTGATTGCGCCGCCCATAAACTTATTTATCTTAATCACAGCGATGCGCTTTGTTTGAGTCAACTCGATAAACGCAGACAAAGCCACCCTGAGCGCGCTATGTTCGATACCGAGGCGATGTTCTGGCATGTGAGCGGTTATTTTCAGCCGCCGACTCTGGATGAAGGCTTTGATCTTGAGGTGATAGAAAGATAATTATAGTGAATAAAAACAATAGGAAATATCATGTACCAAGTGCTTGAGGAGGTTGTTTCAGCCAATGATTTTGTTCGCCTACGACAGATTTCTGGCTTAAGCCCTAGACCATTGGAGGGCGCCATTAAGGCTTTGCCAAGGAGTTTATATGGCGTGCAAATAAAGCTCGCTGAGCAGACTGTGGGTATGGGGCGTGTGGTTGGTGACGGCGCGCTCAACTTCGAAATTGTCGATATCGCAGTGGATCCTGAGCATCAAGGTAAGGGATTAGGGCGGCTTATTATGCAGCACATCATGGCTTATCTAGATCGTGAGGCTTTTGAGGGCGCGTATATTACCCTGATGGCGGATGTGCCTGAACTCTATGAAAAGTTTGGCTTTAAATTTAGTCGTCCCGCAAGTGAAGGCATGTATATGGTGAAATAACGGCGCTAACCAATACACTTGTAACTTAGGCACTTATAGCAGTAGAACTCAAACAGTAGAGCTCAAAACAACAATCAAAGGAAGATTACCCCATGAATACCTTACTTATTTGCTTATTTGTCGCCATGTTATTGCCATATCTTGCGAAAGGTCCAGTGGCTTGGGCTATGGCAAAGACGGGTGGTTACGATAATAATCATCCCCGTGCTCAGCAAGCACAGCTAACCGGTTTTGGCGCTCGCGCTTTAGCGGGACATCAAAATGCCTTTGAATCATTGCTGGTGTTTGGCCTAGCCGTATTAGTGGTGATTGCCACGGGCAAAGTGAATCCCACCACTGAGTGGCTCGCAATCGTCCATGTAGGCGCCCGCTTTGTGTATCACATCCTCTATCTTGCCAACAAAGGCACCTTAAGATCCCTCACATGGTTTGTTGCCATCTTCAGTGCTTTCGGGATTTTCTTTCAGGCTTTTTAAGCTTGGATATTAAAGGATCTGCGCCAGTTTTTTGATACTTTCCCGCAGATCATCAGGCGTATGAGCGGCATAGCCCAGTAAGATAGCTTGCCTTGGATAGGGGGCTTGGCAATATCGAGACAAAGGCTGTGCCCCCAAACGTATTTGGCGGCATTTGTTGATCACTTCCTCTTCGGTCAAGTCGCCCTTCAGCCAACACACGAGGTGAATACCTGAGTCTGAGGTTTGAACGGACAATTTGTCGGGCAGATACTGCTCAATTGCCGCGATTAGCGCTGTTTGGCGTGCTAAGCAGGCTTTTCGCACTCGGCGAACATGCCGCGCATAATGTCCTTCGGCGATAAACAACGCTAATGTTGCTTGCTCTAGGTGAGCCGTGTGCGTATCGGCATAATATTTTGCCAACTGGAAAGCCTGTATCAGTTTAGGGGGCACCACCAAAAAGCCGAGTCGCAATTCAGGCAGCAGCATCTTGGAAAAGGTGCCTGCGTAGATCACCCGCTGTTGTTTATCGAGTCCCTGCAGTGCCTGAATTGGGCGGGCGCTATAACGAAACTCGCTATTATAGTCATCTTCTAAAATCCACTTATTCTGCTCAGCGGCCCAATCGAGTAAGGCCAATCGTCGTGGCAGACTTAGCATACCGCCGAGGGGAAATTGGTGTGAGGGCGCGGTAAAAGCCAGTTTCACTGCGGGCCACCGCTGGATCGCATCGGCAATATTTGTGCCCTCATCATCAACACTCACAGGACGAACCCGCATATTTTGCGAGAGAAAAGCGCCTAAAGCCCCGTCATATCCAGGTTCATCAAGCCAGACTTCATCTCCCTGTTGGAGTAGTACCTGCGCTGTGAGGTTAATGGCCTGCTGAGTTCCATTGACTATGATGATCTGCTCAGGTGTGCAATTGAGGCCGCGTGTCGAACGCGCATAATCACTTATCGCCTCACGCAGCGGCAAATACCCCGCGCTATGGTTTGATTTACCTAAGGTTTTACGCGATTGCCGCCAAACTCGGCCTAACAGCCGCCCCCAAAGTTGGTGCGGGAAAAGATCGACGCATCCGACGCCAATATTAAACATGCTATGGCTGTGGTCCGTATTCGCCTTCGCTTTCAGTCGCGTCATTTCTATTAACTGTGGATTAATTTCTAATTTGGAATCAAAAACTTGAGCGCTTTCTCTGGCACGGTTTGGTATATCGATCAGTTCATCGGGAATGGTATCTGAAACATAAGTACCCGAGCCCGGTTTAGTCAGCAGATAGCCTTCATCAATCAGGCGCTCAAACCCTTGCAGTACTGAGTTACGTGAAATCTGCATGGTTTCCGACAAGGCTCTGCTGGATGGGAGCTTCATTCTAGGATGTAAACGTCCATCAAGAATGGCCTCTCTAAACGCATGATAAAGCTGATCTTTGAGGATGCCATCTTTGAGTTGCAAGTGAGGGAAATTGGATTGAGGTTTTTTCATTTGCTAACTGGTACTGTAAAAAATACAAAAAGTGTACCTTATGCGGTACCACAATTGAATCTAGAATCTTGCTTCAGTAAAACTGAGACCATTTACTTAATTTCAAGGAGTGCGCTAATGTCCAGCCAATCACTAACAGTGACCATTGATATGGTTAAAGAAACGGACTATTTACTCTGGTTACCACACTGGCGTGATTATCAGACTTTTTACAAAGTGGCGTTATCAGAAGCGACCACCCAAGCCACGTGGCGCCGATTCTTCGATGACCAAGAACCCATTTATTGCGCAGTTGCAAGAGAGGGCCAAAACTTACTCGGTTTTGTGCACTATGTTTTTCATCGTTCTACTTGGGCCGAAACGGATTATTGTTATCTTGAAGACTTGTTTGTTGCCCCAACGGCAAGGGGCCAACATGTTGGAAAACAATTGATTGAGTTTGTAAAGCAAGCGGCCATTGAACACAAGTGTGCGCGCCTGTACTGGCATACACAGGAAACAAATTTAACCGCGCAAAAACTCTATAACTGGATTGGTGAAAAACCGGGAGTCATTGAGTACAGAATGCCGCTGTAAGGAGGGGCCTTTAATTAACGCATTAATTGGCTAGCTTATTAATGCGTTTATTATCAGTTTCTTGATAGTTTCAAATTCTTTCAATCCTAATGCTAAAGGGCTTTTAGCATTAGGTTTTAATGCACGTTTTAATTGCGACTAATCGCAGCGATAACCGCATCGGTCAGCTCCCGAGTATTCGCCGTTCCGCCCATATCGCGGGTTAAAGACTGCTTATCTTTCAATACGTTTTCTATCGCGCTGAGTATCAGGTCGTGCATTGCGCCATAACCTAAATGTTGCATCATCATAGCGCCCGCCCAAATTGTGCCTAAAGGATTGGCAATACCTTGGCCTGCAATATCCGGCGCCGAACCATGTACCGGCTCAAACATCGACGGAAATTCCTTGCTTGGATTGATGTTCGCCGAAGGGGCAATGGCGATAGTGCCAGTGCACGCAGGGCCAAGATCAGACAGGATATCGCCAAACAAATTTGAGCCAACAACCACGTCAAAATGCTCGGGTTTTAGCACGAAATTTGCCGTCAGAATATCGATATGATATTGGTCGACCTTAACATTGGGATATTGTTTTGCCATTTCCCCGACGCGACTATCCCAATAGGGCATAGAGTGAAATATGCCATTGGATTTGGTCGCCGAGGTTAAGTGCTTTGCCTCGCGGCTTTGGGCTAAATCGAAGGCATATTTTAAGATGCGATCTGTGCCACGACGGGTAAAAATGCTCTGCTGGGAGACAATCTCATGTTCAGTGCCTTCATATTGAATGCCGCCGACGGCGGAATATTCGCCTTCCACGTTTTCACGTACTACATAAAAATCGATATCGCCGGGCTTTTTACCCGAGAGTGGGCAGGGCACGCCTTCAAATAACCGAATAGGCCTAAGGTTCACGTATTGCTCAAAGGCTCTGCGGATCGGTAGTAGCAATCCCCAGAGTGAAATATGGTCGGGAACTCCTGGAAATCCAACAGCGCCTAAGTAGATGGCATCAAAGGATTTTAGTTGCTTAAGTCCATCCTCTGGCATCATGCGACCGGTTTTATGGTAGGTTTCACAGGACCAGTCGAAGTAGGTCCACTCAAACGCCACACCTAAGATTTTTCCTGCGGCTTCGAGTGTGCGTATCCCTTCGGGGATCACTTCTGTACCTATGCCATCTCCGGCAATTACGGCGATTTTTACCTTAGACATCTTTGACTCCAATAGGGGATTCTGCGTTTTTAGTATGTTATTCCATATTCGTATCGTGTATGAATAGGCTAAATGTTTTGTTAAGGATTACGAATCGTGAGTCAACTGCCGCCACTTGAAGATTTACGGGTCTTTGTTATCGCCGCAACAAGCGGGGGATTTACAGCCGCTGCGGAGCAATTATCTTTTTCTCCAGCGTATGTGAGTAAACGCATTGGCCTATTAGAAAAAGCGCTCGGAGTGCGCTTGTTTCTGCGCTCTGCCAGAAGTGTCAGCCTCACCTTAGAGGGCAAGATTGCCTTGGAATGGTCCGAACGTTTGCTCGATACCATGGAGCAAATGAGCCTTGAAATTAGCTTAGAGCAGCAAGTGCCACGGGGGCGATTACGTATCGCAACTAGCACAGGATTTGGCAGCCACTGTATTGCGCCGATTATTTCAGACCTCGTGTTCCACTATCCCGAATTAGAAGTTGATTTAGAGTTGCTCGACCGCCCGGTCGATCTGGTCTCTGAAGGTTTTGATCTAGAGGTCCGTGTCGGTGGCGAATTGCCACCGCAAATGATTGCTAAGCGTCTTGCGAGTAATTATCGGGTATTGGCTGCATCGCCGACCTATATCGACACGCATGGCATGCCAAACAATCTCGCGGCATTAGCCGAGCATAAGTGCATAGGGATCCGCGAGCGCGATCAAAACCATAGAGTGTGGCGATTGGAAAGTGCGGCTGGCATAGCCTCGGTTGATTTAGCGGCTTCCTTGATGACCAATAATGGCACAGTCGCTAAGCAGTGGTGCCTTAAAGGCCACGGTATTATGTTGCGCTCCATCTGGGATTTACAGCAAGATTTCTTAAGTGGCAGATTAGTCAGAGTACTCCCCGAGTATCATCAATCCGCTGAAATTCATGTAATTTATGCATCACGATTAGAAACGTCTGCCAAACTTCGCACCTGCGTCGCCTATCTTGAAGAGGCATTACCTCGTTTTGCTGGCACTGGAATAAGTTGATTTTATTTCGCCAATCTCTATTGGCGAGTGAACGCTCGCTATTTTCATATTGAGTTTAAATAAATCAAGGTGTTGGATTTAATTGCTGACATTGGGTCAAGAGGCGGCCAAGAAGGCGCTCGTCCTATTCTCCTTAAAAAATGATCGTAATAGGTCATTTTGTATATCTATTAAGCAAACTGTCAGGTTTTTACTGTTACCTTACGCCCCCGATGTATTGGCTAATCCCATTGCTACCGTTTTACCTCAGTTAAAGAGATACCATGTTTATAAAGTTTAAGCTTCCCGTTGCTATGCTCGCACTCATTGCTTTGTCTGTTTTATGCTCTTCGGTGTATGTGCAAGAAACGCTAGCGACTAAGCTGATTTCGAATAGGCTGCCAGTTGATGCTCTTGGTTTTCAGTCACTGACGGCTTCCAATCCTTTAGTTGCCAGTCAGAGTGCTCTACATCATATGCAGAGTTTGCCAAAACTGATGACGACTTCCCTGGTGCAAGCGAATCAAGGTGCTGTTGCAAACCCAACGGTTGCTGAACATTTCTCATCCCCAAAAATGCTTGAGCAGTCATCCTTAGACAATCCAGAGTCTAAACAACTGAGTCTGAATATCAGTTCTCTCGATGAACTCATGGGCTTGTTTGACTCGCTTAATTACACGCCAGAAAGCTTTCGTGATGGTAATAAATCGGTCCCTAGATTGACCTTTGATGCCGTGGGTGAGGGCTGGAGTTCAGTGTCAAGCCAACTCCCGGTGAAGCAAAAGAAAATGGTGTTTCTTAGAATGATTGCCCCTTTAGTCTTATTGGCGAATGAGAAAATTTTACAAGAAAGACAGGTCATTATGTCTGCCCCCCTTGATGATATTGCGTTATTAGCCTTAGGGGTAAAGTACAAAGTAATAAGCAGTGAAGATAAACCGCTGTTAGAAGCCCAAAGACAAATGCTACTTGAAAGGGTGGATATCCTGCCACCATCGTTAGTGTTAGCTCAAGCGGCAAAAGAAAGCGGTTGGGGCACATCGCGATTTGCCCGTGAAGGTAATGCATTATTTGGGCAGTGGGATTTCAAGGGTAATGGTATGGAACCTAGGCAAAAGCGCCAAGGTTTAGGCAATTATGGTTTAGCACGATTCGATACACCATTTGCTTCAGTAGAAGGGTATTTGTTGAATTTGAATACCCATAATGCTTATCAGAAGATGCGAGATTTTCGTGCCCAATCAAGACAAGCTAATCAAGCTGTGACAGGCTCTGCACTCGCAGGGACGTTAGACCGATATTCGGAGCGCGGGCACGCCTATGTTGAGGCGATTCGTCAGATGATCCGTACCAATAAGCTATATCTGGTGGATGATATTTATTTAAGTGATGACGCGCCATTACATCTATTAACAAGAACAAACTAAGTGATTGGTAAAATAACCATTTTCACTTAACCTGAATAAAGCGCACTTTAATTAGGCTTATATAGGTCAATTTAATCAAGGGCATCCGCATTACCCTATATCCCAATTTTAAACTTTGCCTTTTTGCTGGTAATTGTCTTCAAGGTCTTGAGTTAACCATTAGGATAAAAGGATAAGCAGTGCCTGATGTTCGATATTAATGTTTACCTTTCAGTAATCGCATAACTGCCATCTGTGTTATAGCGGATGATAAACCCTTTTTTCTCACCATCGTGGTAATACTTCAGGGACAGTAATCGATCCTTGTTATCGATTTCATATGTCCAGCCACGTTGCTCATTGTCGCTGTAATTGGACAGTGAATAACCGCCATCCTTCTTGTAGCGGATGTTGATTTGACTGTCTTGCCCCTGTTCATTATTTTGCAGCTTTTGGACATGCCCCTCTTCATCGAATTCATATTCTTTGATGAGGTTGCCATGATGGTAGTCAGAAAATTTGTATAATTTTCCTTTACTATCATAATAATATTGTTCCCCATGCTTAATTGATGGCGTATTTCTAAAGGGGGGATTCAGTATGTCCTTACAGTCATTGCTATAGGGATTTTCTCGCATTATGCACTCATCTTGAGAGGGCTTGACGGGCAAGGTTTCGTCATATTCATAATGACTTAACTCCATAAGCCGGTGATTATGGTTAGGATCAAATATCGCCTGCATGCCATGGTATTCACCTTTGCGATAGTGTCTAATGCCGTTGGCAACATCCTGTGCTGAGTACCAAATACTCTGACCATCGAGCAGTCCCTGCTTATAATGCTTATTGGCAAAGAGCACATTTTCATCGCTGATTAGTTTTTCTTCACCTTCGCGTAATCCATTGAGATAAGTCACTTCGATCCGTGATTTCTTGTCAGTTTTAAATACCCAAGGGCCAGTGCGCTTGCCATCAAGGTAAGCCCCGTTACCCACATAGTTGCGGTATTCGCCAAGCGAGACTTTATCTACCCAAGGGCCTTGTTTAATGCCGTTTTGATAGTGACCTTTATTGCCATTGCTCTCAAGCCATTCACCGTCTTTGACGCCGTTGCGATAAATGCCTTTTTCAGACAATCGCTTATCACCTGTGTCTGCGCCATATTCGGGCTCATAGATTTCATATGGGCCATCGAGCACTCCTTGATTGTAATGGGCAAAACCGTAGTTATCTGCCTCATCGAACATGGACTGTGCAATCCATTTACCTTGCTTTTTACTGTCAAGATATTCACCTTCCCAATAGCTTGTTTGGCCGTCAGCCTCCATCCATTTACCGACTTTTTTGCCTTGTTTGTACTGACCATTCAACATGATATTGGCATTACGGTTATCGTAGGCGATATAGGGGCCATCGAGCACACCTTGGGCATAATGACTTTCAAGCGCAAGTCCAGCCCAAGATCCACCGAGATTCATATAATCATAAGCTGGGCCCGTTTTTGGGATCTCACCCTCACCGCTGTTTAGCCAGTCCACATCATCGGCTTCAAAGACAACGCTCACCAACACAAAACTGCCCTGTTGTTCGCGATAATCATTGCGATAAAAGTGGGTCACTAAACTGTATTGATGCTCGCGGCCTTGGGCATCTTTATCTTTGCGGGTGAGGGGATAACGTAATTTATATTCGTCCGCGGTTTTCACATCGGCGGGTAAACCTTTAGCATTGCGATAGCCGATTAAGGTTGGTTTGAGCTTGGTTGAACCATCGATAATCGCTTTAATGGCGGGATCTTCAATCGCCTCAACATCATAGGTCATGCGATATTGCTGTGGCGGAATTTGGTTTAACACTTTGCGGGTGTCGCTGACGGTAAATGACGATAACGTCGGGGCGACTTCATCCAGCATAACTTGAAGGCGTGGTAGCTTAGTGAGCTTTGAATCCTCAAAACCATAACCCCGTAAATGCTGACCATCAGTATCTTTAAGCATGACCACGACTTCTTTGTCGCCACCCTTATCAAAGTCATAGTAAAAAACGGCCACAATTTCAGCCGCACCATAATCATCAAGATGTACCCCGGGCGCATCGCCGTCGGACATTTCGCTCCACACTTGATTGTCTTTTTGGTGAAAATTAAGCCATTGGCCATTCGGTAAATCGACAGTGGGATGGACGGCTTTGCCCGCAGCGCTTGCCGCAGGAATAACCGTTAAAGAGGATAACAACATCATGCCCGCTGCAGTGAATAAACTGCGAATCGAAAGTTCCATTTAACTACACCTTTTACACCGATAACTTGCGCCTCATGCGCACCAGTAAACGGGCCGAATTTTATGCGAAGACAAGCACTTCAGGAAGTAGCTGATACAAAAAAGGCCGCAATAGCGGCCTGTTAAGATCTAATGTTTAACAATCAGCGATGCGATATAGCATTTATTTCACGGGTGTCTTTTAGGGTAATCATTTAGATTTCTTTGAAAACGGGTTTTAAAAGAAAATGAGCTAAAAATATTACAATAACAGCTGCTTAAATTTAATAGAGCACTGAAGCAGTGCTTCAATTTTGCTTTGTTTCGCTTGTTCTGAATCTACATTCCCAGTGGTGTAAAACGTTATTTCTGGATCGAGTATCGGGCTACACGCTTGGTGTTCGATTTTCAACAATGAGTGCGTTCGATTAGCAATGGCTAATCCAGAATCAATGACGGTAACGTGGTGGGGAAGGGCATTTTTGATTTCTGCATTGATAAGTGGAAAGTGAGTACAAGCCAGCACTAATACATCGGTATTAAACGCATCGGGTTTGCTAAAAATACGCTGAATTTCCTGAGTTACAATGTCGGGATCAAACCCATTGCCGAGAAGTTTTTGCTCTGAGGCGAGAACCAGCACTTCAGAGTCTTCTACTAAAACCTTACATTCTGTGGCGAAATTCGTGATCAGCATCTTCACATAAGCTGAGTTCACTGTGGTGTGAGTGCCAAGTACCATCACTACCTTTGATTTTGATAACGAAGCGGCGGGTTTTATCGCAGGGACAACGCCGACAATAGGTATATTGAGTTCAGCACGAAGTAAGTCTAGCGCAATGGTACTCGCTGTATTGCAGGCGATAACGATGATATCGGGTTGAGTCAGTGAGCTTGCTTTGGATATAACGTCTAAAATTCGCTTTTTTAGTATATCGTGTGGCTTTTTTCCGTAAGGGAAAAAGCCAGCGTCAGAGACGTAACTCAGCCGTATGTTGGGGATTCTCTTTTTTATTTCGGCCGCGACAGTCAGTCCACCTGAACCTGAATCAAAAACTAATATTGAGCTATCCATTGCACCTACCTTCACATAATCAACACATTTAATTTTGCCATAGACACAGGAGCGTTAGTCGAATTGGCATACAGCTTCAAGAGGCGCATTTTGCTCTTTCAGCCTATTTTGATCAATGAGGATATGTTTGGTTAAGACTTTTTCGTAAACAAAAAATCTTTTGGTGAGTTAATGCAATCTACCGCAGGGTGAGATCATGAATACTCAGTTTTGTCCGCAGTTTAGTTTGGATGCCAACTTAATCCTTCGTGCGTTTGTAAATATAGGTGTAGCTTTAATTCCGCATATCCATTCAGCACTATCATTCCAGTGACACGCCGACTTTGGTTTTAAAATAGTCGTCCATGTATGCTCGAGCATGGAATCTGCTGTATAGGACATACTAATGTCGCGATCACATGGATGTGAATAAGCGAACATGCCACGGACGGTCACTTCCATGATAGTGCTTAATTTGGTTAATCCCTGTATATGTCTGATAGCTGATTTTATAGAGGATTTATGACTATCTTTGGCTTTCATATTAACAGTTCAATGTTTGTATTTCGTACTGTCATCTCCAAATTAGTTTTGTTAGGCTGTTCAAATAGTTGGTAAAGATTAGTATTGAGTAAGGTTTTTCCAAACATGGATAAAGGCATTGTTGAGCGGACTCTTTGGTATGAGCACAAAGACGGTCGTAAAGAACTTAAGGAAACTGAGCTAAGCAGTTTTATCGAGCCTTTAATTATATTGGGCGATGCTGGAATGGGTAAGTCAGTTTTACTGGCTCGATTGGCCGAATTGTCAGGCTTTAAATATTGTACGGCAAGACAGCTTGCTCGTTGCCAAGATCCATTAAAACTTCTTGATGGTAATCAAGTTCTTGTTATAGATGCTTTAGATGAAGTTAGCTCTCAAAAAGAAGGCGCTGCGGTTGATGCTGTTTTAGAAAAGCTTCAACAACTCAATTGTCCTGCTTTTATTTTGTCCTGCCGAGTTGCTGATTGGCAAAGTGCTACAGCAGTGTTATCGATTTCTGAGGATTATTCAAAGAAGCCAATAGAACTGCACTTAATGCCTTTCAGCGATGATGATATTCAGAGGTACTTATCTCTATCCTTGGGAGTTGAGAGAGCGGAAGTCGTTATTCAACATTTTAATTCTCGTGGTTTAAATCAGTTACTTGGCAATCCACAAACACTTGAACTTATTGCTGAAATAGCTCAAGAAGGTGAGTTGCCAAATAGCCGAAGTGAACTATTTGAGCGCGCGATTGATGCTTTGTGGTGTGAGCATAAAGACAGTAAAGCCCAATATCAGCTTGACAAAGAAGCTATCATCCAAACTGCAGGTGCCGCTTTTGCGGCATTAATACTCACCGGAAATGAGGCTTTAACTCGTAAAGCTGCAGCTAATATTGGAGAAGGCGAGATATCATTTATTGAAATTGCCACATTACCTAAAGCGAAAAATATTAAAGATGTTATTGCTACAAGGTTATTTAAAAGTATTGGAGTAGATCGCTTTAGTTATCTACATCGTAGTATTGGTGAATACCTTGGCGCTAAGTGGTTGGCTCAAAACTCAAACTCTGGAACGAACAAGAGACGGTTTTTTTCACTGTTCTATTCTGATGGATTAGTACCCGCGAGTTTGAGGGGGATTCATGCTTGGCTGGCGCAAGACCCTGCGCTTAAGTCTACTGTCATCAAGAATGATCCTATGGGTTTTATTGAGTATGGCGATGCAGATGTGCTGACAGTACATGAAGCGAGAATTTTGCTTACGGCTTTGCAAGGTTTAGCGATTGAGAATCCCCGATTTAGAGATTGGAAAAAATATTCGATAAGGGGATTAATTCAAGAACCACTCATCGAGGATTTAAGACAATTAATTATTTCAAAAAATACGATATTTGGGTTTCGTTTGATATTGCTTGAGGCATTTAATGGTAGTGACATTAACGGTAGATTCGTCGATGATTTAAAACGTATTATTCTAGACAAAAAAGATACGTTTGCGATTAGAAGTGCTGCTATAGAAGTACTTGTTAATAGTAAAGCCAAAGATGATGTTGTTACGTTACTGAATTCTCTTTGCATATATAATGATGTAGATTCATTACGTTTAGTCATTGAGAGTTTTGAACTACTTAATTTCGAAAGTGTTGATGATAAACTTATTGTCGATGCCGTCATTTCTTATGTAGAAAAAAATAAATTTACTATAGGTGTTTTATATACTATAGAGCGAAGTTTACCTGATGGTAGGATCGGAAGTGTTTTAGACCTATTGTCTAAATCACTTACAGAAATAGGAGAGAGGTATGTGCGAACTGGTAATTACGAATTTGCTGATTTTTCCTATTATCTTATTCTTAGAAAAATTAAGTCATCAAATAAAAATCCAAATGTTGAGAGGTTTTTTAATTGGTTAAGTCCACATCATAGCTCACAAGGGTACAATCAAAGTAATAGAAATGAGCTAAATAAACTTATCAATGAAAATAGTGATTTTAAACTAGCCATACAAAAGTGGGTGTTGCTTGAGGCTCCTATTGATAAAAGTATTATACGTAGAGGTAATGATCTAGCTAGTGCTTTATCCGCACTAACTGTTTCCGAAAAAGATCTAATTATTATTTTAAATACATTAGATGAACATGATCAACGCTGGAAAGAGTTGGTTCAGCTCATTCAACATGACGGGGAAGTTGGAAGTCAGTTAAGACAAGCAGCACAACGTTTTGCACGACATAAGCAAGTAGACATCGATTGGCTATCGAGTTTAGCCGTATTGTTCGTTCCTGAGTGGCAAGTTAAGGAGGAAGAAAGGCTTCGTAAAGAAATAGAGGAAAAAACTGTAAGACATCAAGTTCATCGTGATGAATGTCAAATTCACATCAATGATATGCGAACAGGAAATTATCAAGATATTATTAACCCTGTAAAGGCATATTTGAAATTATTCAACGATATTAGTCATGATACTCCAGCATACCAACGCATTGCTGAATGGCTGGGTGATGAATTAAGTCAAGCTGCCTTTGAGGGAGTTGAAGCATACTTAACTAAAAAACCTTTATTCCCATCAATTGATCAAATGCAACAAATTAGAAATGATGGGCAGTTCTATGAGGCAGAGTACATTATTATTGTAGCTACTGCCGAACGTATCAGAAATGGCATAGGGATAGCAGACCTTTCAGATGAAGTGATATTCTCGGTATTTTCATCGTTGCGTCATCATTCTAATCTTGAGCAGCATGCAGGCATAAGTGATCTTCAACTTACTCAGTCAGTAGAACAAGAGATTGAACTGCGAGGATTGTGGGAA
Organism: Shewanella sp. SM71; assembly: GCF_025653905.1. NCBI lineage: Bacteria > Pseudomonadati > Pseudomonadota > Gammaproteobacteria > Alteromonadales > Shewanellaceae > Shewanella > Shewanella sp. SM71. The sequence continues at coordinate 19,965 of NZ_JAKKRW010000017.1, forward strand.
ACTGCCATAAGACGTTTTTATGAACCACAACTTGCTATTGGTAAAAATACTATTTTGGGTTTTTATGAGCTAATGCATAATGATTCAAAAAAAGAGGTTTGTAGCCAATTAGCATTTGAATGGTTACAACGATATAAATCACTTCCTGAAAATATTGAAAGTGAGTGCATTAAACGTCTGATTTACCCATCTAAATTCGAAGAGTTACGATCTTTACTTGTTGAGTACTTTAATGTTAGCGAGAAACATCATCGTTTAATTTGGGATGCGATTTGTTTTATTGTGGATTTTGAAACTATTACTGAAAAAGTCGGTAAAAAAATTTCCCCTGATTTTATTTGGCAGATTCGTGACTTAGTACAAGGTCACTACAGGCACAACGCATATTTAGAACTTAGTGTTGCTCAATGTGAATGGATAGTACAGACATTTAGATTGTTATGGCCAATGGCAACAGATCTTTATGAAGAAACCCGTGGTTCTAATAATGCTTGGGATGCTAGTCAATTTATTAATTCGTTTATAGAGCGATTAGGGAAATCCTCCAATGAAGATGCTGTCTTGGCATTAAGGGGTTTGCGGCAAGCTCCAGAGGATAGTTATACCTCGTGGATAAAAGTCGTTGCAGCTGAGCAACAACGGCTTGTGGTTGAATCAAATTATGCGCCACCGACATTAGCATCAATTAAGGCTATTACTTGTAATATATCTCCACAATCAATGGCTGATCTTCAAGCTTTAATAATTGAAGAGTTAGAAATTGTTCAGGCAAAGATAAAAAGCGATGACATAGATAGTGGTCGCGTTTTTTATAACGATGACAATATCCCACACAATGAAGAACGCTGTAGCAGTTTGTTAATTGGGTTACTTCGTCAAGGCGCAGCAGGCGTTGAATATACGCCAGAGCAGCATGTATCGAATGATAAAGAAGTTGATATCTGTTGTTCTGTTGGCGGGCTTAGGCTTCCAATTGAAGTAAAAGGGCAATGGCATAGAGATTTATGGCATGCCGCAGATACTCAATTAGATAGGCTATATACGCAAGACTGGCGTGCAGAGCATCGCGGGATCTATTTAGTGCTTTGGTTTGGTAAGGGTCAGCTTGAGACTAAGAAGTTAAAGCCGCAAGGAAGGGGAAAAGCTATACCTAAAACAGCGGAAGAATTGCAAGAAATGCTCATGGCTAATTGTCTTGCTGCACAACAAGGGAGAGTAAAGATTGCTGTTTTAGATTTAGAAATCAATGGGTAAAGACATTTTCTATTTAGCTAGTAAAGAATAAGTTGGTCAGCCGTAAGTCTTTTCAGATTAACAGCCAATACCAAAGCTAAGGTGATACACTATCTGCACTCTAACTTGTTGAAATAATAAAGTAAAATACCGTGGCGACATCATGGATGATGGCGTAGGCTCGGGGGCACATTCTGAGCCGTTAGGTGATTTTTATTGGAGTATGAGACTGGTTACTAAGGTGTTTACGGAGATATGAGTCATTTAGCTACAGACTACTCAAGTGTTGACGAAATTAAGCACTTGCATGTAAGTGACCGTTGGCGGCATGGATGCCGCCGTCGAGCCCTCAAGGATGAGTTTATGGCGTGTCACTGGAATGAAAGTGATTAATTCTATGCATACAAAAATAAAGAACTAATCACTCTCTTAAAGAGGGAGTTGCTGTTAATTCCCTCTTGGTCGATTCTTGATTAACAAATCAGGGTGAAGCTCCACGACGTTGGTCAGCTAGGCTTAATAGTTATAAGTCTATTACCTAGGCAGCCAATACCAAAGCTAACCTAATACAGTTTGGATAATGAAGGCTTAGATTTGTAAACTAAACACTCCGAGAATCTTGATTCTCGGAGTGGGGGAAGTCATTACTTCTGCGTTGCGCGGTAGTGGTCGAAGTTCTCGATATAATCTTCCAGATTGGCGTCGAGCATTTCTTTATAGCGCTCCATATAATAGTCCATCATTTCCTGCTTTTTGGCCTGCATTTGCTCTTTGCTTTCAAAGCTGGTGGAACCAAACCAAGCGTTGTAGCGGGCGACGGCCCACATAAAAGAAGCGCTGACCTCACCAGTTTGGATTTCGGTGCTCTGGTTTTGCTGGTTCGCGAGTTTTATCAACTCAGAGGCACGGTCGTAAAAGGCTTTTTCGTTATCAGACATCAGCAATTCCTATTGTTGGGCAAAGTGGCTAAAGAAAGGGCGTGTGGTGTGTTTTCACCCTTTTGGTTATTGCTACTTACCCTAAGATATTTTGCGACAGAGGGACAGTCGCAGATCTCACAGAATGCGTTGATATCACACTAACATAATGTGCCTAAACTCAATTTGGGATAGGCGTAACACTTTTCAGTTAGTTGCAAAACTCCAGATGGCTTGAATAAGCCCATTATTAACCTTAAACACCACTATCACTTCAATCGGTTCATCCTTACTGAAATAAATTATCTCGAAATGCATTGCTGTGTAGGGAGGGAAAGAGCGCTTGTCGTCGCGCTACTATCATTGCGCAACTCTCATCGCACTCAATATCATCGCCATGATAGCTTGCTTGCCCTCTAGTATTTTCTCAGTTAAGTACACTATTCCAACAGCTTAAGTTGTGTTTGTCCCCATTGGGTGGCATAGGGCATGGCTTCTTGCGGGCTGAGGATAAACTCATTTTCACAGCCATCGCCGCGGGGCGTTTCCCAGAATTTGATGCCCTTTGGCTCAAGGGTGAGCTGGTAATATCCCGAGCCGTCTGATGTGGGGCATTCTGCGTCCGGTGCTTTGCCAGCAAACAATTTGTCCCTTAATGCAGGGGGTAAAGGATGACTCATACCCTCGAGCATGCTTTGTGGTTGAGTATCGGCGAGAAACCATTGCCATGGGTGGAAAGGTTTGCCGTCGGTAAGGGAGAAACTCACAAATTCTTGGCTGATACCATTGGCGCCATAACCTGCCGCCCAGCGATATAGGCGCACACTGAGCCAATGCTGATTAATAAAAATCGGTTCGGCAAAGGTTTCGTCAGTTACAAAACTGCCCATTTGTGCCAGCATTCTGCGGCGAGTGTCAAAGGTTTGTGCTAGTTGGGCTTCATCGGTGAGCTTATGTTCAAGCCATTGATTAATTGCCAATATACCCGTTTGTGGGCCTTTAAATTCGATACCTACATCTGTGCCAAAAGTCAGCGGGCGATACTCAATATTTTCGTAGCTTTGCCATTTACCTCGGCTGAGTTTTGGCTTGGTTTCTAGCGGTAGATTGTAAGCATCGGCACCACAATCCTCGACCTTATCTGGGCTGATTTCTCGCTCAAGTTGCACTGGTAATGATTTACTCGCAGTATCTTTAAACCAATGGCCGCTCAGTTTTTGTGGCGTGACACTATCAAACTGCCAATTTCCGGTATTGCCTTCTTCTTTCCACAGTTCATCTTGCTGCTCGAGTCTTATCGGCGTTAAGTAGCGTTGATAGTAATAACTGCCTGTTCCATATTGATTAAAACAAATTCTGACTTTGCTTTTACCTAACTGTCCCTGCCAGATCCCTGTGAGTTCATTGGCCGCAAAGGTCGGCAAAGAGATCGTGGCGGTCAACAACAGGCTTGAAGATAAAACGGAGAATAACATCCTTGTGGGCATACTGATTTTCTCTTAAAAGGTGATAAGTAAGGGCCGTATTCTAAGCGCAGGATACTGACCGATTGTGGATTAAAAATCAAAATCTGATAAAAAAGTCGCCCGTAGGCGACTTGATGTTAAAGACTTAAGGCTTACTCAACTTGCCAATCAATGGCTTCTCCAGCACGAATAGGCACTACGTTAGTATCGCCAAGCGGGTAAGTGGCAGGGACATCCCATGACTTTTTGACCAGCGTGATGGTATCGGTATTACGTGGCAGATGGTAAAAGTCTGGGCCGTTAAAGCTTGCGAACGCTTCGAGTTTATCCAGCGCATTGACCGACTCGAAGGCTTCGGCATACAGCTCTATGGCAGCATGAGCCGTGTACGAACCCGCGCAGCCACAGGCGGCTTCTTTCTTATCCTTGGCGTGTGGCGCTGAATCTGTACCGAGGAAAAACTTCTTGCTGCCGCTTGCCGCTGCACCTAACAACGCCTGCTGGTGGGTGTTGCGTTTTAAAATCGGCAGGCAGTAAAAATGCGGACGAATACCGCCTGCCAGCATGTGATTGCGGTTATACAGTAAATGGTGGGCTGTGATAGTCGCGGCCACATTGTCTGAGGCTTGAGTGACAAAATCGACGGCATCTTTGGTGGTGATATGCTCAAGCACGATTTTAAGCGCTGGGAAATCGGCGACAATTTTACTGAGGATATTTTCAATAAAGACACGCTCGCGGTCGAAAATATCAATGGCTGAATCTGTGACTTCACCGTGGACTAAAAACAGCATGCCGACTTCTTGCATGGCTTGGAGTACGGGATAGATGTTTTTAACATCGGTTACGCCGGAATCTGAGTTAGTCGTCGCGCCCGCTGGGTAGAGTTTAGCGGCGACAATTTTACCCGAGGCTTTAGCCTTGCGGATTTCATCTGGGCTGGTTTTGTCGGTTAAATACAATACCATCAAAGGTTCGAATTGTGAGCCCGCGGGCACTTGCGCTTTAATGCGATCGTAATAGGCCAGTGCGGTTTCGGTATCGATAGCGGGGGGCACTAAGTTTGGCATCACGATGGCGCGGCCCATATAGCGGCTGATATCGCGCACTGTATCTTTAAGCTGGGCGCCGTCTCTTAAGTGAATATGCCAGTCGTCTGGGCGAGTGATTGTTATTGTAGTCATAGGGTTTGGTCTTTTGATCGTTTTTGCTGCGAGGGTGGCGGGATCTTATGTGGCAAGGATTTTACTGTAAAGGGAAACTCGGCTGTTTTGGTTAATAAATCTAGATTCTAGACCCTAGAATCTAGGAACTGCTTTTTTTCAATCGGACACTTTTCATTTCACTGCTGCGGACACTTTTAAATAAAAGCGCCAGTGTCCGCGGACACTTTTATCTGTGATTTTTTGTTAAGGTTATGAAAGTAAATAATTTTACTTGTTTGGCATAGGCTTTGCTAACTCTGGGGTAGAGATTTCCAATAGTGTCCGTTGATACGTTCCGGCACTGATGATTCCAACAGGGAAGCGAGTAAAGCCATGATTAAAGATACTAGCGGCCAAGATACAGTACTTGTGCCATCGACCTCTAAACGTCTTAAGTTACCGCTGATCATTGGCGGTTGCGCCTTATTAGTCAGCGCCTTAGTGTGGGCAAGTTTAGGCTCTGATAGTGTTAGCAAATCCCTTAGCCGCAGCGACATCACTACCGCAAAACTCTTTATTGGAACGTTAACCCGCGATGTGGCGACCACAGGTAAAATCGTGGCGGCCAATGCGCCTATTTTGTATAGCACAGAGGAAGGCACAGTGACTCTGCTCAGCAATCCTGGCGATACTGTTAATAAGGGCGATGTGGTCGCCAAACTCGATAGTCCAAGACTCACTAATCAGCTAGCGCAAGCCAAGTCCCTATTAGCGGGTATGGAGAGTGCATTAGAGCGCGCTAAGTTGGATGCAAGACGCGATCAATTACAAGCTTATCAAACCTTAGATATCGCAACGGTCGATCTTGAAGCGGCGGATAGGGAAAGCCGACGCGGAGAGGAACTGATTCAAAGTCAGCTTATTGGCCAGATTGATTATGAAAAGGGCAAAGATGATTTACACAAAGCCAAGCTGAAGTTTAAGCATGCAGAGCAAGAAGTTGCGTTAACGAAAGATACGTTAACCTTTGAGATTAAAAATAAAGCCCTAGAAGTTGAGCGTCAAACTCTCGCGGTGCGTGAATTAGAACGCCAAGTCGATGCCTTGAATATTGTTGCACCTGTTAACGGCATTATCGGTAACTGGATTACCGAGCAGAAAACCCGTCTTAGCGCTAACCAACCGATTTTAACCGTCGTGGATTTAAGCGCCTATGAGGCTGAGTTAGCCGTGCCTGAGTCCTATGCGGATGATCTGGGTTTAGGCATGGAAGTCGAGTTGAGTTTTGGCAGTATTAAGTTAATGGGCAAGTTATCGTCGATTTCCCCTGAAGTGCGTAACCGTGAAGTGACCGCTAGGGTGCAATTTGACCAAAGCGACAGCCTAACACTGCGCCAGAATCAACGCATCTCGGCCCGAGTGTTATTAGAGCACAGACCCAATGTTCTTATGGTAAAACGCGGCGCCTTTATGACCAGCGGTGGAGGGGAGAAAACTTATCAAGTCGAAGGCGATTTAGCGACCCGCCGTGCGATAAAACTGGGTAGTACGAGCCTGAGCCAAGTGGAAGTTCTGGATGGCGGTAAAGCGGGAGATGAGTGGGTGATCTCAAGCCTCGATCCCTTTAATCGTGCTGAGCAGGTAAGAATGAACTGAATCACACGAAACAAGGCATCCCTAATCAGTTGAGCCCTTAGGTGAGCCATAAAAAGTACAGCGTTATGCATTAAATAGGAGCCAGATATGCGACATAACCCCTTAAATATTAGCGTGTTGATGTCATCTAAAGTGTTTGGAGTTTTGGCATTAGCATTGTTAGTGATTGCCGTTGAGCTAAGTATCGGTGAGGCCAATAGTTGGTTTTTTCTTGGGCTTAATCTGCTGGAATGGATTGATCCCTTGGAGGATGTACATCAGGTGGGTGAGGTGTCGGTTGCATCTACGGATTTGATGATCCAAGCCTTTGTATGGTTTTTAGACTGTGTTGTTCAGCCCTTTTTCGGCTTACTCTGTGATGCCATGGCTTAATTGAAAAATAAATATACATTGCGTTTTATCGAGTTGTTTACGCGCAGAATACACTGATTATTAAAGGAAATTAATATGTTATCAATGAAGAATGTGAGCAAGGTTTTTAAAACGGATCTCGTTGAAACCCACGCCCTGCGCGATTTTAACCTCGAGGTGAACGAAGGCGAATTTGTCGCGGTAACGGGTCCTTCAGGCTCGGGTAAAACCACCTTTTTAAATATCGCAGGTTTACTCGAAGGCTTTACCCATGGTGATTATTTTCTCGATGGGATTAACGTGTCTAACTTGAGCGATAACAAGAGCGCTACTGTCCGTAATGAGAAAATTGGCTTTATTTTCCAAGGTTTTAATTTAATTCCCGATCTTAACTTAGCTGAGAATATTGAAGTGCCGCTGCGCTACCGTGGCTTTAATGCCAAGGAGCGTCAACGCCGCGTACAAGAGGCATTAGAGCAAGTGGGCCTAGCTTCACGCCTCAAGCATTTACCTACGCAGTTGTCGGGCGGACAGCAACAAAGGGTGGCGATAGCTCGGGCATTGGCGGGTAAGCCACGCTTCCTGCTCGCCGACGAACCCACAGGAAACCTCGACAGCCTAATGGCACGTCAAGTGATGGAATTACTCGAAAATATCAATCAAGCGGGCACGACCATTATCATGGTGACGCACGATCCTGAACTCGCTCGCCGCGCCCAACGCAACATTCAAATTGTCGATGGTCAAGTGTGTGATTTTACTATGTATCATCAAGGTCATCGACATGTCAGTGATATCACTGCTGCGACTGATATCGACAAACTTGTCGCCAACGCCGACCGTTAAGGATATGCATTATGTTCTTTTATTATGTTGATTTAGCTTGGCGCAGCATTAAGAAAACCCCAGTGCTGTCGCTGTTGATGGTGTTGGCGATTTCGATTGGTATTGGCATCACAATCACCACGTTAAACGTGTACAAAATGATGTCATTTAATCCTGCGGGTGAACGCTCTGATGAGTTAAATGCGGTACAGCTTTGGAGCCAAGGTCCTGATTCTTGGGATGAGTTAAACTCGTTAGTGACTTACCAAGACGCGATGAATCTGCGCAACAATACCTTACCTAAACGCCAAGCTGCGATGTTTCGCACTGGGATGGCAGTGCAAACGGAGGATGCCAATTTTGCGCCTATTTTAGAAAGCATTCGGGTGACGGACAGTGACTTTTTCAAGCTGTTTGACGTGCCATTTTTGTACGGTAATGCGTGGGATAAATCCGTCGACACTGAGCCTGCTTATCAAGTGGTGATTAACGATAAACTCAATCAAAAGTTATTTGCGGGTCAAAACAGTGTTGGCAAAGTTATCTATCTTAATCGTAAACCTTATCAAGTGGTTGGTGTGATTGATGCTTGGGATCCTAAGCCTAAATATTATGATCCCACTAACGGTGCCTTTAACGACACGGAACAAATTTTTGTGCCGTTTTCGCTGACGCCTATCGAAGAGTTTGATATATGGGGTAACACGTCAGGTTGGAAGTTTGAGACGATGAATAGTTACAGTGATCGCCTTAACTCTGAAAAAGTGTGGCTGCTGTATTGGGTTGAGTTACCAAATAAAGACGCAGTAGCCAGTTACCGTTCTTGGCTCAGCAATTATGTGGCGGAGCAAAAAGCCCTAGGCCGTTTTACGGATAATAAATCTGCCGCTGATTCAGTCAAAGTATCCGATGTGGCAACTTGGCTTGAATACAATCATGTGGTGCCAGAAGACAATAAAATCTTGGTCGGTTTGAGTGTTCTGTTTTTAAGTGTTTGTTTAGTCAATATATTAGGTTTGATGCTGACCAAGTTTCTCAAGCGCGCGCCCGAAGTGGGTGTACGCCGCGCCATTGGCGCTAGCCGAGGTCAAATCTTCGCTCAATATATGGTTGAAGTGGGCATGATTGGTTTATTCGGTGGTTTGCTGGGACTGGCTTGGGCCTATGCTTCGCTTTATGGGTTATCGGCCCAGTTTGAGGTCGCGAAGGGGTTAACCCAGTTATCGGCAAGTATGTGGATTATCACCCCAAGTATTGCGGTGGGCACAGCGTTATTGGCTGGTTTGTATCCCGCGTGGGTGGTGTGTCGCACTAAGCCTAGCGTTTATCTTAAAAGCCAGTAGGGGACTTATTATGTTGCATATTAAACCTATTCTCAGCAGTTTATTGCGCAGTAAAAGCGGTCCAATCTTACTGCTTATTCAAATTATTTTGTCAGTGGCGATTGTGGCGAATGCGAGCTTTATTATTCAAGAGCGTTTAGTCCTGATGCAGCGTGATTCGGGGATTAAAGAGTCAGAAGTATTGACCTTTAGCTTGTTTAACTTTGATCCATTGATTGATAAAACCGCGCAAAACAAAATTGATCAGCAAATTTTGCGGGGGCTACCCAATGTGATTGATGCGACCTCAACCAATATGTTGCCGTTAAGCGGTGGCGGCTGGTCGAGCACGTTAAATCTGGGCCCCGACCCAGATAGCGCTAAATCGACACCGCAATTTGCCATGTATTTAGGGACAGATCACACCATTGAGACCTTAGGCATTAAGCTGATTGAGGGGCGTAACTTTTACCCCCATGAACTTAAGGATAACCTCGATAGCCCTAGCCGATTAGCGATCATCTCCAGTGTGTTAGCCAAAGCCATTTGGCCTGATGAATCGGCACTTGGCAAAGTGTTGTACGAGGGTAAGGATGCGCAGATCACTGTGATTGGCGTAGTCGAAAAACTACAAGGCGCGTGGATTGACAGTTCTAGCCTTGAAAATAGTGTGATTCAAAATGTGGATTATGGCAGTAGTTCTTATATGGTGCGGGCCAAACCTGAGTTTCACGCCGAGCTTAAAGACGCGATAAAAAAAGCGCTGCTGGCAGAGAATGCAAACCGAGTACTCGATGGATTTAAGTCAATCGAGGCCTTAAAAGATAGTTCATATCGCGATCATAAATTGATGATTACTGTGTTAACTATGATGGTGGTGTTGTTATTGCTTATCACCTCGCTCGGTTTAACGGGCATGGTGATGTTTAATATCCAGCGCCGCACTAAGCAGATAGGTACCCGCCGTGCATTGGGGGCTAAAAAGCGCGATATTATCAGTTACTTCCTCGTGGAGAACTATTTGATTTGCTTAGCGGGAGGCGTGCTGGGCGGCTTGTTAGCGATACAGTTAGGCCAACAGTTGATGAAAATCTATAGCTTGCCTATGTTGGACTTAAGCTACCCACTAATTACTGTGGCAGGTTTGTTTATTGTCACCACGTTAGCGGTTTACTTACCAGCGCGTAAAGCGGCAAATATTTCGCCAGCAACCGCAACCCGCAGCGTATAGCGGAATATTTGATGTCACTCAAGGTACGATAAAAGCTCGACAAAAGTGCGATAACAATAGGATGTTATTGCACTTTTTGTTACTTTACGGTTAACAGTTTTACTTAGGACAACACTCACACTTATGGATACTATCCTTATCGTCGATGACAATCATGCCATCTGCCAAGCCCTAGGTTTGATGCTAGAACTCAATGATTATCGGGTGCTGATTTGCCATAGCCCAGAGGACGCCCTTGGGTTATTGGCGACTCAAGATGTGGATTTAGTGATCCAAGATATGAACTTTACCCGAGATACCACCTCGGGTGAGGAAGGTCGGCAGCTGTTTTACGCCCTGCGCGAACGCCAAGGGGATTTGCCGATTATTTTGATGACGGCGTGGACGCAACTCGAAACGGCAGTTGAATTAGTCAAAGCGGGCGCTGCCGATTATATGGGCAAACCTTGGGATGACGCTAAGCTACTCAATAGCATCACTAATCTGATTGCGCTTTATAAACTCTCCCGTGCTAACCACCGCTTGGAGCGAGTGAATCATCAACGCCAAGTGGCGATCGCCGATGCGGATCTCTGCGGTATTGTCTTTGGCAGCGGTGCTATGCAGCGTTGCATTGATTTAGCCTTGCAACTGGCGCGCTCCGATGTGTCGGTCTTGATCTCTGGCCCCAATGGCGCGGGTAAAGACAAGCTTGCCGATATTCTTCACGCCAATTCACCCTTAAAAAACAAACCTTTTATCAAGGTCAATGTCGGCGCCTTGCCGATGGATTTATTAGAGGCCGAGCTGTTTGGTGCCGAGGCGGGCGCTTTTACTGGCGCGACTAAAGCGCGTATTGGCCGTTTCGAAGCGGCAGACGGCGGCACGCTGTTTTTAGATGAAATTGGCAATTTACCTTTGTCTGGGCAAGTGAAATTATTGCGGGTGCTACAAACCGGCGAATTTGAACGCTTAGGAAGCCATAAAACCCAGAAAGTAAAAGTGCGGGTGATCAGTGCGACCAATGCGGATCTGGCCCAAGATATCGCCGAAGGGCGATTCCGTGAGGATTTGTTTTACCGCTTAAACGTGATTGAACTGGCATTGCCACCGCTGAATCAACGCACCGATGACATTTTACCTTTAGTACAGCATTTTATTGGCAGCGATTTTAGCTTGAGTAAACCTGCGTTGCAGGCGTTATTACAGCACCGCTGGCCGGGAAATGTGCGCGAGCTTGAAAACGCCTGTAAGCGGGCCGTATTGTTGGCGCAAAGCCATGTGTTGACTGAAGCTGACTTTGGTTTGGTGACTGTTGCGAGTGTTATAAAATCTGCTTCCAGTGTTTCATCTGTATCTGAGTTGCGGCTATCAGGCTTGAGACAGTCTGATCCTCTGCCTGTTTATTCGCCCGCTTCCATCCCCGTAAATACCGCATTTTATCATGAGTCTGTTCGTGCCCAAGTGTCGGATGCCAATGAGGCGATAGACGTGAGTCGAGAAGATATCGAAGCGGCGTTAAAACAGCATCATGGCGTAATTGCTCGGGTGGCAAAAGCGCTTGGACTCAGTCGCCAAGCGCTGTATCGGCGGATGGACAAGTTTGGTTTAGATAAGTCATAGGCTAAGTGCAGATGCTAGGGTAAAGGCTATCGATTAAGGAATCTGAGTGTTAATTCGAACTAAACTTATCATTTTTTCAATGGCTTGCTGCGCCTTTGGCGTCTTGCTGAGTTTTGCTTTGGTGAAGTATATCTCACCCTATGCTTCGTATGTTGCCACGTCTAACACGATTGAAATCCCTGATGTGAATGTGCAACTCGATTTTGCGGAGCTGGAGAAAACGGTCGCCTCCATCGAATTCGCCCTTAACAATAGTGAGCAATTGCAGGAGGCTGCGGCGATGCAAGCGCACCAGAGGGCCGAGCAGATTAAGGCCGAGCTGCAAAAGCTTGAACAACTTAAACAAGAGCAGTTACAAATAAAACTCTTCAAGTTAGAACAACTTAAAGAAGGGCTGTTTAATTCTATTCCTCATGTGGTTGAGCCTTTACGTGTAGAACCGCTATCTATTTTACCGCCCAAAGCACCTGTATCTCCTGCGATATCCGCTGAGATAGCTAAGGGAGAGCGTGTCTCGAGTTTGACCTTAGGTGAAGGTTTGATCGTGTTGTTTCTCGCTTGTGCTGTCTGTGGTTTAGGTATTGCTTGGTTGACTCGACATCTCGGCCGCAGTTTAGATTCCCTTGAAGTCGGCTTGCTAAATTTTAGTGATAATGACTTTAGTGTGAGTATTCCTGAACATGGCGAAGGTCAGCTCAAAACCTTAGCGCAGTTATTTAACCATAGCGCTGCTAAATTACGCCAAGAAAGGCAGTACATTTACCAGCGGGAGTTATTACTGGATAAGGTGATTCAAAGTTCTCCCAATGTGATGTTGTTACTGGATGATCATCAGCGGCTCATTTACGCCAATGATGCGGCGCGTCACCTATTCCATAAAAAGGGCAGAATGGAAGGCTTGAGCCTAGATGAATTGCTGGTGGATTTGCCCGAAGTATTGGCCTTGGCGCTTAAACATGAAAAGAACGGACTCTTCGCCATGGGTGAAGATGATGTGGAAACTTGGTATTTAAGTCGCGGCCAATTTTTATTGAATAACCAACAGCATAACTTGATTTTGCTCAAGCAGATGACCCGCGAGCTCAATCGTCAAGAGGTGGCAGTGTGGAAGAAAGTGATCCGCATTATTAGCCATGAACTCAATAACTCAGTCGCGCCCATCGCCTCTATGGTGAACTCCGGCCGACTGCTCACCAAAGATATTGATAATCCGAAGTTAACTTTGATTTTCGATACTATCGAGAATCGTACCAGTCATCTAAGCCAGTTTATCTTCAACTATGCTCGTTTTGCTAAGTTGCCGCTCCCGCAACGGCGTCAGGTGAATTGGACGCAATTTACTGCCCAGTTAACTCAGCATTATCCCTTTAAACTCACTCATGAGTTACCTGAGATTGATGGTTTTTTCGATCAAGGACAGATGGAGCAAGTGCTCCTTAATTTACTTAAAAACGCCCATGAATCTGGCTCAAACCCCGAGGAGGTCACCCTGTCGATTCGGTATCAAACCTTAGTGGATGGTGCCGGTTTTAGTATTGTGATTGAGGATCGCGGCGCAGGTATGTCTGGTGAAGTATTAGAGCAGGCGCTACTGCCGTTTTACTCAACAAAACAATCAGGTACAGGCTTAGGTTTACCTTTGTGCCGTGAAATTATCGAAGCCCACGATGGCAGTATTAGCATGCATAATCGCAGTGACGGTGGCCTGTTGGTTCGACTATGGTTACCACAATAATGCTCGCGTTTTGAATAAACACCGTAATGCGACTCTTAAGTCGCATTTTTTATTGCTTATCTTATCCGCTTGTTTAAAGCATAACTCCTATCCTCAACTGCCTCTTGGTGTATTAGCCAAATGGGCTATTTTTGCCTTTTTACCTTAGCTCTTCGGGCTAATTTGCCCCCCAGCGTAATGACGGGAGATCTTTAACCCTGTTAACCTGTTTTATCGAAAATTTGCGTTAAAACTCACCTTGTTCTAACAGAGGTTAGCGCGGTTTTTAAGGTTCGATTAAAAAGGTTAAGGAGGGATAAGTGAAACAGTTAAAACAGCGTCTGCTTACTTACGTTTTATGTCCATTCCTGCTGCTGGCTTCCCCTATCACTATTGCCGATAACGACATTGAAATTAGTGGCTTAGTAATAGATAGAACCTTGACTCGGTTTGGTAAGGACTTTGGCTTTTACTATTCAAGCTATTGGCGCGAATTGCCCTTTACCCAAGGCTTTAACGTCACTCTATATGAGACAGTGTTTCCACAGGCTGGAACCGTTTTAACCTTAGAGGTAAACGGGACTCGAATTTACACCACCCATTTTGGTCGTCGTGCAAATCCGATTAAAGAGAGCGCAGAGCAGGCGATTTTGCTTACGATTGATTATTTAGCACAAGTCAGAGCCAATGCAATAACAGGTGATTTTTCAGGAACATCGGACGACTTTTAGGATAATAATAATGACATACAGGACGTTACTTGCTCTTGTCACGCTATGTGTGGCAAGCAGTGGCCAAGCCACTGAATTGATTTATACGCCAGTGAATCCCAGTTTTGGCGGCAATCCACAAAATGGGGCTTTTCTATTAAATAAAGCCCAAGCCCAGAATGACAATAAATCTACCTCGACCGAGAAGGACTTTGTCACCCGTTTTAAAGAATCCCTAGAGCGTAATATCATTAACTCAATCACCCGCGGTGTTGCTGATGGTGAAATTACCGATGGTGTTTACGATACCGGTGATTTTCGGATTGAAGTGGCTTCAACGGGAAATGGCGTGATGCTAACTATTACTAATACTGAAACCGGTGAAGTCACTGTGATTGAAATGCCGACATTTGGAGGAGTCAACTAATGGCCCGTCTAGTGTTAGTGAGTTTATTACTGCTAAGTGTGTCGGCCTGTAGCCTGATCTCCAAACCCGATTTAAATATCACGGCTGCCGAGGTTAACCCCTTGAGTGAGGTGATGCGTGGGCTGCAAACTCAACCAGGACCTAAGTTTCCTATCCCTGTGGCCGTGTATTCCTTTCGCGATCAAACTGGCCAATATAAGCCGCAGGCTAACGTGAGTTCGTTTTCGACCGCGGTTACTCAGGGCGCAACATCGATGTTGATGCAGACTTTGCTCGACTCAAAATGGTTTACACCCGTTGAGCGTGAAGGGCTACAAAATTTGCTTACCGAGCGTAAGATCAGCAACAAACAGAGCGGTACTAAGGGCGATGAAGTGCCCGTATTATCCACCGCCAGATTGTTACTCGAAGGTGGGGTGATTAGTTATGAGACCAACACTAGCACTGGTGGTAGCGGTGTCGAATACTACGGTATTGGCGCCTCTGAAATGTACCGTGAAGATCTGGTGACCATTTATCTACGCGCCGTGGATGTACACACAGGTAAAGTCATGATGTCGGTCTCAACCAGCAAACGTGTTTTATCCCAAGAAATGCGTGCGGGCTTGTTCCGTTACACGAGTTTAAATCGACTCGCTGAGGCTGAAGTCGGTTTTACTACCAATGAGCCAGTGCAATTTTGCGTATTACAAGCCATTGAATTGGCGGTCGCTGAGCTGATTGATAAGGGCATCAAACAAGGTTACTGGAGCCCAACTCAAGTGGCGCAGCCAGCAGAAAAAGCCCAGGAGTTGAGTCAGGGCTAGGTGCCTGAAAGTCGGTATTAGATGCTAGAGCAAAGCAGGCTTCTGCTTTAGCACTTAGTCGCGATAGCGAAAAAGAAAACCGAGCCAGTTAAGCTGACTCGGTTTTTTATTGCAGTTATTGCAGCAGTCAGTTGATATTTGGCTATTTTAGTCCGTTTGCATGGCCTTCCAAAACAGTTCAAAACTGGCATCGCGGTATGTTCTATCTGTCCCCAAGTGCGGATTATCGATAAAGAAACGCGTTGCTGCTAGATATTGGCCGTGGCAGTTTTCTAGCATCAATTCCACTGGATAATGGGCGATTAGCCCCATCATTTGTCCCTGCTTAATGAGTTCGCTAATAAAGCCTAAGATGCTATTCATCGCTTGATCGCGCACCTTAGCAGCAATCATGGGCGACATTGAATATTGCTGAAAAAACAGTTGTTTGACAGGGTTATCCAGCGACCAATCTATCGCACTTTGCCATAGTTGTAGGGCATTGTGTTTAAGATCGCTGCCCTTATGGGTGTTTAACAGTAAGGCATCGGCAAATTCTTGTTTTATTGTAAGAAACAAAGATTCCATCAAGGCTTCCTTAGAAGGGAAGTGATGGAACAAGGTGCCCGTTGCTACACCTGCTTGTTTCGCAATCGAGGCGGTGGACGTGCCATGAAATCCTTGGCTGACAAAGAGCGCTAAAGCAGTATCGAGAATAGCTTGGCGTTTATCAGTCATGGTTTTAATGGGTTGTGTTGTTGATGGTTTATTCAAGATTTATCCCCCAATGACTAGCGCAAAAATAGCTTCATTAAGATGCGCTGGATAAAAGTGCCGTAGGGCGGGTGCACAAATTTGCCTGTGTTGAATCGGCCACGGCTGAGTACCGTTTTAGCATGGCTGAAGGTCAAAAAGCCTTCCTTGCCATGGTAATGCCCCATGCCCGACGGGCCTATTCCGCCAAAGGGCGCATCGTCGGCGGCGACATGAAACACGGTTTCATTGATACAAACACCGCCAGAATGGGTCTGCTGGAGGATCTTTTGCTGAGTTGGCTCATCGAAACTCATCACATAAAGCGCTAAGGGTCTGGCTCTGTGGTTGATGTACTGAATCGCTTCATCTAAGGTGTCGTAGCTAATAATCGGTAACAATGGGCCAAAAATTTCCTCTTGCATCAATAGCATGTCTTCACTGGTGTGAGTTATCAACTGAGTTGCGAGTTTACGATGTTGGCTATCTATGGCTTCGTCAGTTGCTGAAATAACACGGGCACCTTTTGCTTTGGCGTCTTCGAGCACTGTCATCAAGCGGTCAAACTGACGTGTATTAATGATGCTGCCATAGTCCTTATTGTGGTTAATGGTGCCGTACATGGCCTTAAACTTAGCTTGGTAGGCGGCGATAAAGTCATCCACCTTGGTTTTAGGGCAAAGCACATAATCAGGGGCTACGCAGATTTGTCCGGCATTCAAACACTTACCGTAAATCATTCGTTCTACTGCTATCTCAAGCGGCATATCGGGGGCGATAATCACAGGCGATTTACCACCCAATTCGAGTGTTACTGGGGTGAGATTATTCGCTGCGGCGCGCATCACATGGCGGCCGACTGTGGTCGAGCCTGTAAAGAGTAAATGATCGAAGGGCAGGGCAGAAAATTGGGCGGCAATGTCCGCCTCACCTTCAACAACCGCCACGTGGGATTCATCGAAGACTTGTGCCAATAACCGTTTGATCACTTGGTTGGTCGCTGGGGTAAATTCTGACATTTTGAGCATGGCATGATTACCCGCGGCAATAGCAGTCACTAGCGGGCCAATTGACAGCATGACGGGGAAATTCCAAGGCACGATAATACCGATCACCCCCAAAGGTTGATAATGCACTGTGACTTTGGCGGGTGCGAGTAAGATGCCCGCATGGCGAGCGCTGGGCTTGAGCCATTTTTTGAGGTTTTTCAAGCTGTAATTGATGTTGTTGATGACAGGCATAATGTCTGAGATCAGGCTGTCATCAATCGATCTATGGCCGTAGTCTTGGCTTAAGGCTTCGACTAAGGGTGTTTGAAATTGCAGTATGGCCGCCTTAAGTCGAGTTAATTGCTCCACTCGCGTAGCGTAATTAGGATTCGGCGCCGCTAAATAACTGCTGCGTTGGCGTTGGAGCAACTGAGTCAGTGGCGAAGTATTAAGGTGTTCGGTGGCCATATTCATAGTGGTTGCTCCAAGGGAAATGGTAGGCTGAGTCTTATTCGGTACTTTATTTAAGTAATCGTCTAGATTGAGTCTTTTATTAAATCAGTACCGACTGATTAGTCGGTTTATCCTAGCTTGCTTAGTGAGATGGTGCAAGGTATCTGGTGTATTTTTGAGCAAGATCACGGCTTGTTGTGGCGTTAGCTTTTACACTAAATCAAGGGTTGTTACATAAGGAGTATGTATGGCATTGTTAAAGCACGGAATTTCGATTGGTATTGAGCGTTACGGTGATGATGATTTTTTCGTTACCTTTAAAGCTATCGGTACCTTAACTCATCAAGACTACGAAATGATGGTGCCTGTGTTGGAGTCTGCATTAGCTGGGGTGAAAGATCCTGATATCTTTGCCTTGGTAGATGTCACCGAGTTGGAAGGCTTGGAACTACAGGCCGCTTGGGACGATCTCAAACTTGGGGTGAAGCATATTCGTCATTTCGAGAAAATAGCTATCGTCGGTAAGACGACTTTGCAGGAAGTGTTGGCTAAATTGGCAAACTGGTTTACGCCTGCTGAGGTAAGGTTTTTTGTTGATAATGGCGATGCTGTTGCTTGGCTAAGAGACTAAGGTTGTGAGATGAAGTTTGTGGTCTGCCAATGCGCTAAATCGGGCGTTATAGCAGCACAGTAAAGATTCACCCAGCAATCCATTCGCGCCATAGAAGGAGTACAAATTATGCGTACAGGTCAAATACTCTGGCCCACAGATTTTTCGGAAACTGCGGCCCATGCACTGAGTTATGCCATTGAAATGGCTAATCTATACCATGTAGGGCTAAAAATCTTACATGTGGTTGAACAGCCGATCGGTGATGAAAACTTTATGATTCTATCTATTACCCCTGAAGAGCTTGCTAAAAGCATGGAGGAAGCGGCGGCAACTAAAATGCGAGCACTATTGGATGGATTGAATACTGAGCTTCCTATCACTACCTTGATCCGCCGTGGCGATCCTGTCTATCAAATTTTAGAAGAGGCCAACAGTAAAGACATTGGCATGGTAGTAATTGCTAGCCATGGCCGAACTGGGATTTCGCATTTTTTACACACCAATGTCTCAGAAGCGGTGGCGAATGGTGCAGCTTGTCCTGTGCTTGTGGTTAAGTAACTGGCTTTGACTCTATAAATCCAAAGGGCGCTTATAGCGTCCTTTCTTTTTGATTGATAAAGAATAATTAATTGAAATGGGTACGTAAGAAGCATAGCAAACTGCTATAAAATAGTGGTATTTTGGCCTTAATAATTAGCTTAATTAAAAACTCAAATGATGGATAAGCTTATGCGTACTCAAGAAGTGTTATGCCCTACGGATTTTTCATCCACTGCGGCCCATGCGTTAAAATATGCGGTTGAAATGGCAAATGTTTATCACGTCGATATTCGGTTGTTGCATGTGACTAGCCCTGCCCGTGGCGCCCATTGTTATGGTATTGCGGTCGATATTCCCGCTACATTGGAAAATGAACTCAAAGCTTTCGTTGATGCAAAAATGCAAAGTTTGCAGCAGGAAATGCAGCAGAACCTTACCGAAGGGCTCAATATTAAGTTAGTCGTGCGCCATGGTGATGCTATTGATGAGATTTTAGCGGAAGCCGTTGATGTAGGCATGGTGGTTATCGCTAGTCATGGGAGCAGCGGTTTAGCTGACTTTTTAAAACCCCACGTTACACAGGATATTGTTAAGTACGCTAAGTGCCCTGTGTTGGTGGTGAAATAACACTATGGGATAAGTTTAGTAGGAATCATTTTTGATCATTTTAGGTTCTGTTAACTTAGTCGACGCCTCGGCTTCATTGTCAAATGACATCAGGCGTCGATACTTTTCCTGCAGAGCCACTAAGCTACCATCTTGGGTAATTTGTTTGAGTCCCGCATTAAAATCATCCCGAATTTGTTCACTAAGAAACGCGAACTTGTATTCTGTAGGTGGGAATATTTGGTGGCAAATCGCCTGTTGTTTTAAGTCTTTCTCAGTGAGTTTGCCCTCAAGATAGGCCTGCTTTAAGTAGTATTTGAAAATATTTTTATCCATCACAACGACATCGGCCCTGCGCTTCATCAGCATATAAACCTGCTGCACTTGCCTCGCTTGTTCTTGGTAGCCGCTATTGGTCTTAACCATGTTGGCAAACTCTTCCCCCAGTAACGATGATGCACGTTGAAAGGCGACGACTTGTTTGTTGTTTAAATCGTTTATGTTATTGATATTAAATTGATTACTCTCGAGACTGATGGCGCAGTTTTGGTAGGTTATCGCAACGTTGGAATAAAAAACGTTGTTAATCATTCCTTCTTTGATGTTGATGATGCCATCGAGTTTACCCTCCCTGAGTTCATGGAAAGTGCGCGCCAGTGGTAAGTAGTGGATAGAAGCTGTATGGCCTTTAACGGCGAGGGCTTGGTTAAGTAATTCGAGTTCGATCCCGCTATTGGTTGCTTGGATGACATAGGGCGGGATAGACAGGCTGACGCCTATCTTAATTTCAGCCGCTTGGCTGAGCTGAGCGCCGCATAAGATGAGTAACCCCATCAATTTATAGCGGTTACGACGAGCCACTGAGCTATTTGGCTTATTTAGTTTATGCGCCATAAGTTACCAACACCTCCGCGGTATACACTTGTAACTGTGTTTGATACTCGCCAAGTCATTCCATGACTTTCTTGAGTAAGTGTAGTGTGTCTGTGAACTCAGCACGGCTTTATTTATCAAATACACATTAACGCTTTAACCTATTACAGGCTCAAAAGGATGAGCCCGGTTCAGTCAGAAAAGCAATTTCTTCCGCCGTAGACTCCCTGCCTAAGATAATATTTCTATGTGGATAGCGGCCAAACCTGTCGATAATCGCTTTATGGCGCAGTTCAAACGCGAGGTTTGTTATCGCAGCTTCGCGATTAAACAGTTTTACTGCTACTTGGTGAATGGCTGCCGATTCGCTGTGCATATAGGGCATAAATAGAAAAGGGACTTGTTTGGATTTTAGTGCTGTGTCGACCCGTTGGGCAACGGCCTCTTGGGCGAGCACTAGGGCTATCGCATCGGCTTCGAATGCGGCAGGCGTATTGCGGTAAATATTACGGGAGAATTGATCGAGCACTATGATCTCAGCTAATCGACCTTGAGGCGTGATTCGCCAATGTGAAAGCTCTCCCCGTTTAGCTTGAAGTAGTACACCTTCGAAGCGCTGTTTGATCTGGGTATCAAATTCAACATCTTTAATCCACCAAAGCTTTGGGTCAATGTTTTCAAACCAAAATGTCAGTATTTGGTCTGCTGTGATTGTCTGGCTCATTTTAGCCTTTCTTCATAGGTGTTGAGTGATATTAGAAATAACAGTTGTTGGGGGAGGATGACAAGTCGTTTTGTTTGATTTAAGTGCAGATTTGTTATCTGATGATCTTGTCGCGAACCGTAAGTATTTAGTATTGGCTATTGCCTTATTGACTGAATATAAAGTAGTTTTGATGATAATTACTTTTGTTTCCAGACAGGTCATCCTATGTCACTTTCAATGCCAGCATCCGAACAGGTTTCAAAGCAAAATAAGGCGTTTCTGCGTAAGTTATATTTGGCGCATTTAATGGATGATGACCGCCATAATCTATTATCACTCAATAAGTTAACCGGAATGCCTCGCCGAACTTTACAGGACGCTATCGCAGCTTTTGAGGATATAGGTATTCGAGTCGAGTTTGTGCAGGAAGGCAGCCGTAACAATTCAGGTTATTACCGCATAGTCACCTGGGGGCCGATCAGCAGCGCTTGGGTCGATACTCATCTAAGCGAAATCGCTGAGCTGATAGGATTTTACGAGAAGTCAATTTAAACGCTGTTTGTTACCAAGGACGAATTTGAGAACTCTTCAACTGTTAGGTTTTATTCTTGCCATCGCAGGCGTCATTTTGGGATATATAACGCTAGCATCTATTGACGGTCAAACATCTGAAGCTTCTGCTGGGGCTGCGGGTTTAGGCATGATTTTTATGGTATTACCAGCCTTTGGCTGTTCTGCGTTAATGTTGGTACCTTCTTCTTTAACATTATGCAAATCAGAAGTAAGGCTACGTACATATTTTAAAGGGAGTTTTTGGTTGAGTCTGTGGAAATTGAATTTAGTTATTTCTGCTGTATATATTCTTGTTACTCTTTATGTAGGCTATTTATGGCTATAAATCAGCATTGGTCGCTAACGAGTGAATCATCTTGTTCATAACGTGTTCATTTTTTAGACTTGACCTTCAACGCGAGTCTCACCCGAGGATATTGCATTCGTTTGCATTGATGGATGAGAATTTCCCTTCACTATTCCCCTTGCCAATTTTCTGGCCTGACCAGCCTAAACTCCCTATAATCGGCTGCAAATGTTATCACGTTACATAGTGTTCACATCTAAATACCCTACATACTTAAAATAAAAAGGAACCTTGTTCCATGTTAGAAAAACTGTTCAAACTGAAACAAAATCAAACGAGCCTCAAGCAGGAAGCGGTCGCAGGTTTGACAACATTTATGACGATGGCCTACATCATTTTTGTGAACCCAATGATGTTAGCCGATGCGGGCATGGACCATGGAGCTGTATTTGTGGCGACCTGTTTGGCGGCGGCTGTCGGCTGTTTGGTTATGGGGCTGATGGCGAATTATCCCATTGCGCTTGCTCCAGGTATGGGACTTAATGCCTTTTTTACCTACACAGTCGTGGGTGAAATGGGTTACAGCTGGGAGACTGCGTTAGGCGCGGTATTCCTGTCGGGAATTTGCTTTTTAATCTTGTCCTTAGTGCGTATTCGAGAATGGATTGTAAATAGTATTCCCATGTCGTTACGTATCGGTATTGCTGCAGGTATTGGTTTGTTTCTTGCCCTGATTGGCCTTAAGAGCGCCGGTATTGTGGTGGCAAGTCCTGCTACGCTAGTGACGCTGGGCGATATCACGGCATTTCCGGCGGTTATGGCTGTGCTGGGCTTTTTCCTCATTATTGCTATGGTGCAGCGGGGAATGAAGTCGGCGGTGATTGCCAGCATTCTGATTATCACTGGCCTAGGATTAGTGTTTGGTGATGTGCAGTATCAGGGTATTGTATCAATGCCACCTTCAATCGCACCTACATTTATGAAGATGGATTTATCCCAAGTATTTGAAGTAACTATGCTATCAGTCGTTTTTGCCTTCTTATTTGTGGATCTCTTCGATACCTCTGGCACTTTAGTGGCGGTTGCACAGCGCGGTGGTTTTCTCGATGATAAAGGCCGTTTACCACGTCTGAATCGTGCCTTAACCGCTGACAGTTTAGCAACGATTGCGGGGGCGGCTTTTGGCACTTCCACCACGACAAGTTATATCGAAAGCACCGCGGGTGTGAGCGCGGGTGGTCGTACTGGTTTAACGGCCGTTGTGGTGGGATTACTCTTTATTGCTGCGTTATTTTTATCGCCATTGGCGGGGATGATCCCGGCTTATGCAACTGCGGGCACACTGTTTTATGTAGCGATTTTGATGATGTCGGGACTGGTGCATGTCGAATGGGAAGATTTGACTGAAGCCGCGCCTGTGGTGGTTGTGTGTATATTAATGCCGCTAACGTTTTCTATCGCGACGGGCATTGCCTTTGGGATCATCTCATATGCAGCAATCAAATTACTCACAGGTCGCTTTAGCGATCTTAATGTGGGCATTTTAGTATTAGCCGCATTGTTTGTAGCTAAGTTTGTCTATGGTTGATGCTGTCGATTAATTCACCTGTACAGTAAAAACTCGCAGCGTAGATTGTTTACATTTTTTGAGGGCCATCTAATCGATGGCCCTTTTTAATGCGCGATTCTAAGCAAAAACGAAAATTTATCTCGAGTTAATAACTCCTTGCTACCAATTACTCAGCGGATTAGGTATAAGGATTGTTCGGTTATTTTGTTACAAATGAATAATGAACTTAAGTGAGATTGCGTATCGCCGCGTGGTAGTGAAGTTAGGGACGAGTGTGCTGACCTCTGGCAGTAAACAGCTAGATAAAGCCCACATGGTTGAGCTTGCTCGTCAAATGGCCGCACTGATGAAGTCAGGGGTCGAAGTCGTATTATGCACCTCAGGGGCAATTGCCGCTGGGCGTGAACATCTCCAATACCCGACACTGCCCGACACTATGGCCAATAAGCAATTGTTAGCCGCTGTCGGGCAAAGTCAGTTGATCCTCGCTTGGTCACAACTCTTTAGTATTTATGGGCTGCATGTCGGCCAATTGCTGCTGACCCGTGCCGATTTGCAGGATAGGGAGCGTTACCTCAACGCCCGCGACACGCTCAATGCCTTGCTGGCGAATAATATTGTGCCGATCATCAATGAAAACGATGCCGTTGCCACTAATGAAATCAAAGTCGGTGATAACGACAATCTATCGGCCCGTGCCGCGCTGTTGTGTGATGCCGATTTATTGATTTTATTGACGGATCAAAAAGGCTTATTTGATGCCGATCCGCGCACGAACCCGAATGCTAAGTTGATCTCCCAAGTCGTCAAGATTGACGATAGTCTGCGTATGCTGGCGGGCGGTTCTGTATCGGGTTTAGGCACGGGTGGTATGTCGACTAAATTGGAAGCGGCGGATATTGCTCGCCGTGCTGGCATCGAAGTGGTTATCGCCTCTGGCCATCACCCAGATGTGATCAAAAAAGTGGTCGCCAAAGAGTCCGTCGGTACTCACTTTAGTGCCATCGAAAACCCGCTCGAAAGCCGCAAACAGTGGATTCTAGCAGGACCTGCGACTCAAGGTTCTTTAGTGCTTGATGCGGGCGCGGTCAAAGCCGTGACTGACAAGGGCCGCAGTCTATTGTCTAAAGGTATCGTAGGTGTTAAAGGTCAGTTTGAACGTGGTGCAACGCTACAATTAGTTGATCAACAGGGTAAAGTGATTGCTAAAGGGATGACACGATACTGTGGCCAAGCCCTGAGTTTGATTGCGGGCAAGCATTCCGACGAGATCGAGTCTGTACTCGGTTACGATTATGGTGACGCAATAGTGCACCGCAACGACATGGTTGTCTTATAAGCGAGGTCTATTTTGAGTCAAATGAATCAAGATCAGTATTTACAGCAACTTGGCCAAAATGCCAAACAGGCCAGTTATGCTTTAGCCAACTTAACGGCGAGCCAAAAGGCTGACTTACTCGAAGCTATTGCCGATGCGCTAACGGCAAACTCCGCCGCCATTTTAGCGGCTAATGCTAAAGACGTTGCCGCCGCTAAGAACGATGGATTAACGGAGGCGATGATCGACAGACTGTTGCTCGATGATGCGCGTTTAGCGGGCATTATCGGTGATATCAGCGATGTGATCCGCCTTGCTGATCCCGTGGGCGAAGAGTTTGGCAGCAAGTTATTAGATAACGGTTTAAGGCTGACTCGTCGCCGCGTACCGCTGGGCGTGATTGGGGTTATCTACGAGGCGCGCCCGAATGTGACTGTCGATATCGCGGTACTTGCCCTTAAAACGGGTAATGCGGTGATCCTCCGTGGCGGTAAAGAAACCCTTGAATCGAATAAGCTTATCAGCGAAGTGATCCGCGGCGCGATTGTCGCCCAAGGTTTGCCCATAGATGCGGTGCAATTTATTGATTCTTCAGACAGAGCCCTAGTGACAGGTTTACTTAAGCTCGATCAATATGTCGACATGATAGTGCCGCGCGGCGGTCAAGCATTGCAGCGCTTATGTGCCGAGCAAGCGACGATTCCAGTGATTTTAGGCGGCATTGGTATTTGCCACTTGTATGTCGATAAAAATGCCGACCTTGAGCGTGCCTTAGGCGTAATCGCTAATGCCAAAGTGCAGCGTCCAACTGTGTGCAATGCCCTTGATACCTTGCTGGTGGATGAGCGCGTGGCGAGCAGCTTTGTACCGCAAATTGCCGAATATCTGCATCGTCTAGGCGTGCGTTTTTCAGTTTGTGACACAAGTTTTAGTCTGCTGGATGGTTTAGGGTTCGATGTGGCGCTTGCTAAGTCTGAGGATTTTGGTATTGAATGGCTGTCATTAACCTTAGGCATTAAAGTTGTGAGCGATATCGATGCCGCCGTTAGTCATATTCGCCAGTATTCTAGCGGCCATTCGGAAGCCATTTTGACCGATGATATTCATGCAGCGGCGCACTTTATGAATGAAGTGAACTCAGCCGCCGTGTATGTGAATGCCAGTACTCGTTTTACCGATGGCGGTCAGTTTGGTCTTGGCGCTGAAGTGGCTGTTAGCACGCAAAAACTGCACGCCCGCGGTCCAATGGGGCTTGAGGCATTAACCACATATAAGTGGTTAGCTTGGGGTGATTACACCAGTCGTGTTTAGCGGTAAATACCGATAAACCCAAAGCCGTTAACCTACTACGTTGACGGCTTTTTTGTTTACGGTATCCAACTGAATAGCGACATCAATGTGTTTGGCTAACGAGTTTAGCTGCTTATGGTGAGCGGGGTATAAGTAGCAAGTAACCAGATACAGAAAAATATCGTCGACATAACAACAGTGAATTTACGAAAGGCCTTGATGTATTCCAAGGTATAAATAAAGTACTTTTCTTGTACTCTGCGAGTGAGTAAAACCGAAGGCAGCATAAAACTGCAATAGAGCATGACTACCATAGTGGTAAAACTGTTTCCCCAGAAATGCTCATAAATAAATAAGGCGATGCAGAGTAGCATGGCGCACCAACTGATAGGGCTGATGCTATTTTCTGGATTCCATTGGGTTGATTTTTCCATCTGACTATCCTTAGTCGATTTGTACCTCAGTACAATTTATAGACGGATATCTCGGCTTTATCAAACGCTTTCCACTTTAGACTCAGTACGCTGGCAGTTTGTTGCCGTTTGAGCCTTGTTCATCATTTATCTAATATGAGCGCGTACAACTTAAAGTGGAGTGAATTGCTTATTTAACGTCGAATGACTTGTGCTTAAATGTGGTCGAGATAGCTTAAAGCATCTAGCTTAAAGTGTCTTGATATCGGCAAATTCGCCTTTGCAAAGCAGGGCTAAGTCTGTGGCCGCTAAGCTTATCTCTAAACCGCGTTTGCCCGCGCTGACATAAATCCTGTCGAAGCCTTGAGCGCTGGCATCAATCAAGGTTGGCAATTGTTTCTTTTGCGCTAAGGGACTAATACCGCCAACCAGATAGCCTGAGGATTTTTGTGCTAGGTCGGCATCGGCCATTTGTAGTTTCTTTTGTCTTAAGCATTTAGCTACGGCTTTTAGATTAAGCTGATGATCGACGGGCACGAGCGCAACGGCAATCGGCGCATGGGCTTTGTCGATGGCAACTAAAAGGGTTTTAAATACTTGCGCGGGTTCAAGCCCTAGGGTGTTAGCGGCTTCTTCGCCGTAGGCGGCGCAGTGTGGATCGTGGCTGTACTCTAAGATATCAAACGCAATCTTGGCTTTTTTCGCCAATCTGACGGCCGGGGTCATTTTATACTCCATCACAAAATGGAGGATATTAGCGCTTAATCTTGGCTTAAAATGTTAGCCAGCTCTTTTAATTGGCTCATTGCCATGAGCTAACATTATTTAAGGCTGTTACTCAACGATTATTCCGCTAGCTTTGTGCTTATCTTGTTTTTACGCTCTAAATAACGGGGCAGAAGTTGCTGCAACATCATCCCCGATAAAATAAAGGCTAGGCCGAGATAGGTCGCCATCGCAATCGTTTCTTGCAAAATCCACGCGATAAAACCAATCGACATCACAGGAGATAAAAACACCATAGTGCTGATGTTCGCAGTGCGAGTGGCGGTTTTCAGCGCCATTAACCAGAGCACAAAGGTAATGCCCATTTCAAACAAGCCCACATACATACCTGCAAATATCGCCTTAAGACTAAAACTGGGCAGGGTATCTGTCAGCACTAAGGTGACGGCAACAAAAGGTAAGCCGATAAGAAAACTCAATAATAAACTCACCACAGGATCGCCTTGATCTTTAGTGTTGACGATCCAATATAGGCACCAGAGTAAGGTGCTGGTGAGAGCAAGGCCGATACCGAGCGGGCTATCAAAACTAAAGCCGCTGATATCGCCGCCGGTGGCAATAATAAACACACCAGTGTAGGCAATCAGCGCCGCTGCAATGTCGCTTTTACGCAAATGTTGCTTTAACAAAGGCGCGGCCAGTAACGGCAGTAATACCGCCCAAGTGTAATTAAGTGACAAAGCTTGCTGCGCTGGCAGTAAGGAATACGCTTTAAATAACACGACATAGTAAAGGAAGGGATTGATGAGTCCAGTCACCAGATAAAACATGGGGCGGCGTAAAAACTGTTGCTTGAGTAAGGAAAGCTTTTTTTGCCAAGCAAGGATTCCGGCAAGGGCAATAATCGAAGTGAGTACGGCAACAAACACCAGTTGCAGCGGTGTGTAGTAACTCAAGGCAATCTTAAAGGCCGTGGCCACTGTAGACCAGAGAAAGACCGCCGCCATGCCATACACGTACGCTAAATTCGAAGACTTCACTCTGCTACCTTACTAGGATAAACATCCGCCAAATGTGGGCAGATTGAATAACAGCTTTGGTTGATAAGCAAGACTATTTTATGTGATTGGATATTTTATCCCGCTGTAGATGCGAGAAAGATAAATCAGAAAATTTTTTTGTTCGCCCTTGTAATTAAATTCCCTGTCCCAATATAGGTATCAAGGCAGAGAAGGTGGCCAACGATGGACTTGATATTTAAACCGTCTAGCCCCATATCAAAACCAACTAAACAAATTTAGATTGAATGAAATTTTTCGGAGGACCTCATGGGTAAAATTATTGGTATCGACTTAGGCACAACAAACTCTTGTGTAGCTGTCCTCGATGGTGGCAAAGCACGTGTGTTAGAAAACGCTGAAGGCGATCGCACAACCCCGTCAATCATCGCTTATACAGATGATGAAACCATTGTCGGTTCGCCAGCAAAACGTCAAGCTGTGACTAACCCGACTAACACATTCTTCGCGATTAAGCGTTTGATTGGTCGTCGCTTTAAAGATGACGAAGTCCAACGTGACGTGAACATCATGCCATTCAAAATCATTGCAGCCGACAACGGTGATGCATGGGTTGAATCGCGTGGCAACAAGATGGCTCCACCACAAGTTTCTGCAGAAATCTTGAAAAAGATGAAAAAAACCGCAGAAGACTTTTTAGGTGAAGAAGTAACAGAAGCGGTTATTACTGTTCCTGCTTACTTTAACGATTCACAACGTCAAGCGACTAAAGATGCGGGTCGTATCGCAGGTCTTGATGTTAAACGTATTATCAACGAACCAACGGCTGCAGCATTAGCCTACGGTATCGATAAGAAACAAGGCGACAACATTGTTGCAGTATACGATTTAGGTGGTGGTACATTCGATATCTCTATCATCGAAATCGACAGCAACGATGGCGACCAAACATTTGAAGTGTTGGCAACCAACGGTGACACCCACTTAGGTGGTGAAGACTTTGACAACCGTTTGATCAACTACTTAGCTGACGAATTCAAGAAAGAGCAAGGCTTAGATCTGCGTAAAGATCCATTAGCAATGCAACGTCTGAAAGAGGCAGCAGAAAAAGCGAAAATTGAACTTTCAAGCACCAACCACACTGAAGTGAACCTGCCATACATCACGGCAGACGCAACAGGTCCTAAGCATTTAGTGA
The DNA here is from genome assembly GCF_025653905.1 of Shewanella sp. SM71. NCBI lineage: Bacteria > Pseudomonadati > Pseudomonadota > Gammaproteobacteria > Alteromonadales > Shewanellaceae > Shewanella > Shewanella sp. SM71. The sequence continues at coordinate 49,275 of NZ_JAKKRW010000017.1, forward strand.
TTAAAATCACTCGTGCTAAATTGGAATCACTGGTTGAAGACTTGATTATCCGTACATTAGAGCCACTAAAAGTTGCCCTGGCTGATGCAGATTTATCTGTAACAGACATCAACGAAGTGATTCTAGTGGGTGGTCAAACACGTATGCCTAAGGTTCAAGAAGCAGTGACAAACTTCTTCGGCAAAGAACCTCGTAAAGACGTGAACCCAGACGAAGCGGTAGCCGTAGGTGCTGCAATTCAAGCGGGCGTTCTGTCAGGCGACGTGAAAGACGTATTACTGTTAGACGTAACACCACTGTCTCTGGGTATCGAAACCATGGGCAGCGTGATGACTAAGTTGATTGAAAAGAACACCACTATTCCTACTAAGGCGCAGCAAGTGTTCTCAACAGCCGATGACAACCAAAACGCAGTGACGATTCACGTACTGCAAGGTGAGCGTAAGCAAGCGAGCGCGAACAAGTCATTAGGCCAGTTCAACTTAGACGGTATTGAGCCAGCTCCACGTGGCCAGCCACAAATTGAAGTGATGTTCGACATCGATGCCGACGGTATTCTGCATGTGTCTGCGACAGACAAGAAAACCGGCAAGAAACAAAACATTACCATCAAAGCTTCTTCTGGCTTAAGCGAAGAAGAAGTGGCGCAAATGGTACGTGATGCCGAAGCTCACGCAGATGAAGACAAGAAGTTTGAAGAGTTAGTGCAAGCACGCAACCAAGCTGACGGCTTAGTCCACGCGACTAAGAAACAAGTGGAAGAAGCGGGTGATGCATTGCCAAGCGAAGATAAAGAGAAAATCCAAGCTGCTATGGCCGCTGTTGACACTGCCAGCAAAGGCAATGACAAAGAAGCCATTGAAAAGGCAACTCAAAACTTGATCGAAGCATCTGCTAAGCTGATGGAAATCGCTCAAGCTAAGTCTCAAGCTCAAGGCGGCGACAATGCCGACGCGGGCAAACAGGCTAACGCTGCTGCCGATGACGTTGTCGATGCTGAATTCGAAGAAGTGAAAGACGACAAGAAATAATGACTTGTTTTCAATCAAATAGATTGATTTCAAAGCGTTAATTTCTAGGCGGGCGTTACGGGGCAACCCTAACGCCCGTTTGTTCAACACCAGCTGAGAAGCATGAGATTATGTCAAAGCGAGATTATTACGAAGTATTAGGTGTCAGTCGTGACACCAGCGAACGTGAAATTAAAAAGGCCTACAAACGTCTGGCCATGAAATTTCACCCAGATCGCAACCCAGGCGACAAAACCGCAGAAGCTAACTTTAAAGAAATTAAAGAAGCCTACGAGATCCTAACCGACGCCGACAAAAAAGCGGCCTATGACCAATTTGGTCATGCGGGTGTGGATCCTAATCGCGGTGGCGGTGGTTACGGTGGTGGTCAAGGCGATTTCGGTGATATTTTCGGTGATGTCTTTGGCGATATTTTCGGCGGTGGACGTCGTGGTGGCGGTCAACGCCAAGCGGCCCGCGGCTCAGATTTACGTTACAACCTAGAATTATCACTGGAAGAAGCCGTTAAAGGCTTAACCAAAGAACTGCGTATCCCAACACTGGCGACTTGCGATCTATGTGAAGGCAGCGGCGCTAAAAAAGGCACCTCTGCAACCACTTGTGGCACCTGTCATGGTCAAGGCCAAGTCCAAATGCGCCAAGGTTTCTTTGCGGTGCAACAGCCTTGTCCAACCTGTCATGGCCGCGGCAAGATCATCAAAGATCCTTGCACTAAGTGTCATGGCGATGGCCGTGTTGAAAAGAGCAAAACCTTATCGGTTAAGATCCCAGCCGGCGTTGATACGGGCGACCGTATTCGTTTAGCGGGTGAAGGCGAAGCGGGTGAATTTGGCGCGCCTCCAGGGGATTTATACGTTCAGGTCAGCGTGCGTGAGCATGCGATTTTCGTCCGTGATGGCAACAACCTTTACTGCGAAGTGCCGATATCCTTCAGTAAAGCAGCCCTAGGCGGTGAGATTGAAGTGCCAACACTGGATGGTAAAGTCAGCCTGAAGATCCCAGCCGAAACGCAAACGGGCCGTATGTTCCGTTTACGTGGCAAAGGCGTCAAGTCGGTTCGCAGCCATGCGGTAGGCGACTTGCTCTGCAAAGTGGTTATGGAAACCCCAGTTAACTTAAACGATCGTCAAAAAGAACTGTTACGCGAATTTGAAGCCACCTTAACAGGTGAGTCGAAAAAACACAGCCCAAAGGCTGAGGGCTTTTTCGATGGCGTGAAAAAGTTCTTTCAAGATCTGAATAGCTAACTTGGTCTAGTGGCGCAGAGGTTAGCTGCGCACTAGAAGAAAAAAGCCCTGCAATGGTTAACCTTGCAGGGCTTTTTTATATTCGGATTTATGCCCAAATATTAAAGTGTTTAAAGTTGAAGCAGCCTGCGGTGGTGTTTCACCAATTAGCAGCTTAATTGTCCTGTGTCGTACTTCGGAGTTGAATTCGGAATCAAGCAGTTGCTATAAAACAAAATGACTATGATCGTAAATAGCGTTACTATAATGAAAAGTAACACTTAATATGCACCGTAACTGCTAATGAGAGAGTAATTATGGATTCAATAACTGGAGAATATGGACAAATCAGAAAACCCTTAATTTACTATAAGGGAAATCTCGTAGCATTGAATATATCTGAAGAGTCTGAGTCATATTTTGGCGGTAACTTACCATTAATATCTAACTTTCCCGAGACAGCAAAGTTACATCTTTTGTTCACATTAAACAGAGATATATTAGATTTATTCGACAACATCCAGTTTTCTAGCATAGCATTAATTTATCCGTTTATGCATGATGGTGGTTCAATCAAATATCAAATAAGATATGACGGAAGTATCAAGATACAATCAGTCCATCCCCGAGAAGCTGAAAATGATTGGCCCTATGAAAATTACCCAACCTCCTTTTTAAAAGTGAAATTTGCACACGAACAAATCCTAAAAATGGATTTTAATGATTTCAAAAATCTACTTCCACAAGGCCAATTCACTAACAATAGTGAAGAAATAATAATAGTCATTCCTCCTCAAGCTGGTTATGAAGTTTCTCTTTGGGGCGATGATGGTGATGCAGAAAATGTTTTATGTGTTTTTAGAATCTGCCCTAAAACTGGTAATGTATATGCAGACAATCAATGCAGCTAACAAAAGCAGACCACGGACTTGCAAACCTATTAATTTAATTGTTCACTAAATAATAAAACTTGTACCAAATTTAAATGTAACCACTACTCTCTTCATGATAACGCCCAGAAGATCAGACGGGCATCCACAGTAATTGCGTGGTAGTTAATCTCCAGCTTTGCTTAAGCATTGAACAAGGAGGTTTGTATGCCGTGCCATTGAAATGATTGGACAGGCAGGAAATGTTATTGAGACACTCATTATTAAATTTTAGAAAGATGGAGTGTTAGTTCTTTTTTTAATACGAATAAGTAACACTGAAACTTCAGGAGTTCATATTCCCTGCGAAGTTGTCTAAATACGGAGTAAAAATGCCGTGGCGACATCATGGATGATGGTGCAGGCTCGGGGGCACATGGATGTGCCATCTGAGCCGTTAGGCGATTTTTATTGGAGTATGAGACAGGTAATTAATGCATGTAACTTCGCTAGGGTGAGTGCTGCGTAGCAGCGTTTCGAACGAGAGCCTGGGATGGCGAACTGGCAGTTAGACATGGACGTTGTTCGCCGGGGGATTTCCAAAAGGAGAACAAGCGCTTTTCCCCTTTTGGTCGGGTGTGGGGTGAAGCCCCACGACTTTGATGTAGATTTTGATTTAAAAATCCAAACGAAGTTTGGAAATTGGGTATGCGTGAGCCATCAATTATGATCAATGGCTCCTTTGAGATGTGTACTGGCCTAATCCATCATTTTTGCGTCACATTCCGGTACGCTTGTCACAGGTGTCAACGTTTTGAGGAGTACAAAACGTAACAGGTGTGTAGATTGTTTCTTCATACTTTTGTTTTGTGACAATTTTATAAAGCGTCAAAATTGCTTGTCTTCCCATTTCATATGGATTTTGACCCACATTGACATGAGCAAGACCATCTTTCAGCATCGTTAACTGCTCTGGAGATGTATCGGTAATAATAATGACGATTTCTTTGTTATTAATTTTTTCTTGGTATGGAGCAATCATTTCACGATAGAGCGCATCATTATTTTGCGCCCAACCACCAACTGCGATAAAAGAGTCTGCTTTCACAGGCTTACCTTTCATTACGGACTCCATTTGTTTAACAGCTTGACTAAGCTGATCAAAGTTAAACAAAGGTTCTCTAACTTCTGTCCAGCCTAAATCGCCATCGAGTAATTCGCCAGGAGGAGCATCGTATTTTTTTCCTGATAAGGCGGAGCGTACACCCATAAGTCTTAAATTCAGATTGGGAGAATCTGGCCGCCCAGAATGCATTATTAACGTTCCGCCATTTGGCCGTAGTTTTTTTAACTGTTCACCCAATGACTTACCCAGTTCAAAATTGTCTGTGCCTATATAAGCTAGGCGTAAATTCTTAGGTTCTTCTTTGATAGAAGCATCAAAATCAGAGTCATAGGTAACAACCGGAATTCCGGCTTCTTTGGCTCTTTTTAGGCTATTTTCAACGAGGTATTTAGATTGCGTAACAGCTACAGCGATACCATCGATACCTTCATCAATCAGTTGATTTATTACCTGATCTTGCAATCTAACACTGCTAATTTCAGGTCCTCGATATATACATTCTACGCCTTCTATTTGAGCCGCTGCATCTATACAGCCATTTTTGCTTTGATCAAAAAAACACTATAAAATTTAGGCACAACAGCAAATTTCAGCTCTTTTCCATAGGCAGAGGATATTGGTAATTGACTTAATACAATGAGTAACAAAAATAATCTCACCACACTTCCTCCAAAAATAATCAGACAGCAACTTAACGCTTTACAATCGAATGTAGCAAAGGAATAGATTTAAAGATATGAGATACACCTGTGTTATTGGACATTATTGTTCTGAATCAATAATTCACAATACAATGGCGAACAGGCAGTTAGACATGAACGTTGTTTGGCAAGTGAGATCCAAGAAAGATATAATGAGCAGTCCTCCTTGGTCGATTTCTTAATAAAAAATCAGGGGAGAAGTCCTACGACGTTGATTTTGATTTGGATTTAAAAATCCAAACGAAGTTTGGAAATGGGGTATGCGTGAGCCATCAATGATGATCAATGGCTCTTTTGAGAGGTTACTCTTCTGTATCAGTAAATGCGGCTTTGGCTTTCTCTAACTCTTGCTCGGTTTTCAGCTGAAACGCTTGTTGCTTTTTAAGTTTGGCTTCTTCTTCAAGTGCGGCTTCTCTTTGTTTAAATTCGTGTCTCTCTGGTTTAGTCAGAAACTTAAACGCGAGCTTGTTGCCCAGCACGTAGGCGACCACGTCTTCGCCTTTTGTGCGGCGTTCATCGACGCGTTGTGAAAAACGGGCGTTATCGCGGGCTTTACGTTCTTCGGCATTTAACTTACTCATAATCTTTTCTCCTCATTTAGTTAATCACGGTAGTGTTCCACTACGTTCAGTTAAACAAATGAGTTGTGTTGCACATTCATAAAGCTGATTGGGTGGGATTCTACCATAAGCGCTCACGAAAGCTGTGGGATTAAAATCTACCATCCCATCACCTGCGTTAACTTTGCGCACATAAGAAAGATGCAGCTGGAGTCTCTTTTTAGATAAACCACGAACGCCGAAGCGACAGGAATTCACCTATTCCTGCGAACTGGCCGTTAGACATGAACCTTGTCGGCAGGGGAGATCCAAGAGGGGATTGCAGTTGATTCTCTTTAGGTCGGCTATTGATTTGACCTTTGGTTTAGAAATTCAAACAAAGTTTCAAACTAGACTTTCTTAGTGGCGTAACGCAAATGCCGTAACTGTATTGTTGCAAACCGTACCGTTGTAAAGAGTACCGTTGCAAACTGTGCCAAGGCTTGCGTAAAAGCCGAAACAACATTGGTATTCAAAGGCAACTCTCAGTAAACTTTCGCTCCCATGTTTTGATCCGGTGCTGTGATGACCTTTCCCGAGCTTTCTTCTTCCCCTGAGTCGTTAACTTTTGCTGAGCTTGGCATAAATTCGGCGTTACTTAAGGCCTTGCCTGCAAGTCTTAAACATCCGACAAAGGTGCAGCAATTGGCGATTCCGGCCATTCTTGCAGGACGGGATTTGTTAGCCTTAGCACAAACCGGTAGCGGGAAAACCTTAGCCTTTGGTTTGCCACTCCTACAACAAATTTTGTTGCAACAGCAAACACAGTTGCAGGGCGCTAAGTCTGTACAGCCTCCAAATGCACTGGCGTTAGTGCTGGTGCCAACACGGGAATTAGCGCTGCAAGTGACTGAGGCGCTGCAAACAGTGGCGAGTCAGTTATCGACTTCGTTGAACATTCAGCTTCTGTGTGGTGGAGTCGCGCTGGAAGACCAATTAGCCGAACTTGCAGCCAAGCCGCAGGTATTAGTGGCAACCCCTGGGCGTTTACTGGATTTATGTAAACAGTCCCACGTCAGCCTCGATTCGATAAAACATCTTGTGCTGGATGAGGCTGACCGTCTGTTGGAAATGGGGTTTTGGCCCGATGTGCAAAAGCTGATGGCGTTTATGCCTAAGCTTAAGCAAACCTTGTTATTTTCCGCCACGTTGCCCGAGGCTTTGGATACATTAGCGGGCAAGTTACTGGTGAATAAGCCGCTACGGGTCGAAGCCCACAAGGTGAATTCAGTGGCTGGTGAAATCGAAGAGCAACTCTATTTAGTCAACAAGGGCAGCAAAGCACAGGCATTGATTGCGCTGTTAAAACAGTATCAATGGCCGCAGGTGTTGGTGTTTATCAGCGCCCGCGATGATGCCGATGCCGTCGCTAAAAGGCTCGCCAAAGCGGGGATGAAAGTTGCCGCGCTGCACGGTGAAAAAGAGCAGACCGTTCGCAGCCAAACCTTGGCCGACTTTAAAGCCAATCGGATCCAAGTATTAGTGGCGACAGATTTGATGGCGCGTGGCATTCATGTTGATGCCTTGCCTGTGGTCATCAATTTGGATTTGCCCATGAGTGCGCCTGTGTACGTGCACCGCATTGGCCGCACCGCGCGCGCTGGCGAAAAAGGGCTGGCGATTTCCCTCGTGTGCCACGGTGAAATGGCAACTTTAACGGCGATCCGCAGTTTAACTGCGCGGGAGTTACCGCTGGCATTATTGGCTGACTTTCCGGTAACGGATAAGCCGAGTGAAAAAATCACTGATGGCGCCACTGAGGGAAAAGCTGAGCGTAAGCGACCACCACGGGATAAACAGGCGAATCGCCGTAGCATCAATAAGCACAGCGCTAAAGAGTTTAAAGGTAAGCGCTGAGTTTAAAGCTATTCATAGCGTTCAAGCTTGGCGTGCCTCAATCACTAAACTGATAACAGAATAAAGCGCATTAGCCGCTGTTATCACTTTCGCTCTGGGTGTAACTTAGTGACTTATTTACATTAAGGAGCTAAGTCATGGGATCGACATTGGCGTTAAGCAAAGCACTTCATAAAGTGGTGAATAACGGTTTAACGACCGAGCACTTTGTACTTAGGCCATTCCAGCGAGCGGATCTTGAGGCTTTTACCGCCTATCGAGCCGACCCTAAGGTCGCCAAATATCAAAGCTGGACGGATTACAGCTATAGCGATGCACTCGCGTTGTTCGAGAAGATGGATTATGCACAATTTGGTGCGGTTGATACTTGGTTTCAGCTTGCGATTGTTACTGGCGCGTCGGGAACTACACCAACCCAATTAGTTGGCGATCTGGCGCTGCACTTTATTGATGAGCAGCAGGCGGAAATTGGCTTTACGATTGCGCCTGAGCATCAAGGTAAACATATTGCTTTTGAGGCCGTCAGCGCATTGCTGGATTACCTCTTTATTGAATTGCATAAGCATAGAGTTATTGCCATCACCGATGCACAAAATCTTGCCTGCTGTCGCTTACTCGAAAAACTCCGCTTTAGGTGCGAAGCCCATTATGTGAAAAACATCTTCTTTAAAGGCGCGTGGGGCGATGAGTTCCTTTATGCCTTGTTAAAGGAGGAGTATTAATTCCATTTAGGTGCAAAGTATCGCTAACGCGCGCCGCCAGTGTTTCTCTATTTGGCTTATCTTGTCTATCTCAGTAAAATCTTTCCATTAGTTGAGCCCCTGTTGGCTCAAAGATCTTCACGCCCGTCATGGGATTTAAGGAGTGCCACATGAAATCAATGCATTTAGGCTTAGTGGGGATGGCGGTCGCGCTCGGATTATCGGCCTGTGCGACCACGCAATCGCCAACGGGGCGAGGGCAGACCTTGTTGTATTCAGCGGCGCAAATGCAGCAGATGGGCGATTCCTCCTTCGAGGAAATGAAAAAACAGCAAAAAGTGAGTAGTGATAAAAAGCTGACGCAATACGTCAATTGTGTCGCTAATCGTATTACTGCAGTGCTGCCGGACCAAACCCAGCGCTGGGATGTGGTTTTGTTTGACTCTGAACAAGTTAACGCTTTTGCTCTGCCGGGTGGGCATATTGGGGTTTATACCGGATTGCTTAAGGTCGCTAAGGGACCTGATCAGCTTGCTACTGTGCTCGGTCACGAAGTCGCGCATGTGTTGGCGCAGCACGGTAATGAGCAGGTTTCCCGTGGACAGTTAACGGGCGTTGGAATGCAGATTGCCGATGCGGCGCTAGGGGCGAGTGGTGTGTCGAATCGCGACTTATATATGTCGGCATTGGGACTCGGTGCTCAGGTGGGGGTTATTCTGCCTTTTGGCCGCGCACAAGAGAGCGAAGCCGATATTATGGGCGTAGAGCTAATGGCTCGAGCGGGTTTCAATCCGGCTCAGAGTGTTGAGTTATGGCAGAATATGTCGAAGGTGGGCGGTAGCCAAGGGCCGGAGTTATTATCGACCCATCCATCGAACAGTAATCGCATTGCTCAGCTACAACAATTGCAAGCACAGATGCAGCCACTTTATGCCAGTGCTAAAGCGCAGGTGAAGAATCAATGTGTGGCGCCGAAATAAGCTGAAGTCTATTTAAGATCTAAGTGCCCGTTTGGTGAGTGTTCGCTGTCGTTTGTGGAGAGATACGTGTCCTTAACCTATTTATGCTTTTGGATAAATACGCAATAAGTGTGTAAAAAAGCCTTCTTAGTTAAATAAGCAGTCAGTTTATCAGCATAGCTCGCTGAACTATGGTAAACTGGCGCGCAAAATTCCACTGATAATTGAGAGTCGTTAATTATGTCTGATAAATTCAGTACTGTTGAACAGCAAGCAAGCTACGGTGTAGGCCGTCAAATGGGTGAGCAACTGGCCGCCAATTCTTTTGATGGCGTGGATATTCCAGCCGTTCAAGCGGGTTTAGCCGATGCGTTTGCCGGTTTGGAAAGTGCTGTGTCTATGCAAGATCTGCAAGTTGCTTTCACTGAAATTAGCGGTCGTATTCAAGCTGCTCAAGAGCAAGCTGCTGCTGCTGCGTCTGCTGAAGGCGATGCCTTCTTAGCTGAAAATGCTAAGCGTGATGGCGTGACTGTGACTGACTCTGGTCTGCAGTTCGAAGTATTAGTCCAAGGTGACGGTGCTACTCCAACTTACGAAGATACTGTTCGTACTCACTACCATGGTTCTTTCATCAATGGTGATGTGTTCGACAGCTCTGTAGTTCGTGGCCAACCTGCTGAGTTCCCAGTTTCTGGCGTTATCGCTGGCTGGACTGAAGCACTGCAACTGATGCCAGTAGGCACTAAGTTGAAATTATTTGTGCCACATCACTTAGCTTACGGTGAGCGCGGCGCGGGGGCATCGATTCCTCCTTATTCAACTTTGGTATTCGAAGTTGAATTATTAGATATCATCTAATATTGAAAAAACGCCTAAGCCTGTCTTAGGCGTTTTCTTATGGAATACAAAGAAAGATTGAGGAGATTGAAATGAGTGGACAAGTGAGAGTGGCAATCGTCGGTGCCGGTGGTCGTATGGGACGCACTCTTATTGAAGCGGCCTACAATCACGACCATATTTTACTGGGTGCTGCCATTGAGCGTGCAGGCTCAAGTTTAGTAGGTGTGGATGCGGGTGAGTTAGCTGGTGTGGGTAAATTAAACGTCATGATCATGGATTCGCTCGATTATGCGACCGATGATTTTGATGTGTTGATCGATTTCACCGCGCCAGACGCCAGTATTGTCCACTTAGATTGGTGTGTTCGCCATAAGAAAGCCATGGTGATTGGCACAACGGGTTTCAATCATGCTCAAAAAGAACAGATCAATGCCTTTGCCGAGCAAACGCCGGTCGTAATGGCGCCGAATATGTCTGTGGGTGTCAATTTGATGTGGAAATTACTCGAACTGGCTGCCGAAGTCATGGGTGATTACACGGATATCGAAATTATCGAAGGTCACCACAGACATAAAAAAGATGCGCCGTCGGGCACAGCCCTGAAAATGGGTGAAGTGATTGCTAAGACCTTAGGTCGCGATCTTGAGAAATGTGCCGTATATGGCCGCGAAGGGATCACGGGTGAACGTGACCGTGAAACTATCGGTTTTGCGACCATTCGTGCCGGTGATCTCGTTGGTGAACATACGGCCATGTTTGCCGATATCGGTGAGCGTTTAGAGATCACCCATAAAGCTTCGAGTCGTATGACCTTTGCTAATGGTGCTATGCGTGCTGCTCACTGGCTCGTGGAGCAAAAGCCGGGCTTGTATGATATGCAGCAGGTTTTAGGTTTGCATTAATATTAAAAACGCCGATATGGCGTTTTTTTTTGCACCCAGTTACCAGTGGGTGGACGGTTTCGCGTTTTTACTGTAAACTCGCTGGAATTTGTCAAAATTTCGTAAATTAGCGGAAATTGGTATCTTAACATAACATAAAAACATTATATTTCAGTGGCTTGGCTCTTTATGGAGGTCGCGTTGACAAAGTCTGCCTTACTCGTACTCGAAGATGGAACTGTATTCTCTGGCACAGCAATTGGTGCCGATGGTCTCTCTGTTGGTGAAGTTGTTTTTAACACTTCCATGACAGGATACCAAGAAATTTTAACTGATCCATCCTACTCACGCCAGATTGTAACATTAACCTACCCACACATAGGCAACACTGGTACCAATGATGAAGATATTGAATCCGATGGGGTTCACGCTTGTGGTCTTATCATTCGTGATCTTCCGCTCATCGCAAGTAGTTTCCGTAATCAACAAAGCTTAAGTGATTATCTCAAAGCGAACAATGTCGTTGGCATAGCAGATATCGATACCCGCAAGTTAACTCGTATTCTCCGTGAAAAAGGTGCTCAAGCCGGTTGTATTATGGCAGGTGCAGACTTAGACGAAGCAAAAGCGCTCGCCGCTGCCAAAGCTTTCCCCGGTTTAAAAGGCATGGATCTCGCTAAAGAAGTCACGACTAAAACTGCCTATCCATGGCGTAAAGGTAGCTGGCGTTTAGTGGGCGGCTTACCAGAAGATACGCCAGCAAATGAGCTTAAATACAAAGTAGTAGCCTACGACTACGGCGTTAAGCAAAACATTCTGCGCATGTTAGTGGACCGCGGTTGCGACGTCACAGTTGTGCCAGCTAAAACTTCAGCTGCCGAAGTGTTAGCGATGAATCCCGATGGTGTGTTCCTTTCGAACGGCCCTGGCGATCCAGAGCCATGCGATTACGCGATTGAAGCGATTCAACACATTCTGAAAACCGACACGCCGATTTTCGGTATCTGTTTAGGTCATCAGCTACTCGCGCTGGCCTCAGGTGCAAAAACCTTGAAGATGAAGTTTGGTCACCACGGTGCAAACCACCCAGTGAGCAATATCGAGAAAGGTAACGTGATGATCACCAGCCAAAACCACGGTTTTGCTGCCGATGAAACGACCTTACCCGCCAACATTAAGGTGACGCATAAGTCGCTGTTTGATGGTTCACTCCAAGGTATCCATCTCACGGACAAGCCCGCGTTCAGCTTCCAAGGTCACCCTGAAGCGAGCCCTGGCCCGAACGATGCCGCCCCGCTGTTCGATCACTTTATCGAGCTAATCGACATATACCGTCAGAACGCCAAGTAGTACGCTAGCTAGGAGAAGAGAGAAGCAATGCCAAAACGTACAGATATAAAGAGTATTCTTATCCTAGGCGCCGGCCCAATCGTGATTGGTCAGGCATGTGAATTTGACTATTCTGGCGCACAAGCGTGTAAAGCGCTGCGTGAAGAAGGCTACCGTGTCATTCTGGTGAACTCTAACCCTGCCACCATTATGACTGATCCAGAAATGGCCGATGCCACTTATATCGAGCCGATTCACTGGGAAGTGGTCCGTAACATTATTGCTAAAGAACGCCCAGATGCGATTCTGCCAACCATGGGCGGCCAAACCGCACTGAACTGCGCATTAGAACTTGAAGCCAAAGGCGTACTGAAAGAATTTAACGTCGAGATGATTGGCGCGACTGCCGATGCTATCGATAAAGCTGAAGACCGTAGCCGCTTTGATAAAGCGATGAAAAGTATTGGTCTTGATTGTCCACGCGCGGGCATTGCCCACAATATGGACGAAGCTTATGGCGTACTTGATCAAGTGGGTTTCCCTTGTATTATCCGCCCATCCTTTACTATGGGTGGCTCGGGTGGCGGTATCGCTTACAACAGGGAAGAGTTCGAAGAGATCTGTTCACAGGGCTTAGAGTTATCGCCAACGAGTGAACTGCTGATCGACGAATCACTGATCGGTTGGAAAGAATACGAGATGGAAGTGGTCCGCGATCGCAACGATAACTGCATTATCGTCTGCGCCATCGAAAACTTCGATCCTATGGGCGTGCACACGGGCGACTCTATTACAGTTGCACCCGCGCAAACCCTGACTGATAAAGAATACCAAATCATGCGTAACGCCTCTATGGCCGTACTGCGTGAGATTGGTGTTGAGACCGGCGGTTCGAACGTACAGTTTGGTATCAACCCGAAAGATGGCCGTATGGTTATCATCGAGATGAACCCACGTGTATCGCGCTCTTCAGCATTAGCATCAAAAGCAACGGGTTTCCCGATTGCGAAAATCGCTGCTAAGTTAGCAGTTGGTTTCACTCTTGATGAGCTGATGAACGACATCACTGGCGGTCGCACGCCAGCGTCATTCGAGCCTGCTATCGATTACGTTGTGACTAAAGTGCCACGCTTTAACTTTGAAAAGTTTGCCGGTGCGAATGATCGCTTAACAACCCAGATGAAGTCTGTGGGTGAAGTGATGGCGATTGGCCGTACTTTCCAAGAGTCACTACAAAAAGCCTTACGTGGTTTAGAGGTTAGCCGTAACGGTCTAGATCCTGTCACAGATATGTCTAAACCTGAGGCGATGTCGCGTATTCGCCACGAGCTGAAAGAGCCTGGTTGCGACCGTATTTGGTACATAGCCGATGCGATGCGTGCGGGGCTGAGCTTAGATGAAATCTTTAAACTGACCAATATCGACCCTTGGTTCCTCGTGCAAATCGAAGAGCTGGTTCAGCTCGAAGGTGTTGTCGCTGAAGCGGGTCTGGCGGGTCTGGATATCGACTTACTGCGTAAGCTGAAACGTAAAGGTTTTGCCGATGCGCGTTTGGCCGATGTATTAGGCGTGAACGAAGCCGAAGTGCGTAAGCTGCGTGATAAGTTCGACCTGCACCCAGTCTATAAGCGTGTGGATACCTGTGCGGCTGAGTTTGCAACAGACACGGCTTACATGTACTCAACGTATGAAGAAGAATGTGAAGCTAACCCATCGACCCGTGACAAAATCATGGTGTTAGGTGGCGGGCCAAACCGTATCGGTCAAGGTATTGAGTTCGATTATTGCTGTGTGCACGCGGCGTTAGCGCTACGTGAAGACGGTTATGAAACCATCATGGTGAACTGTAACCCTGAAACCGTTTCAACCGACTACGACACTTCAGACCGTCTGTACTTCGAACCCGTCACACTGGAAGACGTATTAGAAATCGTCCGTATCGAGAAGCCAAAGGGCGTTATCGTGCAGTACGGTGGTCAAACGCCATTGAAATTGGCCCGTGCCTTAGAAGCCGCTGGCGTACCTGTGATTGGTACTAGCCCAGATGCCATCGACCGCGCCGAAGACCGTGAGCGTTTCCAGCAAGCGATTCAACGCTTAGAGATGAAGCAGCCTGAAAACGATACCGTGACTACGGTTGAAGGTGCTGTGATTGCCGCTGAGCGTATCGGTTATCCGTTAGTTGTGCGTCCATCCTACGTACTGGGCGGCCGCGCGATGGAAATCGTCTACGACAAGCAAGATTTGCTGCGTTACTTCAACGAAGCCGTGAGCGTATCGAATGCATCGCCAGTACTGCTCGATCGCTTCTTAGATGATGCGATTGAAGTGGATATCGATGCAGTATGTGACGGCGAAATCGTGGTGATTGGCGCGATTATGGAGCATATCGAACAAGCGGGTGTTCACTCAGGTGACTCAGGTTGTTCGCTGCCGCCATACACGCTAAGCCAAGAAATCCAAGATCGCATGCGCGTTCAAGTCGGTAAGTTGGCGATGGAACTCGGTGTTGTCGGCCTGATGAACGTACAGTTCGCCGTGAAAGATAACGAAATCTATATGATTGAAGTTAACCCACGTGCTGCCCGTACTGTGCCATTCGTGTCCAAAGCGACTGGTGTGCCTTTAGCTAAGATCGCCGCGCGTGTGATGGCGGGTCAAAGCTTAACGTCGCAAAACTTCACTAAAGAAGTGATCCCACCTTTCTACTCAGTGAAAGAAGTGGTGTTGCCCTTTAATAAGTTCCCAGGTGTTGACCCACTGTTAGGCCCAGAAATGCGCTCTACCGGTGAAGTCATGGGCGTGGGCGATACGTTCGCCGAAGCCTATGCTAAGGCGCAGTTAGGTGCGACTTCTGAGGTGCCTAAGTCGGGTCGTGCATTATTGTCTGTGCGTAACAGCGATAAGAAACGCGTTGCCGATTTAGCGGCTAAGTTAATTGAGCTCGGTTATCAAATCGATGCGACTCATGGTACTGCGGTTATCCTAGGCGAAGCGGGTATCAACCCACGCTTAGTGAACAAGGTACACGAAGGGCGTCCACACATTCTCGATCGCATCAAGAATGGTGAATACACTTATATCGTGAACACTACCGAAGGTCGCCAAGCGATTGAAGATTCTCGTCAATTGCGCCGCGGTGCACTGCGTTACAAAGTTAACTACACGACGACCATGAATGCTGCATTCGCCACTTGTATGGCCCATGCCGCCGATGACCGTACTAACGTGACGTCAGTACAAGAACTGCATCTGCGCGTACTGGCTAAATAAGCCACAGCGTTAATGCCGTTAATTAGAGGGCCGCATAACTTAGGTTATGCGGCCTTATTATTTAGGCCTGTGTCTGTTCTATTGAATTATTGGGTCTATTTTATTTAACCTGTTTTATTGAGTTGTGCCGTTTGATTTGAGTATGACTTAACTCATTTTATTTCCCATTTAGGTAGCCTGAAAAATTATGCCTGCGCCAGCCGATAGCCTTGCCAAAGTCGATACTTTTATTGCGCCGCCTTGCCTCGGGCAAATACGCGTGCTTTATCAAGATAACGATATTCTACTGATTGATAAGCCGAGCGGATTATTGAGTTTGTCGGGGAAGAATCCGCTGAATCTCGACTCAGTGCATTATCGTTTAGTGCAGGATTTTCCGACGGCCACTTTGTTGCACAGACTCGATTTTGGCACTTCGGGCATCATGCTGGTGGCGCTGAATAAAAGCGTGAATGGTTTGCTGACCAAGCAGTTTCAGGCGCGCACGGTTGAAAAGCGTTATACCGCCTTGCTCCACGGGCATTTAGCCGCTGACAGCGGGGTGATTAATCTGCCGATTGCTAAAGATAGTGACTATTTCCCGCTACAAAAGATTTGCCATAGCACAGGCAAAGTTGCGATCAGTGAATATCAGGTGCTGGAACGATTAACCGAACCTTTCGCCACGCGGGTCGAATTTACCCCTGTTTCTGGTCGCACTCATCAACTGCGGATCCACAGTCAGCAATTGGGTCACTCAATACTGGGGTGCGATCTCTACGGCGGCGTGGGTGAGTGCGTGACTGATAAGGCTGATGCAAATGAAGCTGATATCACTAATACGACGAGCAGCAGATTAATGCTGCATGCGACCCGCTTAGCGTTTAATCATCCTATCACGGGTGAGCGTATCGGCTGGGTTTGTGAGTGTCCTTTTTAAGCGCTTTTAAAAGAGCAATAGAGTTTAGCTCTCAGCACTCATCACTTAGCACGTAGAATTTAGAGCAATGGGTTTAGTTGCTAAACCCGATACGTTCGGTTTGCATGGGCGGCGCATCGTTGGGGAGCCAAGTACGGTAAATCGTTGCGAAGGTGCCATCTGCTTTTATCGCTTCTAGGCTGTTTTTCCACTGTTCGATCACATCATTGGGCGTGCCTTGTGAGAAGGCAATGTAAAGATGATTAGCACTAATCGTGAAGAGCGACTCTACATCATCAATGCTCGCGCCTGCATCCGACAGAATACTCGGCGCGGTGAGATTGGCATTACACCAAAGATCGACACGTTGCTTCATCAATTGTTTTGCACTCAATAAGGGTTCGGATGAGGCCGCAACATTCGTAAATCCCAGTTCGAGCAATAGGCGTTCTTCCACCGAGGCACGATAGACACCAATTGCCTTAGCCGTCTTTGCATCATTTATAGTGGTTATTTTTATACCGCTATTTTTTAAGGCATAAAAATTAGTCGTGCCGACAGCAACAGGCCCAATCATAGTAAACATTTGCTCCCTTTCTGCTGTGCGCGTCATAGTAAACAACACAGTGTTAGGTTGCTCGGTCAGCATTTTCCAGCCGCGAGCCCAAGGTACGACCTTGATTGGATCTGGGTTCTTTATGCGCTTTTGAATTTCTTGTACTACCTGTACAGCTAAACCATCGGGTTTGCCATCGACAGAAAAGCTGATTGGTGACCATTCTTCGGTATAGATGTTGAGCGGCTGCGCGCGAAGAGAAACTGCGCTGCTAAGGGTGAGTGATAACAATAAACTTGTGACTAATTTCATTAATAACCCTAAAAATTAGAATGTTATAATTGAGTCTCACTGCTTGCTCTTGAAACGATTAAAGATGAAGGCTGTGTTTAAATCAAGTATAGCTAGGGGTTCATTTTCTAAGATTAAATTTACTATACCGTTTTAACGATAAAAAAGAGCGCGAGTATTGCGCTCTTAGGCAGGCTGATTTATGGGCGATAGCTTATCTTTCTGTGCTTATATATCACGCTCGATATACATCTCGCATAAGGTTATCAATGCAATGCACAACACGCATACTGGCGTCTTCCATTGAGTGCAGTTGTTTGACCATCTCAGGCAAATTACCTTTTTGTCTCGCATTGAGCGCCGCTTTTCCTGCCTCGTGTACCGCTTTATGTGGTGCATCTAATGCTTTGAAATTACTTAAATGCTGATAATTCTCGGCACCAAATCCTTTGAAATACCATTGCCCTAGGCGGCACTCAGTGTGTGAGTTCACATTGTGGTTATGCTGTGGTTTTTCAATTAATTGATAAACGCTACTTTTCCAGACTGCGTGGTCGAGCTTAGTGGTATTCAAGAATGACGCTGTGGCTGCGTTATGGATAACGTGCTGCATTTGTTTTGAGCGTTGCAGGACATCTTCAACGACTTGACCAATTTGGGTTGAGGAGGTGGCTACATCAACGGCACTACTTTGATTATTATGAACAATTTCTTTAATCTCAGCCGCTTGCGCGACGATTTGTTTCACGAGTTTTTCAATATGGCTACTGGCTTCATGGGCTTTGCTTGCAAGCTGGCGCACTTCATCGGCCACCACGGCAAACCCCCGTCCCGCTTCGCCTGCACGGGCGGCTTCAATGGCGGCGTTCAATGCCAGCAAGTTTGTTTGTTCTGAAATTCCTTGAATAGCCGCGACAAATTGATTGATTGAAGAGGTCGTAGCATCGAGTTCTGTGACAGCTTTCATGCTGTTCGATGCTTGATCATTAATATAAGTTGCTCTAGTGCCTAAATTGGCAATGGCCACACGGGTTTGATCAAAAACGTGATTGAGTTCAGACAGTGATTCTTTTTCCGCAGAGAGTAATTCGGCACTGCTGGCTAAGCCTTCGCGCACGGCATTAAGCATATCTCCGCCTAGGTTTTGGCAGGTGATCACTTCAGTGTAGTGGTCTGCATTTTGGCGCGACTGTTGCTGCATAGTCTCATTTTCACGGATCATGCCACGCAGTTCATCTATTTCATTTTGGTGTTGGCGTTCTAGTTGGATGAGTCGCTCTTTTAGCGCCTGGTTTTCAGCTTTGAGCTGGGAATTAAACCACATATAAAACCTCTCAAGTCGCTAGGACTATCACTATTGCTTATCGACTTACTGTGACTGGGCTCAGCGGTAAATACTGCAATGTTAATAAAAAGTAAAACGATTCAGGTATGGAAATATTAACTGATCTTTAAGCTTTATTCTTAATTTTTTTAAGGTTATTGAAGCTTTTATGCTTTGTCATAAATGGGTTAGTACTATCGAATGATAAGTGAACCACGCTAAGGTTAACTTAGCTTGGTTCACTTTGAGGTCTTAGGTCTTAGGCCTATGGCATAGGTAAGTCGAGCACCACTGTGGCTATGCTGAAATACACGAGTACACCTATGATATCGGCGATGGAGGTGATGAGTGGCGCACTCGCGGCTGCAGGGTCCATCTTTAACTTGCTCAGCAAGAAAGGCAGAGACATACCAATCAAGCTGCCAATAATCACCACAATTTGCATTGTGAGTGCCACAACCAGCGCGATTTCAGGTCCGCCGCGCCAAAATCCGAGCAAGGACACTGCCGCTGCCATGCTGGCTCCTAATAATCCGGCGACAAATAACTCGCGCCCTAGCATAGATAACCAATCTTTGAGAACCACTTCCCCTGTGGCTAAGCCGCGTACCATTAAGGTCGCCGATTGTGAGCCCGCATTGCCGCCGCTATCGATCAGTAGCGGCAGGAAGAAGACTAAAGAGACATAACTGGCAATGGTGTCTTCGAAGAAGGCGATCCCCGCTCCCGAGAAAATATTACCAAAAACCAAGATTACCAGCCAAACCACGCGCTTACGGTAAAGTAAGCCTATGCTGGCAGTCTTGAGGTTATGGTCAATATTGCCGATGGCCGCAGTTTTTGTGAACTCAAGATCCGCCTGTGAGCTGGCGATATCCATAGCATCATCATAGGTGACGATACCGACGAGCTGGCCTTTGCCATTGACTACTGGCAGCGCCATTAAGTCGTAATGGGCGATCATCTGCACCGCTTCTTCGCGAAAGGCATTGGCATCGAGCGCGACGGGATCGGGTTTCATAAAGTCGACCACTCGCTCGTGCGGCTGCGCGAGCAATAACTGCCTTAATGATACAGTTCCTATTAAGCGGCCTAACATATCCACCACATAGGTTTGATAAATTGTTTCTTTATCAGCCGCTTCAGTACGCAGAGTATCAATTGCTTCTGCCGCAGTATGGCGGCTATTCAGTAATGTGTAATCCGAGGTCATGACTGCGCCGACTTTAGCTTTATCATAGGCGGCGAGGGTGCGCATATCTTCCCGTTTGGCCAATGCGAGCGCAGGTAAAATCGCCGCTTGCTGGGTTTCATCGAGCAGATTATAGAGGTCGGCACGTTCATCTGCAGCCATGTGAACCAGTAGCGCAGATAGCGTGGTTTTATCTAATTGCTGTACTAAGCTGGCTTGCAATTCATCGGTCAGGTAGCGAAACAAATTGGCGCAAACCTTAGGTGAGGCCAGTTGCAATAATAGGACTTGTTGAGCTTGATTAAAGACGTTAAATACGGCTGCAATATCGGCAGGGTGGCGTTTTTTGGCTAATTCAGCCATGGCGCTGGCACTGCGTTGCTCGATAATCATTTGCAGGTTATGGATGATTTTTTTAGTGTTGTTTGTGCTGTTATTCATGTTCATAGTTCATTCTCTCAACGATCTAGTGACCAAAGTAAAAGGTGATGTCTGCGCCAAGTTGCAGCGCGTTGCCACGAAGGGCATTGCCTAAGCTCAATTCCAGCTGTAGCTGTTGTTGTGATGTGTGTTGATAGGCGAACTGATAGGCAGTCTCGCTCAATTCTTTTTGATAAATCTCGGCTATCACGCGATGGTGACTACTGAGTTCATACGCTGCCGCGATACCCACAAGTAATTGGGTTGATTGATTAAATTCATGGGTAAAACCTAAATTGGCATAGAGACTGACATCAGAATCGCCTAAGGTTTTGCCAAAAATGCCGAAGACTTCGGTGGCTAATTCGTTACTGGCATCGAGGTTTTTCTGCAAGTTGATTACCAGTGCGCTGTGCCAATTATCCTGTTGCTGCTCTGAATCTGAGAGGGAGTTTAAGTTGAGCGGCAGCTTAATGCCGACTTCAGCTTGCTCCCCACGATTATCGTCATTGGCATTGGACGCTAATCCTAAATGCCATTCCCATTGATTGCGGCTGCAAGTCGTGGCCGCGTTTAATTGTGGACGAGCATGATCCGACCTAGGTTGTTGCCAGCCCATTTCTAATTCACAGCGCTCTGCGAGGGCAGGATCATCCACTTCGAGATGGGATGCCGCCGCACTCATGCTGTAGTACAAGCTGATACTTGCGCAGGATAAAGATCGCAAAATTGATGTGTTGTTTATGTAAGCCATATTTAGGCTCCTCAGATGTAAACCCATAGATGTAAATCCATAGGGAAAACGAAGTCCACTGAGGCAAAAAACTTGCTTTGAGATGCAATAAATACACATAACTGAACCCCAGCAAAATGCTGGAATTGCTAAAGCGCAGCCGTAGGCTCAGGCTTATTGTCTGTGATTGATATTTTGGGGGAGGCTGAGTGAAGAATGGTTCACACTACTACCCTGCTTAGCAGGTAGCAGCAAATATTGCGGGCTAGTGCTAGGCGTTAAATCCTGTCTTTTGGACAGGGCATCTACTGTCGCTTATGTGTGTGCCCACAGTGGGTCTCCGCAATGATTAAAGTCGCCACATTCTAAGGGACTGAAATGTAAAGTCAACCGCACATGTTATTACATATGTTTTTGTTTGAATTTACACTTTAAGTAAAAGTTAATTTTATGATCATTCTTGGGCTTGCGTGATTTTGTTGGGAGTGCTGGTGGTTTTGCGTGCTAATCATTGTTGTGTGATTGTTTATTTTCTGGCTGGTAGCGGTTGATTTTTGTTGTCGGATTTAACTGTGATATTGAATTGTGGTTTTTAACGGTATGACTTATCTCAGTAAGCTGTATTTGAGTCGCCAGAGATGAGTTAACACTTTATCCATAATGGGGGATTTGGCATTAGTGCACTTCGGGTATACCCTTGTCGTGCCTGCGGTGAGTCATTGTGCTCACTCAGATTAAGTCAGATTAAGTCAGATTAAGTCAGATTAAGAGAGTTTGCTGTATTCAGATTTGGGGGGATTAAGCTGTGGCACATAATATCGATGAGTTGGAATCAATTACTGCACCTATCGATCTTAAGTGCACCGCGAATATCAAGATCGCCAGTATCAATCTGTTTAACTTTATTGAGCCGCCTTTGGCTTACTATGATTTTGAAAATATCTATAGCCATGGGCAATGGCAGAAAAAGTGTCAGTGGTTGAGTGAGTTTCTCGCACATCGCCAGCCCGATATTGTGGGATTTCAAGAAGTGTTTAGCCCTGAACCGCTCAAACAAATCGCCAGTGAGCAAGGTCTAGGGTATTTTGCGATCGTTGATGAGCCAACTCTTATCAGTGATTACATTTATCGTAGCCCTGTGGTCGCGCTTGCCTCCCGTTATCCCATAGTGGAAATCAGCAGTGTCGAACCTGATGCGCGTTTAGTGGCAGCCATGGGATTATCGAGTGAATTTGCCTTTAGCCGTAAGGTGCTGCGCGCAACCGTTGAAGTGCCACATATCGGCAAGTGTGACTATTATGTGGTGCACTTTAAGTCAAAACGTGCCGGATTAGCGCTCGAGCCTAAGCTATTTGAACATCAGTCCCTTGAACATCAACCTCTCGAACATCAGCCACTTGGGTTAGATAACTTGGCTCCCGCAGCAAGCATGAAACTGCATTCAGAAACCCAATTACTCACAGAGCAAGCCTTAGGCCGCTGGGCATCTACCATGCAGCGCGGCGCGGAAGCTGCATTATTATTCAATGGCATATTGGTACGCAGGCAAGAATCTAAACATCCCGTTATCGTGATGGGAGACTTTAATGACAGTCTGACAATGGGCGCCTTAGATGCGTTAACGATACAGGGCGAGAGTATCCACAGTAATGACATTAAAGCCGCTGGCCTTGGGCATTTATCCGATGCGGCATTAGCGGCGGTGTTTGCTCAGTATCAACTTAAGGATGCCTATGAGTTATTTATTGAAGCGAACTTGAGGGACAGTTTGATTGGCAATACCGCTTACCATAGGGAACACAGAGCGGCGACCCATTACTATGGCCCTAAAGGTTCAGTGCTGGATTATATTTTGCTTTCGAGTGAGTTTGATGCGAGCCATGGCCGCAGTTTAGCGCAAGTCATAGATTATCAGACCTGCGATAGACACTTAGTCAGACCTGAATATGAACGCGACGCCTACAGTACTGACCATGCGCCCGTCATTGTTGAGTTAGCGCTACGTAGCTAAGTTCTCGTGTTTGCTTATTAATTCGTCTTATTTCAAATCATGTCAGTTGTCTTTATCGTGCAGGCATCTTTTCGCTACGGTTTTGTTAGCGTTGTGTCATTAACCATTCCTACATCATTTCGCATGAATATCATTCAGAATTAACCGTTAAAATAAGGTATGATCGGCCACCCGTGGATGATGGAAAATAAGCGCTGCGGCGCGTTCGGTACTCGCACTTAGGTGGCATTGGGTATATCATCCGTTTCCCATTTTTAGACAGCAGCCCTTTTTTAGTGGCGGCCCTATTTTTAAAGGCAACTATGGCTATCAGAATCAAACTTAAACCCGGCCGCGAGAAGTCACTCGAGCGTCGCCATCCTTGGGTATTTTCCAATGCTATTCATAACATTAAGGGAAAACCTGAAGCGGGTGAGACAGTCGATGTGGTCGCGCATGATGGTCATTGGTTAGGTCGTGGTGCTTGGTCGCCTGAGTCGCAAATTCAAGTGCGGATTTGGACTTTCGATCGCGAAGAGGAAATTGATCGCGAGTTTTTTGCCAGACGTTTACAGCGGGCGCAAATCGGCCGTAACGATTTAATCCGCGAGCAAGGCTTAACGGGCTATCGTTTAGTGGCTGCTGAGTCCGATGGTTTACCTGGGATCACCATCGACAGATATGCCAATGTGCTGGTGTGCCAGTTACTGAGCACAGGTGCTGATTTATGGCGCGATACCTTAGTTGAGCTATTGGCTGAGCAATATCCTGATTGCGCTATTTATGAGCGTTCTGATGTGGATTCCCGTAAGAAAGAAGGCCTGTTGCCGGTTACGGGTTTACTGCACGGCACTCTGCCAGAAATGCCAGTGATTATCGAAGAAAACGGCATCAAGATCGCCGTCGATGTGATTAAAGGCCATAAGACAGGTTTCTATCTCGATCAACGTGATAACCGCGCCATTGCCGCCCGTTTTGTCAAAGATAAATCGGTATTGAACTGTTTTTGCTACACAGGGACTTTTGGTCTGTACGCTGCGAAAGCAGGCGCTGCCAGTATTGAAAACGTCGATGTGTCTTCTCTCGCCTTGGCGACAGCGCGCCTCAATATGCAAGTGAACGGTTTGAGTGATGACAATGTGCATTACAACGAAGCCGATGTGTTCAAGTTGTTGCGCCAGTACCGTGATGAAGGCAAAACCTTTGATGTGATTGTGCTCGACCCGCCTAAGTTTGCCGATAACAAGGCACAGTTAAACGGGGCTTGCCGTGGTTATAAAGACATCAATATGATTGCATTGCAGTTGTTGAATCCGGGCGGCGTGTTATTGACCTTCTCTTGCTCAGGATTAATGCCTGCGGATCTGTTCCAAAAAATCGTGGCCGATGCCGCGCTCGATGCGAAACGTGAAATCCAGTTTATTGAACGCTTAAGCCAAGCGAGCGATCACCCTATCGGTAGCGCCTTCCCAGAAGGATTCTACTTAAAAGGTCTAGTCGCCAGAGCTTGGTAAGCCAAGAGCTTGATATAAGCTGTCTGCGATGGGCAGCTGAGTTAGATAACATTGAACCCTAAAAAGAACCATAAAAAATGCCAGCCCTTTGAATAAAGTGGCTGGCATTTTTACAGCATATTTTTTACTGTGCATTTTTACAATCAGCAGCCTTGTGACTGTGATAGGATTTTTACACTTAACTTATTTGGCGGTAAAGGTTTTTACGCCATCAGGGGTGCCAACGAGTAACACATCCGCACCGCGTTTGGCAAACAGACCGTTAGTCACTACACCGACTATCTCATTGATCTGACTTTCTAATTCTTTTGGATTAAGGATCTTAAGATTGTACACATCGAGGATCACGTTGCCGTTATCGGTAACAACGCCTTCACGGTACACAGGATCGCCGCCAAGTTTAACGAGTTGACGCGCCACATAAGAGCGTGCCATCGGAATGACTTCTACGGGTAGTGGAAATTCGCCTAGTATGTCGACTTGCTTAGTGTTATCCACGATACAGATAAACTTCTCAGCCACTGCCGCGACAATTTTCTCGCGAGTTAATGCCGCGCCGCCGCCTTTAATCATATCCATGCGGTCGTTGATTTCATCGGCACCGTCCACATAGACAGATAAACGATCGACGCTGTTTAAGTCATAAACGGGAATACCCAGCGCTTTCATTTTCTGAGTTGATGCCTCAGAGCTAGAGACTGCGCCTTCGATATCGGCTTTCATGGTCGCCAGTGCATCGATAAAGTGATTCACAGTCGAACCCGTACCAACACCAACAATGCTGTCTTTTTCAACGTACTTAAGTGCGGCCCAACCGGCAGCTTTTTTCATTTCATCTTGAGTCATGTTGACATCCTGTAACGGCAAATGAGTAAAAAATTCTGGGCTTAGTATACTCTTTTCCGATAAATAATGTGGCGCAATTCCACCGTGGGTGTGATCTAGATTGCTGGCATTTTCACATTAGCAACCAGTCCCAATAACGTAAGTAACTTAAGCAGTTAAGTTGGAAAGCATTTCGCTATACGCAACTAATCTAACTAAGCTACTATGGCAAAAGCAGAATGATTTATTGAGGATTTAGCATGGCAGGCGCGAGTTTATTAACCTTACTTGACGATATCGCATCGATTTTGGATGACGTAGCGGTAATGAGTAAAGTAGCGGCAAAGAAAACCGCGGGTGTACTGGGGGATGATTTAGCCCTCAATGCCCAGCAAGTGACGGGCGTAAGCGCCGATCGTGAATTACCCGTCGTGTGGGCAGTGGCCAAGGGGTCATTCCGTAATAAGTTGATTTTAGTACCAGCAGCAATGCTTATCAGCGCTTTTATTCCCTGGGCTGTCACCCCTTTATTAATGTTTGGTGGACTGTTTTTATGCTACGAAGGGTTTGAAAAACTGCATCACAGCTATAGCCATAGAAAAGGCCAGCAACAACACGAAACCCAAGTAGAGAATGAGTTACCTGAGATTAAAGATTTCGCCGCCTACGAGGCCGAAAAAGTCAAAGGGGCGATTCGTACCGACTTTGTGTTATCGGCGGAAATTATTGCCATTACCCTTGGTATCGTGGCGGACAAATCCCTATCGACACAGTTTTTTACGTTAGCTGTCATAGGGATAGTCATGACCATAGGCGTGTATGGCTTAGTGGCGGCAATTGTGAAAATGGATGATGCGGGTTTGTACTTGAGTCAACGTGAAGGCGCCTCTGTATTAACTCAAATGAACCGTAAATTAGGTTTTGGTTTATTGAGTGCAGCTCCCGTATTAATGAAAAGTTTAACGATTATTGGCACGGCAGCCATGTTTATGGTGGGCGGTGGGATTTTAACTCATGGCCTACACCTAGTCGGCGAGCAAATCCACCATGCTGAACAAGCGGTTGCTGCCATTGGTGTTGTTGGACCTGTGTTTGCTGTGCTGACGCCAAGTATTCTTAATGGCTTATTTGGTGTCGTTGCTGGCGCTGTTGCACTTATTGCGATGACAGGAATACAGAAATTGCGTAGTTAACTAGCTGCGCGCATCAACCATCAAGGATGAGCACGATGAAGTTAATGAAGTACTGTGTCTCCCCGAGTAAGCTGGCTTGGTTACGTAAAGAGTTTGGCAAAGATGCCGATGGGTTAATGGCGGTAATGGATGCTGCTGGCACGGCTTATCTTGATAACCTCAATGCCTTGACCGAGCTGCAGAAAAGTGAGCAGGTATCGGCCAAGGCTGAAAATGCAATTAAAGCTAAAACTCAACTTCAAGCGCAGCGTCAGTGGGCATATTTGTGGCTGCAGCAACGTATCGCTTTGACTACACGTATTGATGATATTGAACTTGCAGCGTTAGCAGCTTTTGAATTTCAACATGTCCGCATCGAGGTGGTTGAACCATCGGAGTTCGATGCGGTTGTCGCGCGATTACAGGCTGAGCAAGTCTTAGGTTTTGATACTGAAACCCGTGCAAGCTTTGAGCGCGGCGTGCAACATCCCTTGAGTCTTATTCAAATCGCGACAGTGGATACCTGTTATTTATTTCAGCATGCCATTTTGGGTGAGCAATTCACCCAGTTAAAAGCCTTATTAGAAGATGAAACCATACTCAAAGTCGGGGTTGGTTTACGCAGTGATGCACACGCTCTCAGGCGGCAATGGGGCATTAATGTCGCCTCAACATTAGATTTAAATTGGGCACTGGCTCAACTTGGAGCGGAGAAGGAAATGGGGACGCGCCAGTTAGTTGCGGCGCTTTTGGGTGTACGTATCGACAAACCTAAAAAAGTCACCTTATCGAATTGGCAGCACGTGCCTTTATCCAGTGCGCAAATTCATTATGCCGCCGCCGATGCCTTGGCCGCACTCAAATGCTTCAACGCGTTAATCACTCAACTGACACCCTTTTATCATGCATCGAGTGCCGCAAAAGCCGCATTATCAATTCCTTCAAGTTTGATAGTGCCATTGGCGAAATATTTTAAGGATGCAGAATGAAACACAAAACCCAAGATGCCGCAAAAGTTAAAATCATGTCATTACATTCGGATGCGAGCTCACAAGGCACCAGTACTTTAGGTTTGATTTACCGCGTACTTGGCATCTTGCTTCTGTTAAGTGTTATCACTTTTGGGATTAATGCTTGGGCATAGATAGCGGTATTGCCAGCAGTCGAAAATAAAGGAGAACACTATGTTAGATGCTATTTGTGAACTCGAAACAGAGGATCATTTAATTGCGAGAACGACTTATAGTGTTTTTAAGTTTCAACAATTACCCGATGAGGATATCGAGCGTTTGCGGCAATGGTTAATTTGCCCCGCCTGCGGTGGTAAAGCATATTTCCGTAAAGCCTCAAAAGACGGTAAAGCCGCTTGTTTTGGCTCGCGATATCACCAAGCTGATTGCATTGAATTTAAACCTTCGGCACAAAAATCCCGTGAAGAACAAGATGCCCTCGAAGTGCAGCAACAGCTGGTGGATGCCGATGCGTTAATGATCGATTTTAGCCGTAAACCTCGTCGCCATACGCCTGCAAACAAAGTTTCGACAACACAGGCATTAAGCGGCAAGACTGAGCCAACGCCTAAATTGTCCTCTATGCCTGAGTCATCGAAAGCGTCTGTTGCATCGTCAGTGGATGATCGGATACAAGAGTCGAAAACAGGCTACCAAGTTAACACCGCTGAACATACCACTGAAAAACGAGTGCCTAGCCAAGGGCTCGAAAAGTTACTCCACAGTTTATTGCGCGGTACAGATTTGGCGAAATCGGATCTCTGGGTATACGCAGACGCTGAGCGAAAATACCGTTGGCGGGCGAAGAACCTGTTTGTCAATTTTGCCGATGCGGACCCAAGCGATAATAAACCCCACATGTATTGGGGCACGATATCCCACACTGACCCGACGATGAGTTGGCTTAACCCCGCCGACAGCAAAGATATCGGCATTCCTATCGATGGGATAAAGCAACCATTATTAGCGCAATTTGAAATAGAAGATAAACGCTGCTTTGAAGGCGCTGGTTTGATTTTATTTGGTAAATGTTTTTGGAATAAAGAAAAGACCCGCAAAATTATTCAGCTATGGAATAACGATTTGCAGCGGATTTTTATCTCAAAGTTGGAAGATTAGCTTCGGGCAGAAACTAAAAAGAGGGGAGTAAAGGGGCGATTCCCGACGCACAAAAGCGTTACAGCAAAAGTCCCTATCTATATCACGCTTATGAAAGCGCTTACTTGCCGCAGCACTTCTTGAATTTTTGACCGCTACCACAAACGCAAGGCTCGTTACGATTCGGTTTTTTCTCGAAAGTCGTGGTCTTAGGCTTATTTAATAAACCGTCTAATTCAACAATATCTTCAGCGACGTCGGCATTGACTTCGATATTGGCGAACAGCTGGTGTTCGGCAACAATCGCGGCAACTTCGAGTTTACGCGCTTCGTCGGCAACAATTAATTGTAATGGTAATGCTTCTGTACCCGGTTTAGCGGCACGTTTAGTGTTGTAGCCATAGCTTTCGTGCTTTGGCTTAGGGGTTTTACGACCCTTGAAGAAAAATTTGTCAGACATGAGTGGTTCCGTCGAGCTGTGTATGAAATTGACGATGCTTATACTATAAAACGCCGATTTTATAAATCGAACTCAGATCTTTTTTCGATAAATGCGCGTCTTTAACCCTTAAGCACCTCAAAATGGCCGAAACGGCACACTTA
Source organism: Shewanella sp. SM71 (assembly GCF_025653905.1). Taxonomy (NCBI): domain Bacteria; kingdom Pseudomonadati; phylum Pseudomonadota; class Gammaproteobacteria; order Alteromonadales; family Shewanellaceae; genus Shewanella; species Shewanella sp. SM71. Next base: position 78,293 of record NZ_JAKKRW010000017.1, read on the forward strand.
TTCGACGTCATCAAACTGATTTGTTGTGGGATCATTTAGTCGAGTTACTATTAACCTATGGGCTCTAAACTAAGTATCTACTACGTCATATCGCTAATATGCGATGGCTTTTTAATCTCAGTGGCAGTTAAATCAACAGCAATAGCCTAACTTGTTTGAAAAACCTTCAGTTAATGAGTTTTGCCATAAAAAGTACTTTACCTTTGGAGGTGCTTTTAGCATAATGCCCCACGTCAACAGGGGTGTAGTTCCAATTGGTAGAACAGCGGTCTCCAAAACCGATGGTTGCGGGTTCGAGTCCTGCCACCCCTGCCAAATAAAACAACGGCTTGCATAGAAATATGCGAGCCGTTTTATTTTGTTAGAAAAGTTGTTAGAAATGTCTAATCAGCTTTTTGAATAACGATTCACTTCTTAATACTGCCGATAGTTGGCACTATCTCAGTTCTGCGGTCATAAACGTTCACTTGGCCAACGGTTTTATGCCCACTAAATTGCTGCTTGTCGTGAATGTTTCCCTCAAAGTCAGAGATGCCTTTCGCTTTGATGTCGTGAAATGTGAACGTTCGTTCAATGTCTGGATATTGTAATGCTAGTTTGTCTATCGCTCTGCGCCAACTGCTGCGCAGACCATCTGCTGTTAACCTGCCTCCACCTGTTTTGTTGATTACAAAGACGCTGGCAATACCTTTGCGTAATGTTTTCGCTTCATTAATGAGTTCATGCAAGCGTGGCGACCAAGCCTTGATCTGTTTCTTGCCAGTTTTACCCTGCTGAATAAAAATCCCTTCATCCATCACTTGTGACCACTTTAGTGATAGCACATCGGCTTGTCGCGCTGCACATAGATAACTGATCTCACAAGCAATTTTTAGCCGCTGTTCGCAGCACTCAAGCAGTGCGTTAAACTCATAGTCAGTGATGTACCGATCACGTGATTTATTCTTGAATTTCTTAACGCCTTTAGCAGGGTTTTCTTTGCAATGACCACGCTCGTATCCCCAGCCGAAGACTACACTACATGCTGATAATTCGTGATTTGCCTGAGTACGACTTGTGTTCCCTCTAATATCCATGTATCGACGAATGTAGTGTGGCTTAATTGTGTCTGGTTCCATTTCGCCAAAGACTTTATTAAACATCGCTAGTTCTCGTTCTCTATCCCTTTGCGAGCGAGGTGCTAGTTCTTTGAATGTTGCAGATGCCTGGTATTCGTCAGCCATGCGTTTGAATGTGTACTTGGCCAGTGATTTTTCAATAGCTGCTTCGTATGCAGTCCAAACTTCTGCACGTGTTGAAGATGCAGAGCACAAGGTAATTGTGCGCTTGCTGTTTTTCATGATGTAGCTGGTAGCTTTACCGCGAACTTTATGCAGGTATACGCCTTTTGGCATCCATGCATCTTCTGGTTTGCGTTTAGCCATTGCTTATTGCTCCAAAATTAGGAACATTGTCATTTGCTACCGCTCGATGTGTAAATGGGTAGTTTACCGCCGTCCATGTCACTACAGGCTTACCGTCACTACGTAAGTGATAATGTATTCCTTGTAACTTTAGTTGCTTGATTTGGGCGCTTGCTTTCGTATAGCCGGTTAGCTCTATTAATTGTTGCTCTGTTAGCATTTCGTTTAAAATGGTCGCCATATTAGTTATCCATAATGCTTGAGCAAAGAATTATTAATCCTTTGGCTCCGATATATTTGCGACTATTTTCTCATTCATTTTTTCAAGTTATGAACTCTCAAACTGCCCAATACGGACACATAAAGCCTTTTTTATGGTGATTAAAATTGGAGTTAACGCCTATCCCGCTTGTTGTAAAGATACAAGCTTCCGAAAGTCACCACTGTGAAGAAAACGAATAATCCCAGTAATCCCCATATTAACGGCGTCATCGCTCATCCCTCTCGTTATTTAACATCTATTGTTTATAATAGCTTGGACTTGGAAGGAGGGCATTATGGCAAGAGCGTTTGAGCAGATTCTGGAGCAGGAAAAACCAGAAGTGGTTTTGCAAGCTAATGAGAAGGCTGCGGAAATTCTAAAGGATATTGATGAGAAGGCAGAGGCGTCAGCCGCTAAGGAGCAATCCGACGGCTGACGATGAAGTGGATATAAAAACTTTCACATGTGAAAGTTCTTGTGCCTCAGCATGATTCAACTGAAGTTGAACCAGCCTTCATCTTCGAGACGAGGTAAATTCCCGTAAAACTCTTCAGTAGCCCTTTCCTTATGTTGTTCACTAAATTTTCCATTGTTTAAGTAAGAGTGGAATGAGTTAACATAAAACTCCTCTTTAATTCTTCTTATCAACAACTTAACATCTTCCTTGTAGATGATCGTTGGTTTCTGAGTCATCCAGTCGCTCCACTCAATCTCAACCTTATCAAGAACCTCATCTATCAAAGATTTAAGTTCATCGACGGCATTCAACGCACTTTTTTCATCGGCGTGTTGATACGCACTTATTGGTAGAAGAAGGCCCTGAATGGTTTCTTCGGTTGACCACGCGCCATCTGATAAAAAATACTCTTTGTTTTTAAAGTTAAGGTGTAAGTGATATGCCATGACCAATCTCCTCTTTGCTTAACACAGAGCTATTTTTACTCAAAAACTAGTCATAGTTGGCACGCCAAAGTGCCCATTTTGGACACTAGAAAACTTTCACATGTGAAAGTTTTTAGCTGGTTTTGACTTAGGTTCTTCGACAACCTTGACCTTGCGCCCAGATGGAGCATAAAACAGATACCATCCCCCAAATTCAGTGGTTTGTTCCGCCAGAACATCTCCCGTTTCTGTGTCAATTAGAGCTACTCTAATTCCATCTCGCTCAAGCTGGCCTTCAACTTCACTAATTTCAGTTAACGGTAAACGTAACCTATTTACTCCGCCTCTAATCAATCTTGTTGATTCCACAGCTTTGTAACGAGGGGACAAGTTGAAGCCGCTACCTACCTGAATGGTGTAACTTTGATAAGGTGTGAGTGAATCAACGATGGCTGGTGTTACAACTTCTCTTTCTGCCACTGTTGCAGTGATACCTTCAACTTCGGGCTCAGTTGGTTCACAGATTCCGTTAAGGTTTAAATCTTTACAGGTTGACAGTTCCAACTGAGCTTGACTGCGCTGAGGAGTTCTTGATAATCCAGTTCGGCCAAAGCTACCACTGACTGATAAAGTAACGTTGTTACCGCTATTAGACGAGTGGTTGAACGAAGCTGATACAGTTGCAAATTTCCAGTTCCAAAGATCAGCACGTAGGCTTTGTTGCTGGCCTTCCCATCCATGACCAAAATTGCTTGCCGTGTAGCGATAAGTTAGCCGTCCCAGATTAAATCGTTTTGATACCTCTCCATTGAAACGTTCTATATGTTTAATACCATCAAGCTCTTTACTTTCATGCTCATAGGACGCTAAAACCTGCCAACCTTCCGCCATGTTAGCAAGCATTCGCCCTCCCAACATATTGGATCTGACACCATTGGTTAAACGATTGGAGTAGTATGGAGATAAAGAAATTGATGTATTCAGAGCCTCAAGGCGAGCGCTGTGATACGTGCGTAGCGTCGTTTCTTGAGTTTCATAACCGCCGTGCGTGCGGGAAGAGTACTGAATAGTTGGTTGGAACAGAGAGCGTGATGAAACACTAACAGAGCGCAATTGATAGTTGTCTAAATCACTTAATTGCCCAAAGATCGCAAGATTGTCATCCTGCCAAGAGCCGTTCAGAGCGTACCCACTGCTGCCATACCAAGCAGGCTCAAATGAAAAATCATCTCTTGAATATAAAGCGGAAAAATAATGTCTTTCCTGTTCATCCTGACCAGCGAAAAGCGACAATTCGTTAGTTACTCCGTAGGCCAAGTGACCAATTAGTTTGCTTTCATTTGAGATTGGAGACTTGCCTATAGCTGCCTGGTAGTTTAGACCTCCTACTGGCGCAAGTCGTCCCGAAATGGCTCTTTCTACTGTTTTGGTGTCCGTTGTGCCATCGGGCAATACAGCGTCAAATTTATATAGATTAGTGCTGTAATCCAGCTCGATTTTGTAAGAGAACGGCTCACTATCCAGAACCAGAGATTCTAGATAGATTTCGTCACGGTATACATCTACCCTTGTTCCAACAGGCCAGTACAACTCTATCTGGTCACTAGAAAATGAACCTGTAGCCAAATAGTTCTCGTTGGTTGCAGCAAAGCCATCCAAGCCATATCGCTGCACTCGTCCCAGCTCAACGTCTTTTATATAGCGATTGTCTTCGCTATGCCATTGTGATGAGAAATATGACTCTTGCCCTTCTAGTCCAGCTCTAACATCAACATCGAGATCTGCTACGCGGCCTGTTCCCGTGATGTTACCCGCAATATCACCTTTGTTTTGATAGGTGAGAAAGTAGTCAAAGGATTTCACATCCAGCTTAGATACAGCTGGTTCAATTGTAACCTCTGGTTTGGCTGTCTTGGGTTTGATCGTGCTATTACGTGTGTAAAAGTAGATGGTTTGTTCTGACCAAACAATTTTGACGTGACCAAGGTTGTTTAACCTTTCCAAGGGTAGTGATGCGGTGGTGTTTACACCAGCAGCTTGCCATAGCCCTGGCTCAGCCGTGGTGTTATCTACTTCACGAGAAACAAGGTATTCCCCCTTGTTTTGTCCGTTCATGACAAACTTCATCAAGTAGTCATCTGCACGTGTTGGTGAGGCTGTAAGTGTGAAAGCTGCGGCCAAGATAGAGGGCACAAAAAATTTCACATGTGAAAGTTTTTGCTTCATCACTCAGACTCCTCTCTGACAGGCAGTCTTAGTGTAATTCTTGATTGAACCCCTTGTTTGCCTTCGCCTATTACAGCATAAGAAAATGCCATCTTAGCGTCTGGCTTTAATACTTTCCCATCACTCTCAAGGGCTTTTACTACTTGCCGCTCTCCAGGGAGAAGTTGGAAGCGTCGGGGAAATACTTGTACCCCATCTGGTGGGGTGATTTTCACGATTATTGGCGAATTTAGGGTATTTGAAACTGGGATTTCAGTCGCTGACTTACGACTAATCTCCACGTCATGGAGCTTAAGTTGAAATGCCGCCGTAGGTACAGATATGAAAGCTGCTAGCGTCACTATCATGATTGAATTAATAAGGGGCTTCATAGGGACCTCGAAAAGACTAGGAACTAGCTGAGCCAGTTCCTACACGTTTGCTTACTGATAATCGATTTGAAGATCGACAGTTCCTGTGAAGATCCCTTCTTCCCACGCGCTGAGCTGCATGAATCCTGATGAGGCTGTGGCGGGTTGGCGATACGACCAGGCGATATAAAGCTCGCCCGAAGAGGCGGTGGTTGCTGAAACTGGTGCTGCGTTTATACCAACGCCAGCGCTTGTTTTAGATATGGCGTCCGCGCAATCAACAGTTGAAGTGGTTAGATTAACCTTTGGTGTTCCTGAGAAGCTCAACGTTGCCCCTCCAGGCGCAGCAGGATTTGACAGGTTAGTAATTGTAATACCGACGTTTTTCGCCATATCCCCTTGCACTTTTAAACACCCTGGCTGCGCTGTGTCCTCTGGATTTTGTGCCAGATGAGTTGCCCAGTTTTTTAATGAGAAGCCACTTGTAGGGGATGCTCCTGCCTTTCGTTCAAGCGTCATTTTGTATGGCTGAATCTCGACTATTGAAAGAGCTGGCGGTGTTGCTGAAATTTGAGAAGTTCCGGTGCCTGTACCAGCAAAAGCGGCTGTGGACGACAGGGTAATAACTGCTACGACAGCGGCGTTTTTAAATGTTTGCATTGATTGCATCTCCATGTGAATGAAATAGTTGTGCGTTATTCGCATGGATAATTTTGAAGGCGATTACCTGATATCTTGGTACGCCAAATTGCCCTTTTTGGACAAAGTGGCGTAATGATTAGGGTTACGATAATTACGGTATTATCGTAATTATGATAATTACAGTAATCGAAATTTGTCCTGACGTGACAAAGTTAACTTAATGAAATAATTGACTAATTTTGTTTTTAGAGTTGTTGACAACTCCCTCCGTCTTGCTATTATTTAAATAACGGTAGCTGGCCTTTAAACAGCATATTCATTCGCGTAAGGATTAATTCCTTCGCACATCAAATAGCCCATTCATGATTTGTGTTTGGGATACCAAGTAAGGCATGGGGCCTCGCTTGTTCATTGTTTTAAACTTTGAACAGGGGGCTTTATGCGTTCCAATGTATTCAAACCGCTACCGTTCCTGCCAGATAACCATCACCTAAATAGATGGGCGTTTGGCTACTATTTGGTCAAAATTGGCTTTTCGAATTCAATCGTTCAGAAGGAAACTTCCTTCAGCTATAAACAAGTTAGAAAAATAAGAGAGGACCTTTCCATTCGTGAGCGTAGGTGCGCAACGTATGGACAAAATATTCTGTCAAAGTCCGATTGGGTGAGTTATTCATCTGCAATACAAATTTACTGTGAATTACGCGAGAAACTAACTCATCTAGAATCAGTTCTTGAAGCATACACATGGTTAAAAACTAGAAAAGATTTTGATATTTCAGGTTTATACAAAGCCTGTGAGGAAATAAGTGCTGGGGAGGCTTTTTTTGCTGAATGTGTACATTGTGAAAATGAAGTTTTCAGTGGGCCGGGTTTGAGAGATAAAGTTGTCAGTAAATTCTGCCCTGCTTGTGGAAAAAATAATTGGGAGCATCCAAAAAGTGAGCATCGCTTGGGGCATATTGCTTCATCTCCCAAGCGTAGTCAGCAACAGGCTTTATTTTAAAGACGTTAAGGAGATTTGTTATGTACACACAAATTACAAAAATTGAAATGGTAATCGCTGGCTTAGCAATCGGAAGTTTGTTCGGAGTGGACATTATTAAAATTGCTGGAATGATATTAACTTCAATCTTAATGGCAAGTTTTTAATAAAGGGAGGTAGCTGGCCTCTCTAAACAAACAGCATATTAATTGATTTGGTAAGCGGAAAACTTTCACATGTGAAAGTTCCACCGTGAGTTCATGCCTGGCATGAGCAGCCTTATAGGTTTAGACCTGTCTGGTTAAAGCGTATCGCCATAACCCCCCGTTAATCAGGCGCGAATGGGGCGGAGTGCTCAACAGCCGCGATCGCAGTGCCTCAACTTTTTATTCGTTGAGGTTTGTTATGACCGTACAAATTCACCCTTCTTATTTCCACAAGATTGTATTGTCGGAACCATTTTCACAAATGATCGATGTGGCGGCTGCAAGCGGCTCAATAACTCATAAGGCCTATGTATGCTTGGCTATTGCTCACTCTGCCAAACTGCTTCCAATCGCTGTAAATCCAGCAGTAGAAGCTGAAATTAATCGCCGCAATACGATACTTGCTATCCAATATGGCATAGCTGGAGGTGTTGCATGAGCGAGTTCATGGAGAATTTTTCGTGGCTCGATTTGCGACACGCTGTAGAACATGAGCCAGCTCCCCTCGATTTTGTGTTACCAGGTTTCAAATCAGGAACCGTGGGTGCACTTGTATCACCTGGCGCGACAGGGAAAACGATGCTTGCGTTACAAGCTGCCATCACAGTATCTGGTGGCCCTGACATGCTTAATTTCACTGGCATGGACACAGCATGGCAGCGAAATGTTGGTCGAGTTGTATTCCTCACAGGTGAAGATCCTTCCGATGTGCTTAATGGGCGTTTTTATTCTATCGGTGAACGCCTTAAACAAATAGAGAAGGAAACAGTATTCACTAACCTACATGTTGCTCCCCTTGTTGGCCGTGGCGTGGATGTGATGACGATAGAATGGCGGCGCTGGCTTGCCAGCGTCACTCGTGATGCACGGCTAGTCATTGTTGATACGTTGCGGCGCTTTCACAAACTCGACGAGAATGACGGCGGTCACATGGCTGGACTGCTAGCCTACATGGAGCAACTTTGCCGTGAGAACTCAACAACAGTGCTATTCCTTCACCACACAAGCAAAGCCGGAGCACTCAATGGTGGTGATGCCCAGCAAGCCAGTAGGGGCAGCTCAGTTCTGACTGACAACGCTCGATTTCAGGCGAATTTGATCGGAATGACTCTAGATCAGGCTAAACAATTCAACATCGATGAAAATTGCCGCCGTAACTTTGTACGACTGTCATTCCCAAAGATCAATTATTCCGCACCGATAGAAGATCGATGGTTCCAAAGAGGTCCTAGAGGTGTGCTAGAACCAGCGCAGCTTTCGTATGGTGGCTCTTCAAAATTGACGATGAAGGAGAAATATGGAAAGCCACGGTTAAGCAAAGTTGTTGGGGTGGGAGGCGAGAATGACTGGTAATGAAGTCGTGCCTACTAGCACAGTATTACAAGCGCGAGTCATGTTATATCAACCATCGTTACGCCCAAAGGAAATGCAAGGCGATTGGATCTCAACATCGTTCGGTCGCTGTCGCGTCAATGGCCGCTTAGGGCAACGACATGCTGATGTGGTTGAAGCGATAATGTACACGGCAGAGCGTAAAAGAGAGATTTCTGATGGGGGAATTGTGATCCAGCCAAAGTTCGTCGAATTCTGTCTGACCATAACTACAGTTTGTCTCGTCTACAGTCGTTGTTAAAAGACCTCCGAAGCGCAACAGTTGAAATTGTCACGCCAGAGTTTGAGCTGTCAGGAGATCGGATTATTGGTGGGCTGATCGATCACGTGATCCCTTCACCTAAAACGCGTTACAACCCACTTACAGGAGGTGAGCGTCACCTCTGGCGAGTAAGACTAGGCATTGCTCTAGTAATGCTCTTAGAGCGAGACCTCAATCTATACTACTCACCTGGACCCATAGCCCGACTTCAACATGGAGTTAGTCAAGCTGTGGCTCGTCATGTGTTAACCCATCAAAACAATCCAAATGGTGGTTGGTACACTGATACTCTACTCCGAGCTGTATATGGTCAGAATATTACAAGCATGGATCTACGCAATGGCCGACGGCGGTTGAAGGAAGATAGAGAAGGTTTAAAGATGGTAGGCGTTGAGTTATGCGAAACTGCAACCCGGATAATGCGTGCCACAGCGGCCTGATTGGATTTACTGTGCTGAGGAGAACGTGCCACAACGGCCCAATAGCGTGTCACAACGGCCAGACAGTGTGCCACAGTGGCCTGGATGCGTGCTACTGCGGCCCGATTTCGGCAGTATCTACAGGATATTCAGTATATTCAGGGCGGCATAGCCTTCCGCCTTTATGGCGTTCGGCTAACCGCTAAGCTCTCTGGCCCTGCAAAGCCTTTCCCCTTACCATACTGGCTAGGGGGATTCTTCGAACTTCTCAAACGGTTGAAAAGGATGCTGAAGGGCGGCCAGTAAGCCGTCCTTAAATGAAAATGGGACAAAAGCGTGATAGACCCTTTGCTCTAACTCGTCAGTTTCGGATTAAAATTTCTATGGGTTTAACGCTTGGCTTTGCGGCGTGCTGGAGCGCAGCGTAGGTACGTCCGCCAACAGCCATTGGTTAGGTAGACACTCACCAAAGTCATGACTTAGACCCCAGAAGATAATCTACCATTGCTGACATAACGAGGCCACCGTCTTGCTCTAATGCCTCTAGTTTGCACCTGAGGACACCATAGCCCTTTCCGGCCTTTGGCGGACTCTTTCCTACGGCTGTGACACGAACGCTCAGTTGGTTAGGAAGGGTAACTGGACGATGCCAGCGGACACTCTCCATACCTGATACTCCTGTCATGGAGGTGTGGACGAGAAAACCATCGACAACGATAGAAGCCGTTAACGAGAGGGTATGCAAGCCGCTACACTTACCGATTACATCGAGCACTCCCTGGAGCAGTTATCTTACGTTAACTTCGATATAAATAGCCCTCCCCCCCCTGAAGGCCAAACTTAGCTAGAGGTAAATTACCGGATGCTTATAGTTAGACTACGACTCCTTACGACACTAAGCCTTAGTGCCACAAGCTTTTAAGTAGCCATCGATAACACTCACGCCAATTTGACGTTCTGAAAAACATTCAAGCTGTAATTTTGTCAGGCTGTGCCGTCATTTGTACCGTAACTTAGGTAGCTAACATATTTTGGTGTAATGACATGAATTCTTTGTACTCATCACAACAGCTAGAAAGGTGACTAGCAGTGCCATCACCAATGATCTTTCCCTTCGACATAAACAGTACTCGGTCCGCATTCGCAATCGTATTTAGGCGATGCGCTATGGTCAAAGTTAGAGAACCGTGGCTGGCCGCTGCAATTGCGCTTTGGATTTGATGTTCATTCTTCACATCAAGTGAATTGGTGGCCTCATCGAGCAGTAACACATCTGCGCTTTTGTACAAGGCTCGCGCCAATGACAATCGCTGTTTCTCACCACCAGACAACTTGTTTGCACCATCACCAACTGTTGTATTCCATGCGTGAGGTAAGCGATTAATAAAATCTAGACATTCCGCTTTTCGAGCCGCTGTTTCAATTTTGCTTGAAAAATTGACCTCTTTCCCGAACGATATATTTTCAAGAATCGTTCCATCTAAAATAAAATGCTCTTGCAGCACAACCGAAAATCGTTCGCGGAGCATTGCACTAGATAGATCATTAATATTAACGCCGTTTACCAAAATCTCACCGGATGTCGGCAAATAGATTTTTAGTAGCAATTTGAATAAGGTTGACTTTCCTGCCCCAGAGTTACCAATTAGTGCGATATTTTCACCAATAGTAAAAGTTACAGATACATCGTCTAATGCTTTTTCAGTTGTATTCGGATAGGTAAAAGAGACATTATGGAACGCAATACTAACGACATTTTCAATAGGCGAAAGAAGGCTCTCCAGGCGAGTAGCTTGAGCGGACATAAGAAGTTTATTGATACGAGCCATCGAACTTTGCGTCCGTTTATACTTGGCAAAAACTCCACTTATTGATGCAAAAGACATGGCAACCATAAGCAGCACACCCATAAAGGAAGTTAATTCGCCAATAGTCATGATTTGAAAGTTAACGAGCTCAAGGCCATATAATGCTATAGAAGCCAATCCACCAAATACCATCAAAATCAATAAACTAGACATCAAGGATTCGATACGTAAGAGGTAAGTGCTTTTCACCAAAGATAAATTGACATTGCCGTTGAATTTGTGTGTTAGGGTTGCCTCAGCATTAAAACATTTAATAACTTCTAAAGATTGAATACTTTGCGTAATTGCGCTACTCATGCGGTCATTAACTTCTTGCACATCTCTCGCATACAAACCAATTTTTTTACCGGTCAGTAATAATACAGCAAGCGCAATCGGACAGATCAATAAAGAGCACAGTAGTAACTTCCAGCTCATCATTGCCATCATGACAATGCCGACAACAATCGTCAGTCCACCACGAAGAATCTGCGACAATGAGCTACCGTAAAACTGTTTAATCACCATGGTGTCATTAGTTAACAGTGAAACGTAAAATCCGGTTTCTTTTTCACTTAAGACATAATAAGGCATCCGCATGATTTGTGCGTATAGGTCAGCTTGCAATCGACACCGAACCCGTTCTCCCAATAGCTCCATAGTGTACTTTCGTAAGCCAGTACACACACCAAGCAACACCAGAATACCTAAACTAACAGGATATATATCAATAACGTATTGATATGAGCCACTTTCAACCAGCTCTCCAAAATGGACGAAAACAAATAAGGATAGTAATGAAGAGCTAATGATGAATAGCAGCCCTACGACAAGAATCACATACTGACGTTCAAGTAAACTGATGGTCGTAACTTGCTTGCTATACATCTACAGCTCCTTTGAGCATATTGTTCAAATACCACTGAAACCAAGACTGGGTACCTTGTTCAAACTGGCTAAGTCGACCAGAAGGGTATGGTTTACTCATCGCACTACTGCCTACATTCAAGTAGGCACCGATATCCTCCCCGGCTATGTGTTCAATTGAACTTCTTAATTGCGGCAATCTCACGCTCATAGCCTCATCGGCAATAATCTCTGGAAGGCCCAAAATATGGTAATGAGCACGGGTATAGAGTCGCTCTACAATCTCGAGCTCTATCCAGATAACAAAATCTGGCGTCAAACCGATCAGCAGCATCGGATACAACTGAAAGTTACAAGTATTTGCAGCAGTATTTTTAAGATTGAACCGGGGTTGGGGAAAAAAAGTCCGTTCAGCATCAAAGGAGGGATAATTTGAAGCATTAAATTGTTCAGTGGCTCGCCAGTGGCTCCGCTTAAAATCAATACTATCGTATATAGAATCTTTGTGCGTCCCTATCACATGATAAGATTCGCCAAAATTATCGATAACACTCTTCCAGTTGAACGCTCCTTCGAAAGTAATTTTGTCAGCTAAGGGGACCAACTCAGATAAACGGTAATCCTGCAATTCGGCATTGACACTGTCGGTATTAAACATCTCGATATCGGCATCACCAGATAAGTTGACAAAAATCCAGCCTTGCCAAACCAAGCAGCCGTATCGATGCAACCCTTGGCAGTCTTTTTTCTCCATAAACGGCGCGCCAATTAAACTCCCATCAATCGAGAATTTCCAAGCATGGTATGGACAACGATGATGCTTGCCGACGCCGACGCCATCGGCAATCACTGCACCTCGGTGGGGGCATATGGCAGAATATGAATAAAACTGATTAGCCTTATCTAACGCAATAATCACTTTATGATTGAGTATATTATAAGTTTTATAAGAGTAAGCCGTTTCAAAATCACTCACTCTAGCCAACGCTACCCAGTGCTTCTCCAAATAGGCTGTTTCCAGCTCAAATACATTTGTGTCAAAGTAGAATCGACGATCTAAAGCGTACCCTGATTTTAGCCGTTGTTTAGCTGTTTTAAGCCAATCCATAATTTTACCCATTTATACATAGAGACAAAAAAAGGAGAGGTACGCTCTCCTTAGCAACTAAACAGTTAGTGTCGAATTATTGCTCGAATTGGTGACCCCAAGTCCAGTTAGTAATCTCGTGCTTAGGCAGATTTTTCATTCTTTCTAACGACTGACAAGTTAGGACAAGCTTAGCATCTGATTTAACTAAACCAGCAAGTAATTTCGCTTGAGACAGTTGTTGTTCAATATTTTGATCACTTAACGTTTCGTTATTTTTTTCAATAGTTAACATAGTATTTCCTTTTTATTTAGTGTAATTCCCTAACAGACTACCTGTGAGAATTATGGTATACAGAAACTAAGGACGTGATAGCCCAAACTCTCTATATTTTTGCTCCATCAAGTTAAACAGAGGCGCGACTCCACAGCACAAATATTCATCCTCTTCCTTGAATTTATTCTTAAGGTTAACAAGACGATCATGCGGGCATCCCCCTTGACATAGGTGATACCAATTGCACTGTTTCATGCGTGTTTGTGCCGACTCAGCTTCCTGTAAGCCGACTTGATGGTAATCTGATTTATCTAGTAATTGCCCGAGTCCTACTTTGGTGACATCACCGTGTCGAGAGTCTTTATCTCCGACATACTTGTCGCACGGTGCGATCACACCATTTGACTCCAAGGTAAAGATTTCCGTTGAACAATTACCGCTCCAATAACAATTTGTCGTTGTAGTCTCTCGCTGTTCAATAACGTCAAGCAAATCAGTAAAAATGCGCACGGTAATCGTCTCTCTATAATGCGCAAACCACTCTTGGTAGATTTCGCACAGAAAGACAATAAAATCGTCGTAATTCACAAACGCTTTTCCTAAGGTGCAAGGCGCCTGACTGTTATCGGGAACTAAGTTAAGAAAATCAATATTATAAAAACCAATTTCATCAAAATATTGTAATAGCTTGGCTGCAGGTATGGCTCTAACTTTTTCATCCACCACGACCAATCCACCAAAACTAATACCATGCGCTCTCAATTGACTTATGCCATGCGCGACCTTGGCCGATGTGCCTTTGCCATGTCGATCGAGTCGGCGGAGGTCATGAACTTCTGGAGGGCCATCAATACTAATGCCAATGCCCACTTTGGCTAAAGATAAAAACTCCAACCACTCTTCAGTCAGCATGGTTGCATTTGTCTGCAAAGAATTACCAATCGTGATCCCAGGACGTCTAAATTGTTGTTGCAGCCAGATAAGCTTCTTGAAATAACTCGGCGGAAGCATGGTGACTTCACCACCATGCCAAACAAAATCGTACCTAGTCACACCCTCTATGTTTAATAGGTTCTTAATCGATTCTGCTTGTGTTCTAAAACTCATAACATTACCAGGCCCTTCAGCCCAAGCATTGCAATAAGTACAGCGTAAATTACATAAACGAGTAGCTTTAACCACGACTACGGCCTTACCTGCACCGGTACTGTCCGACCGAATAGGCTTACTCGCCACATCGTAAAAAATCGCTAATTCATCTGCGTTTAAAATCGACTCAGGGGTTTGCAACCCAATTAGCTCCGCCGCCGCCTGTGATTGAGGCAATTTACTTAATAAGTCAAACAGCTCCACCGTTGAGTCTGATAAACGATGCGAAAGCGCATCATCCACAACTTGCTTAGCATCATAAGTCGGCTCAGTGACATCTATTACATCGATTCTTTTCATGTCCTTATGCATTATTGTGTTCCTAGTTACTTTCTAATAGTGACTTTATATTTTTGTTATTACTAAGAATTTGAACTGTCGGTAGAACAATAGACAACAGTGACGTAACCATAGTTAGCAATGCTGTCGTCATAATAATTGAAGGCTCAATTAGCACTGCTTTACTAGCAAAATTAAAACCTAACATTGACAATAGAACCGTTGTTAACAAGCCAAAAACTAATCCGTAAATTACCGGATTTGAATATTGAGTTACCGAGTCAACAATAAGCGCTTTATCACTTGCTCCCAAGGAGAGCTTTAACCCTAGTTCTCTTGATTTTGCATGCACATTAAATTTAGTCAAACCGTATAACCCTGAAAAAGAAATAACTAATGTTATCAACAACAAAGAATTGAAGAGCACGCTTCCAACAACATACGGAGCACGAATTTCAGCATACTCGTTGTCCAATGAGGTGAGCGTAATATTCAATAGTTCTGGATGGCGTTCATCAATAGTGGAACGTAAGCTCGCCTGCTGCTCAGTGTCGCCATTAGATCGAAATAGAATCACAACATCTTCTTGCGTATTACTTTGCTTTTCGTCGGCATTGTATGGTACATATGCCTGATTATTCATGACGCTAGCTACCCCAGCGGTATCCATTAATCCTGGGTTCTGTATGTCTTCCATTACGCCAATAATTTCGAAATCTTTTTCTAAAGCAGTAATTTCAACAAACTGACCTAAACCATTACCATCTGGAAAAAGGTAGCCAGCTAAAGATTGGCTAATAATCACTTTCGCTGCCGCATTCAATCGATCATTTTCAGAGAAAAATTCGCCGTCTATTAATGTTAACCCCGCTACGCTCTGATAGCTGTCGCTTACTGCAATGGGGTTTACTTGACTAAGGAAATGGCCTTGAAGATCTTTAACATCGGTTGTGAATATCCCCGTATCCAAAGGTCGCTGATTGGTAAATGCACTATGTTTAATCCCTTGGTCAATAAGAATTTGTTGAATGCTACTCACTAAGTTGTTCATATAGCCTGGTTTAGCACTATCTGCTTCCCGAGCTTTGACTTCAATCTGATAGACATCCTCCAAAGCAAAACTGGGCTCCATAAGCACTCGCTTATTAAATTCAAATGAGAACTTAACAAAAATAATCAACAACAACGTTCCCAGCATCACCTGACAGAACACAATAGCATTACGGGTACGGCTGGAAAGTAAGGCCCCAGCGCCTTTCGTTGCAGTATTAAGTGAGGAATAGATATTATTTACACGCAGAGTTTTCATCACTGAAAGCTGGAAAGTTAAACAGATCAGTACTGAGGTAATCAGGTAAGCAGCAATCAAGCCTGCATCTAGCCCTAACGTGTTCGCTCCCGCTAGAAAGTCGCTTGAGAAATGTTTAAAGCCGTTAAGTAAGCCCGCAGATAACAATATCGCGATAACCGAAGAAAATAGCGTTAACAGCAAAATTTCACTGAACAATAATCGTGCAACATCATTTTGGGTTGCGCCCAACGCCTGGCGGATCAGCATCTGGTGTTTGGCCTTCGCTGCATTAGCAATATACAACGAAGCTAAATTAACCATAGTCAATACCACAAAAAAGATCGCACACAGCCCGATACCAAGAATGATGTTTTTACTATCTTTTACAATAAGGTCTTTCAATAATGTCGCTTTTCCGTCAATTTGAATGAACGGCGGTAGCCCCTTACGACCAATATCTTTCATCTCTTTATTAAGTTGTTCGTTGAGTACCGCTAAATCGCTATTCTTCGGAATGGCCAGTAGCGACATTTCACTGCCAAACTCCGGAATCTTATAGAAGTTTTTCCCACTGGCAGAAGTGGGCAACCAAACGTTAATAGGCTTTTCAGAAAGGTTCCACGGTGTGTCGATGTCCTGCACAATACCTACCACGCGGAAAAACTCTTCATTGAGTTGTATTTGGTCTCCCACTTTTATGGGTGATTTACGCAACTCAGATTGAGCAAATGACTCACTGACAACCGCAACTAGGTTTTTCTTCCCTGGAACAAAGTCATCCTGGAAAGCTGAGCCGTGTTGAAATTCAAAAGACAGCATTTCAAAATAGCTCGGTGTGACATATCCGACGGGAAGGGAGGTTTTACCGCTACGGTCCACAGTAGTACGTTGATCCAATATATGTAGTGCCGTGAGATCCAATAGTGGCGACGTTTCAATAATTTCTCTTGAGATGCCGGGAGAATTACCATTCATCGTGGCGTCGGGAAGATGAACCGCTGTCTCTATCGCTACAATGCTTTCTGCTTTCGGATATGGGAGTGGTTTTATCAGAGCATTATCTACTAACGCCATGACACTAAAAGTAAAAGCCAAGACAATTGACAGTGTAGCGACAAAAGCCGCGGTAAAGTGTTTTTCTCGACGTAAGCGCACAAACGCATGTCGAAAATCCATCATAATATTGTTCATCTAAACCCCAATCTAGTTCAAAAGACAGCCATCTTTCATGGTGTATCGCGTTTTCGAATAAGCCGCACAGTGCTCATCATGCGTTACCATTATTATGGTTAATCCTTCCTCGTTAAGTTGTTTCAACAATGTCATGACAATCTCAGAGTTCTCTGAATCTAAGTTGCCCGTTGCTTCGTCTACCAACAGCACTTTGGGGTTGGCTATCAACGCTCTAGCAATAGCTACTCGCTGTTGCTGACCTCCGGAGAGTTGATTCGGATAATGGTTGATTCTGCTGTCCAAATTGAATTTGCGTAACCATTGCTTAGCATCCTTCTCAGCATCCCTGCGGACGTTCTTCGCATACCTTAACGGTAGCAACACATTTTCTAGTACCGTAAGTTCATCGATAAGATGAAATGATTGGAATATTAGGCCAAAAAAACTACTTCTTAAATTGGCCTTTTCTTTTCTACTTAGCTCACCAAGATTGCTTTGCTTACTGACATAACTACCCGAATCAAATTCATCTAGCATTCCAAGTATAGAAAGTAATGTCGACTTACCTCCTCCCGATGGACCACATATAGAAATAAAGTCGCCCTCTTTCACCGCTAAACTAATATCGTTAAGAGCAAGCGTATTAAGGGTCTTTGTTTGATAGCTTTTATTTATATTTTTAAGTTCTAATAAATTGTTCATTGTTAGTCCAAATTCAATGTGGGTTGGTAGTCAAAATTTTCGGGTAGTATAGCCACTAGTTTGTCGCCAAAAATAACGCCTGACTTAACCTCGTGGTAGCCATCATACTGTTCACCAAATATAATATTCTTTAAACTTGCGACTTTTTCATCACTTGATACAACGTAAAAAGCATGTAGCCCTTGTTTACTCGCCCCTTTTCCTTGAGGTAGTTTGACAACCAGCATTTCTTCTGGCTCTCCAATGGAGATTTCACCTGATATTTTTAGATCATTCCGTGCATTATTGGGATACGGTTTATTAAGTTTTAATTGAACCAGAACTGTACCATCAGATACTTTAGAAAAAATACGTTCAACCTGACCATTGATACGCCCACTACCTGTATTAACAATCCCCTCTGCGTTAATTAACACATTAGAAGCTTCATCTTGTGGAACATATAAATCTGCTACAAGCTCCGTATTTGTACTAATTGTCGCTATTTTTCCGCCAACAGCTACTGTCTGCCCCTGCTCAATATTAAGCTCAGTAACATTGCCATCCATTTCAGCTTTAACAACTAACTTATTTTTAATCGCTTGTATTGACTGCAAAGAATAATTTTCTTGCTGAACAAGTTTTTCTTGGGCGACTTCTTTTTGTCGGTGGGCCAATTTCATTTGCTCTAACAGGTAGTCTTCTCGCTCAAATCGATTAGTCAGCAGCTTAACTTTGAGACTTGCCTGTTTCGCTTCCAACTCTGATACAGCTTTGGTTTCAAATAGTTTTTTATAAATGACATCAATCATTTTGGCTTCTTCTAACTCGATAGCAATATCATTAATGGTCGACTCTTTTCTAAGGGCCTCTAAACGATTGTTGGCCTGAGTTTCAGATAGCTGCAGTTTTGACCTTTCGTAACTCAATTTTGCTGTATTAAGGTCCCTATCAAGTTCGGAACTCGCTAATACGGCAATAATTTCACCTTTACTAACCTGCTCTCCTTGCTTTATTAATACCTCTTCAACCACCGAAATAACCTCTCCGGTTAAAAAATGATTCCGCAGAGGCCTTAGCTTTCCATAACCACTCACAGTCTTTTGAATGAACTTATTTTCAACATAAGTGTAGGTATAAGAGTCAGTTTCAGTGTGATTAACACTGCCATAATAAAAAACTATGTAAGCTAACATTACGAAAAAACCTAATATCAAAATGATATTTTTACGGATGAGGTGTTTTATTTTTCGGTTTTCCCCACTTAAGACACTATCCACTCAAGACCCCATTTAAAATAACAACACAAGATATTAATATGCGCTAATGTACATAGGACAAAGTGATGCGTCAACTCGATATGGTTTAATTGATATGTAGAGTCAATGGATATCGCGACAATATCATCATCACTTATTCCCTCGCGACGCTTAAAACAAGGAGTGGTTAACCCAAGCGTATTTAAGCGCTTTTAGAGCAGAGTATATTCAGGGCATCGGAGGTGAGGCTTGCCAAATAAGACGAGTAAACCTTTGATAAATCCATGTACTTAGCGTAACGGTAACTTAAATTGCTGGTCACTTGCCAAGTGGTGATATATCGGTGTCGGACGTCCAGGGTGATTGATATAAACACATAACTCTTTCCACCATATCTTAAAAATGGCGTTGTTGCCTAAATCAATCTTAGGTATGACCTGATCTAGTAATAGTGGACACTTTGCTAAGCACTATTTTTTAATTTAATTTAAAGTTTTCTGGGCTCAAATACCGTTCGTCTCATTTGATCACGTGTCATGAGTGGCTCATCTTGCAGGGCGCTGAAGAATCCCCTGATGATTTTCAGATAAATCATTAAATTAGAGTGAACTTGCACCTTAACGTGTGATCAGATGGAAGTGCGAACAAACATCAATCACAGGGCATTAAGGTGCAAGTGTTAACTATCTTACATCAATCTCTCTATCAACATTGTCCAGAAATCCATCAAAAGCGACTGAATACACTCATGGTTGCTTGCCGAGCACTTATCAACGCGGATTGTCTCACCCTCACGCATTTAGGGCGGCACATTGATGGCACCAGCACTCATACTAAACACTCAATAAAACGCATGGATAGATTGTTGGGCAACCCGCACCTTCACCATGAAAGACTGGCTGTTTATCAGTGGCATGCAAAGTGGCTGCTAACAGCACATACGATGCCGACCATACTGGTGGATTGGTCGGATATGCGTGAAGGTCGTGAACTGATTGCACTACGCGCCTCTATTGCTATCAAGGGCCGCTCAATCACGCTCTACGAGCGAACATTTCCGTTAATCCAGCAAGGGACTCAAACCGCCCATAATCAGTTTCTGAATGAACTCCATAAAGTCTTACCTGACAACATTACCCCGCTGATAGTCACTGACGCTGGCTTTCGTAATCCATGGTTTCGCAAAGTTGAGCAGCTCGGTTGGTATTGGCTGGGTCGTGTCAGAGGATTAAGTGTCTATCGGCCGCCCCCCTTCGGTCGCCAATTTTCGCTAAAAGCGCTTTATCCCAAAGCCAGTCGTCGCGCAAAACATGTTGGACGGGTGGCGTTATCGGTAAAGAAACCCTTGTTATGCGAGATGGTATTGTTCAGGGCTCCAAGTAAAGGCAGAAAAGGTCAGCGAAGTACGACAACAGACTGTCACCATACGGCGCAATGGACGTATGAACTGACCGCCAAAGAGCCTTGGGCACTGGTGACCAACTTGACCATAGAAGCCATGTCGCCTCAAAAACTGGTTAATATTTACCAAAAACGGATGCAAATAGAAGAAACCTTTAGAGATTTAAAAAGTCCCGCTTATGGCTTTGGTTTACGTCATAGCAGAACACGTTATGCGGCGAGGATGGACATACTGCTATTGATAGCGTTATTGGTGCAACTGGCATTTTGGTGGGTAGGATTATACGGTGAAACACAGCAATTACAGCGGCACTTCCAAGCCAACACGGTAAAGAAAAGGAATGTGCTATCAACAATCAGGATGGGCAAAGAACTGCTGCGACGACGGCATGATTACCCCATATCAGCAGATGATTTGCTTTGTGCTGCGAAGAAACTAGCTGAACTCTCATTAATTCATGGTTGTTGGGGAGGGGATCCTACAGAGCGCAGCGTAGGCAGTCCCGTGGAGGCCACGCTGTTTGTGGCCGGAACGAAATTAAGTAACTTGTTATACGATTTCATAGTATGCAGGTTCTTTAAACTCGAATTCTTTAGATGTTAACCCGCTTACAGACAACTTTTCTTTCGTCTTCGGTATAGTTCCTTGGTCGCCTTCCCAACACGCGAATAAAGCTACTTTTCCGCCTCTCAATTTTAATGCTGCGATAAGATGTGCGAGAGAATAATAATTTTCATGCGCGAGCTCAAACTCTTCTCCTTCAAGCCCATCTTTAAAAAATCCACAGCCGCAGCCTTCGTTACTGCCTGCATATGCAACATTGGGTAAACAGAATTGCTTTTTTACCAGAACATCCTCCGAACCCAAATCAGAAACATAGAACCTTGGAATACGGTCGTTATGTGCCGCTCTAGGGATCTCTATATCACTTGCTATATATAATGCTAGGCACATACTCCCTCACGTATAACATCTTAGTATTTATGCGCTGCGCTGTTTGCAGGGCATAAATCGCTTGTTGGACTTGGCCGCTGCCACATCCATGTCAATTGGTATAAATGATGCTATAGGAATTTGCTTTTTTGCGGTAGCGGTTTTTTATACAGTTTGATGGGTAATCACTTGATATCGTTTTAGCTTTCTCATTCTTTTACGCTCACTTTCGACTGATTATTAACCTTGGTTGACAGCATTTTGGCCTCGAATTACGGCTGAAACTCATACCACATTTTCTCATCTGCGAATGTAATTGCGTTTGGATAACACTGATTAGACCAGAGCCCTGTAGCATTACTAAAATTGAGTCAACATACAGATGTTGAAGTAAGTTGGATGCAACTTTGCTAACAAGGAATGGGGCAAAAGCGTGTTTGCGATAAGATGTTTACCATCATTTCTACCAAGTGAACTTGCAGAGGAAAAGTGACGAAATTAATGGTGTACTGCCTTACATTGAATCTCGATATCTGTAACCTGAAGATTAAATCTATTTCTTCTTAGGCCTGTATGCATTCCTCAAGCTCAGCCCATTGCTTTATTTGAACTCTTAAGACAAACCTGCATTCGTTGTTTTCCTCAAAAGTCACTGAAACACCACCAATGGGTGGCTTTTTGATGATCTTGAATAGATAGGGCTATCTAAAACGTCCTGAAGGCAACCGTAACACCACTAATAGGTAGCTTTTCGATGAATGCTTAGGAGCCGAGTGGTTGCCCACATCAAAAAGCTATCAACAGGTGGCTTTTGAATGACACTAGCCATTTTTCCAAGTGGCCGATTTGTCCAAATTGGGCACTTTGACGTGCCGGGATTTACACACCTAAAGGCCAGAATCTCTCCTGAAATTCATCAATCAGGAGATAACGAATGAAACTTCATCCTCGGCAGTGCCAGCATTGTTCTGGCGCTTCAATTCTCGCAATTCTTGAGACTGCATCGAATTCAAAATCTGTAGAGCAAGCTATCACATCGATCGCCAACAGCCTGATGTGTAGGGCAAGGAAATACCATGAGTATGAGACACGTAAATTGGCAATTTCTTTCCTGCTAATGGCTGAAACAATTCACCCCGCTCTATCGCGCAGGGACCCCATCCCACAAAAAGAAAACTCCGAGCTTCGCCCGGATTTTTCTCCACACCCCACTCACCGCGAGTGGTCTGTCTCATCCGGCGCAGTAGCGCCTTCTGAGGGGACTCCCTGCGCCTCTGCACATGCAGAGTTGCAAGGGAGTTACACACAAGAGAATCAGGGATAAGGGGGACTGCAATGGGAGTTTCTAAGGCGTACCGCGTACAAATATATCCACCGAGACAAGTTCATATTTTGTTGAAGGAATTAGCTAAAGAATCGGGACAAACGGTTAGTAAAACTGCGGTGTCTTTGATCGAGCAGGCGTTAAATAATGACTCAACACTGCACGAAATCAGAAACGTACAAGTGGATCAGAAGGAGATTTATCAGCAGCTAATTAACCTGCTATCGATAAATGTGGCAACCACAGATTTTCTGCTCAAAAAGACCTGCTCAGAGGATGAAATGGCTGAGGCTAAACAGGTCATTTCAGCGCGCACAAATGCTCTGCGTACTCACTTTATTGGAGGGGACGATAATGGCAACAATTAGAAAAGGCCGTATAGGGGATTTTGTTCGCGGAGCGGATACATGGCTTCACAGTCAGCAGATGTTGTTATTCAGCGGAATTTGGATCTTTCTGCCTGGTGTTTTGTTAGCGATTGTCGGTGGTCTGCTATATCTCTGGATAGACGCTGATAAATGTGTCTTGCAAAACGCTAGTACTTATCTTTTGGCACAACTGAAGGGACTAGTTCAACCATTTTCAAGCGTTTCTATTGGAACCTGTATCGCTGTAGATGGGCGAGATTCTTTACCATCATCAGTGGTTATAAATGAACCGCTTTTCCAAGATGCGGCCATTAAGCTTCTCAAGTCCTTTGGATGGGCTTTGACTTTGTTCTTTGTGCTGTACTTGCCTATTGGTATTTATCTAGTTGTTAGAGCAGTTAAAAGAGGTAAGGAGATAAAAGAAGACAAATTTATCCGAGGAGCAAAACTTGTTTCAGCCGAAAAATTGAAAGAAGAAATCGTAAAAAAGCATGGTGCTTCTGATTTAACCCTTGGCGTTTTCCCCCTACCCACAGGATTTTCAAAAAAGCACACTCTGATTAGCGGCACCACGGGAGCCGGTAAATCTACAGCACTAACGCATTTGCTTAAAGCCATTCGTGCTCGTGGTGATCGAGCTGTGGTCTACGATAAAAAGGGCGAATTCGTAGAAATGTTCTATCGGGACGGAGTAGATCACATACTCAATCCGGCTGACAGCCGCTCACACCAGTGGACTCCGTGGGAAGAAATGGCAGGGCCATTCGATGCGGACTGGATAGCTGAGACACTTTTACCTAGTTCTAATAGTAACAGTGGTTCAGAGAAGTTCTTTACATCGGCTGCCAGAGCGATTGTTTCTGCCGCACTTCAAAAGCTATATCTAGACGGACCTAAGTCATTGCTTTCACTTCTTAGGGCGACTGCGTGGAATGATCTTGAGTTACTCAAAGAACTGGTTGAAGGCACTCCCGCAGCGACATATTTCAATGAAGATAACGAGCGAACCCTCGAAAGTATCCGTTCAACAATCGTAGATGGTGTTCGTCCACTTCGCCTATTGAAAGATGAAAATACAAAGGGATTCTTCTCAATCAGAGATTGGATAGCAGAAGGCGATGAATCTGATGCTGATGATAGTTGGTTATTCTTACCTGTACGGGAATCTGAAATAGAGATACAGAAACCTCTTATCTCTACATGGATACAAGCTGCGGCCAAAGGGTTAATGGCGCGTGGGGTTAATAATGAGCGGATTCTTTGGATTGTTGTCGATGAGCTACCAAGTCTTAAAAAAATCCCCGCACTTTCAATGCTAATGGCCGAAGGTCGGAGCTTCGGAGCCGCTGTTGTTTTGGGTATTCAGGAAATAAACCAGCTAGAGGAAGAGTTTGGAAAAAATACCTCTAAAACCATACTTGGCTTGTGCTCCACGCAGCTTCACTTCCGTTTGAATAATGCCGATACTGCGGAATGGGTCTCCAAAGTACTTGGTGAAGCTGAGCGTGAGGAAGTTGATGAAGACTTAAACTACTCCGCCGATGACATTCGAGACGGAGTTCGGGTCAGTTCTAAACGTCAAAACCGAAAAATTGTGCTTCCCAGTGAAATCATGGACCTGCCTGATTTGTCTTGTTTTGCCAAAATTTGGGGCGTGGAGAGTAAAGCCCGTATTGATATTCCTTTCTTGAGACTTCCGAAGATCGCTGACGGTTTTATTCAAGGTGATGAGAATGAGACAGTTGGTATGCGTCTGCTCAATGCTGTACGGCCTTGAAAATGGAAGCTGATACTGACTTTGCTCCGAAAGAACTTTCCAATAAGCATGGTACTGAGGTGTCTAACGGGCAATTACCAGCCCTAAGTGATATAGAACAGGAAGTACATTCAGTGTTGGGAACGGATGGAATGGATGATGATTTGGTATTTGGTCTGCTTGGAAAAGGAGGCAAAAAATCATGATGTCTGCATATTCTATTAAAAGTGCCGGAGCTGCCGGTCATTATTTTGAGCATGATGACTACTATGTAGACGGGCTATCTCCTTCCGCATGGATAGGTTCTGGAGCAGAGGCTCTCAGCCTTGCTGGTGAGGTGGAGCGAGGAACTTTTAAATCACTTCTGGAGGGCCAGCTCCCAGACGGTCAACTGGCCGGCACTTTCCGTGACGGCGAGTGGAAACACCAACCAGGGACCGACCTCACTTTTTCAGCACCCAAGAGTGTTTCTATCTTGGCAGAAGTTGCTGGTGATAAGCGGCTTCTCGAAGCCCATGACCGAGCAGTCCAAGCCGTTCTTCAACATATAGAGAACGAATATATCGTCACAAGGAACCGCAATCGTACCGAGAACACCTTGGAATACGAGAAGACAGGTTCAATGGTCGCAGCAACTTTCAAACATACAACCAGTCGTGCTCTTGATCCTCAGCTTCACACACACTGCGTGGTAATGAACTTAACACAGCGAAATGACGGCCAGTGGCGCTCAACGGAGAATAAACCAATCTTCATTGACCAAAAGCACCTTGGTCTGGTCTACCGTCAATTTCTCGCTCAAGAAGTTGGCTCACTGGGCTTTCGACTAGAGCACCAGGGTAAAGATGGGACCTGGGAGATTGCTGGGGTAAGTAAAGAGACTGTGCGTGAATTGTCGAAACGATCAGAGGCAATCGGAGATGCGCTGGAGGCTAGGGGAAAGACTCGTGAGACGGCCACTGCTAGGGAAAAGGAGACCGCCACGCTCGACACGCGGGATCGAAAGGTTGCCGCTGAGCGAGGTGAGCTTCTGAATCGCTGGCATGCCGAATTGGGCGAAGAGAAGCTGGCAGGATTGGAAGGGGTCATTGCTCAGTCTCGGGAAAACATCCCATCCCTAGATCTGCAATCCGAGGCGATTTTGGCACGGGTTCAATTAGCCAACGAAGCCGTCATGTGGGCGACTGAGCACCTTGGAGAGCGTGATACATCTTGGACGCACCACGATCTAGTCAAAGAGGCTAGCCGTTATGCCGGATCGCGAGTACTACTTTCTGATGTTAAGAATACGATTGATGCTGCAATTGGCAGTGGTCAGCTCATAGATAAGTCGGTTAGAACCTTTGATAAGGTCAGCAAGCAAGAGATTGATGTGCGGGGGTATACGTCGAAAGCGGCCATCGCCATCGAGGATGAGGTACTCAAGGAGGAATACCTTGGCCGCGACCGAGTTCAGGCATTATGCAGCCGGGAACAGGCGGCTGCGGCCATTTCCAATGCTGAGGAGAAGGCCAACGAATTTGGATATGAGTGGAACGCTGACCAAAGGAAAGCCACCCAGGGCATTCTGAGCTCCGAGAATCGGATCGTTGGAGTGCAAGGATTGGCCGGTACGGCTAAAACCAACTCCGTGCTCAGTACTGTTGCTGAAACAGCACGAGATATGGGATACGAAGTAAGAGGCCTTACTCCAACTAACTCGGCTGCTCAAAGTCTATCTGAGGGGGCGAATATTCCCTCAAGTACAATCCAAAGTTTTCTGGGGCAAAATCGCAATGAATGGGTAGAAGAAAAACGATTGCTCGCCCAAATAGAAAGAATAGACAGGCGGCTGGAACGGATCACGAAGGCCCTTGAAAACCCCGAAGTAGACCTAAAAACTGGTGCTCAGATCTCTGAAACCGCTCCCATTTACCAAAAGCGACTCGATGAACTTTGTTACGAACAAACAGAGTTAAAAAGTCAGCGGGAGGAGTTAGCTAAGGGAATACAACGGTCCCCTCAACTTTGGGTTGTTGATGAAGCATCAATGATCGGTACAAAACTGATGCGCGATCTACTTCAAAGAGCTAGCCAGGTAGGTGCTAGGGTTGTGTTGACTGGCGACGTCCGTCAGCTTGCTTCCGTAGAGGCTGGTGCTGCCTTTCGTCAGCTTCAGGCTCATGGAATGGAAACATATCGACTAGAAGAAATCGTTCGGCAGACGAACCGAGGCACAAGGGATGCTGTATACCTCTCCCTAATGAAAATGGCCTCTAATGCTCTCTGTCGATTACAGGAGAGTGGCAGCACGATAAAAGAATTGGTCACTCGTAAGAAAAGTGGAAAAATTGACCACGAGAAAAGTGGGGAAGCCCGCAGACAAGAGCTTGTGAAGGACTACATGGTACTCAGGCCGCAGGAGCGAGCCAACAGCATCATCCTCGAACCAAGTCGTGATGGCCGCCGTCGCACAAATGAGTTGGTTCGTGAGGCCTTAAAAAAAGAAGGAGCTTTGGGCGAAGAGCTCCGAATTAACCAGCTATCACCAGTCGATGCAACTGAAGCTGAAAGGCGTATGGTGACGTCATATCAAAATGGGCACATCGTCCGGTTTGCGCGTAGCTTCAAACGTGAGGGCATCAAGCAGGGCCTCTATTATCAGGTCGTTGGTCGAGAGAATCACGATCTCTTACTGAAGAAGTTGGGGGGTAATGAACAGGCTGAGCTGATTCGATTCCCTCCTGAACACTATGCGGCCAAGAACATCCAGATGTTCAACCTAACTGAAAGTGGTTTGGCCGTTGGTGAGAAGATCGTCTGGCGTGATAATGATAAGCTGACTGGACGATTGAATAATGACATCGCCACAGTTGAGAAGATAGAAGGCACGAACGTAACCTTCAGACTTTCCAGTGGGAAAAACGGTGAGTTTGACATGTCCAAAATGGCAAATTCCCATTGGGATCACGGTTACTCCATGACTGTTCACGCTGCCCAGGGAAAGACAGCCCAGAACGTGTTTGTTCACGCCGAAACTAACCGAGAATCGCTATTGAATACCGAGCAGTTCTACGTGCAAATATCGAGAGCAAGAGACCGCGTGTATCTCTATACCGATTCAAAAGAAGGGCTGGTTCGAGCTGTGGAGCTGCGCTCAGGGCAGAAGCAGACGGCTAAGGAAAGCAGTTATCAGTCGCTGGAACCGCTTGATCACTTGATTGATAAGCTATGGCAACATCCAGAGTCAGGACGCCCGTTAGAGCAATCAGCGGATAGGGTTCAAGAACGGGATAAATCGAGAGGCGGCAGACAGCACAGTCTAACAAGATGATTGCAGTCTATTGTCCAAAAAGGGCAGTTTGGCGTACTGGCTAGACTGCCCTTTTATTTAAAAATGGAATGGATACAGAACCTAAAGGGAGATCTAAAAGTGAAAGTTCTTTTTACGTCAATCGTTGTAATGACTGCACTGGCAGGTTGCTCCGCGAGCATGCCTAACATCGCCGGCAAGACTAAGACAGATACGTCGGTCCAAAAAATTGAAAAAACAGATCCGGACATACAAGCGGCACTAGCCGACATGAAACTCGTTGGATTCAAACAGGAGGACTTCGGTAGCGAGGAGGCATTTAACTCGGCAGCTAAGACGGTGGCAAACTTAGGTGCGGAATGGCAAACCTTCAACTTGTGGACAGTCAAGCTGCTAGGTCAAGAGAATCAAACGCAAGCCTTGGAGCGCATTCGCACCGCCAACGATAAACGACGCCAAGAACAAAGGAGTTGGAGTTTCTCAAACCTAGATAGCAGTTCCGATAAAGCTAATATGGCTATGAAATATGGATTCCATGATTGCTTCGATGACTCTAGCCAGTTGCTCTCAGTTGACGATTTTATCAGTCACTATGCGCGTACTAATGTTGCTTCTTTCAATGGAACGGCTGAGCTTTATGAGCGATGTTTGATCAACGGAGGCAATGAGTGTACGAAGGACGGTCAGGAGCTGAGCCTAGAGAAATTCTTGGTGAACTATAATGAAGCCGCCTCGCAGGAGAACAAGGATCAAGCCTTTAATGAATATTATGAATACTGTGCTGTGCGAACTCCTGTTTCATCTATTCAATATACTATCTCGTCTCATGACAATGATGTGATGGGTAGTCTTATTGCGGCGGCTGCATCGCGAGTTGGTTGGGATAGTGCGCTTAAAATGTCTCGTGATGTGTTAAACATGCAATCCAGATCTGGAGCAATGAATATAATAGCTGCCAACTTCTATAATTATCAACGAACTGGATACTTTGATGCGTTTGATATCAGACCTTACGCGATCGGGCGATCCAGTGTCATATCCGTAATGCACGTGGGTGGTATGTGTGCAGCGTTTGGTGCAGGTAATAGCAGCCAGGATAGTGACATCGAAATTGATGAGCTCGCTATCGCGCTGGGAGCTAAACCTCGTCAAGCGGATGGTGGTTATCACTGCTTGAAATGGACAGATGGTAACTGGAAACGTGTTGCTGATTACATTGCTGGCGAAACCGAGGGTCTTCGTGGGTTTATGTCGGTGTACTCTCCTACATTCAACAGCTATCAGGTGCCCTATTGGAGCTATCCCGGTCCGTACCAGCACGACTCAATTATTCAGACTCAACTCCAGAAAAAAGGAAGTGGTATTGCAAGTTACACAGAGAAAGTTACGGATCGGGAAACCTGCTCCACATATGCGGCAGGCCATTCAGGACTCACAAGTTGGTCTTATCCTGCCTGTGATTACCTAGAAAAGGCAAGCGAGTCAAAGAAGGCCAAAGAAAAAATGATGCAAGCCGCAGGTCGGTTTGATGCCTATATATGCAGCAGGTCTGAGGCTGTGAATGGATATGGCAAACCGGATCTGTCACGTTGTCCCACAGTCTTTTCTCGCGAACAGATAGAAGCTGGCGAACACAAACGCTAGATCATTGAATTCAATTTCTACACTCTTCGTTTAGGGGCTCATGCCCCTTTCTTTTTGTCCAAATTGGGCACTTTGGCGTGCCATCTGATGCTTGCTCACCTGAGAGAATATTAGCTCAAAGAGAGTATAGATAAATGAGGACACTATGACGGCAGATATTCAAGTTAACGGATTAGTACTTCCAATAAATGACGCTCATATTCATCAAAGACGAGGTGTAACCGCTGCAAGAACAGAAGCAGGTGAACCTCTTCACTTCACGGTATTAAAGTGTCTCGATGGTCGATACACGAAAACATATTGTGGACTTGCCAGAGTCGATAATACCGATGACTTTTTGAAGATCATGGAGTGGGGAGATCATTTCGAACCTATTGCTTCTTGGTATCAAGGGGGCACTCAATGATTAATAGTATTTTCAGAAAAATCTTCAGAAGAGAGCCCAAGCCTGATCTGTACTCTCAACTATCTAACCTTGTGGCTGAAATGCGGACTTTTCAGGCTAAGATCGAGCGCTTTCATGCAGATATAGAGGCGTCAGCTAGCCACTTTGAACACATCATCGAGCCCAATAATTTCATTAGCGCAGAGTGGGTTAATGGAAACCTACATGTAAAACATCGTCATTAAGAGGTAATTGGAATGGAATTGAACGAAAAAGCGAAAGTTGCGGCGCTCTATCAAGAACTTAGCAAAGCTGATGGCTCTGACCCCAACAAGTTGGTTGGGCAGCTTGAATCAGCGGCTAAGTCAATTGTGCAAAGCATGAATAGCCATCCTATTAAAGATGAGCAGATGAAAACCAGCGTTTTTGATTATGCTCATATGAATGAGCAGTATCGACAGCTATCTGAGCAGCAGATGAAAATTGTTGATTCGGTTCAGTTGCTAATTAAGCAAGTTGAAAGCATGGGGCACGAGAAACCAACCCAAGATAACTGGCTCTCTAAAACACTTTCTAACTATCAGCGGGGATATTTAGAGAACGATATTTTTACCGAGGCCGCAGGTGCTTTGGTTTGGATGGCGGCAAAGGCTATTCAGAAAATCTTTTTTGAGCCAGATAATCCTAAGCAACAACAAGCTGTCCAGGAACTAAAAAAAGATATTGGGAAAATGACAAAAACCCTTGGTGTTGAGTTGTCACGTCTTCAACTAGACGCCAAAACAGAACAGCGACATGGACTTATGTCTGAAGCCATCACTAATGCCAAGCAATTAGAACAAGGTGGTCAACAGAAAGACGCCGACAGACTGATTGTTAGCACCTATAACAAGCTATCCCAGTCTGCTCGAAAAGACTATAGCCAATATCAACCTCAACCAGAACATCATAAAGCCATAGCTCAAGCTCAAGCGAGAGAGAAAGTGCGTCACTCCGCAATAGAAAACCAAAATCAACTAAGCAACGAGCCCAAAATAGATCGAGACAAAAACAAGTCTATTTCTCGTTAATTATTTTTAAGCAATTGAGGAAACTGAAATGAAAAAAATAATCTTCATTCTGACTGCTGCATCCCTGTTTTCTTTGGCCGGGTGTGCAACTAAACCAGAAATCTGTACCACCTCACTAACTATTTTTAAGATCCCAGCAAGTGATGAGACCATTGATGTTACCTACAAGATCGAACATGGCAAAGATTGCCTTATTACCATGGCACTAGGCCCTCAAGGTAATGAGCAGAAATATATGGCTGCTCTTGATGGGGAATCTCGACGTTGCCTGGAGGATGTAACAGGAGAGAGCCAAGCAGGATTGCGTCTGGACTTCTCTGATGTTCGTCATAATAATCCGGTGGTAATTAATTATAAGCAGACTGGACCGAGCCCTTTAGAGGAACTAGTAGCGCTTAAGCCGGATGAGGCAAAATAAGAGTTACCTCAAATTTTAACATTTATAAACAAAGGCAGGTTACCTGCCTTTTTTGCTATTTATAGTGGCTTAAAATTAACCAAACCTTGGTGTATGTTCGAGTAAAAATGATTCTAATAGGTATAAGTCCGAGGATTGCCGTGCCAAAAAACTATAGTTCTAAGATAAGCAAAGCATTTGCTTACAAGAACTTAAAAGGGATTTAGTAAGGCTAAAAGATTGGAATGAGCTTTACTCTTTCTACTATGAAATAGAGGAGGTCGCATTAGTTGGCTGTTTGGCTAGAGGTGGAGAGACATTTAGTGATATAGACTTGTGTTTAAAAATAAGGTGCAGTAAACAGTTACAGTGAGTGTAAGGGCGAATATATCAAATGGAGGGAACAAGCTCTAGGGTATAAACCTCCGCCAATTGAATCGGCCGCAGAACGAGGCATGTTTGAACTAGATGTTAGTCCCTTTATTAAAAATCGTGATGGACGAATTGAAATATTGCGCAGGGACCAGTTCGAGCCAATATGCCTAACCTTACAGCCATTTATAAAATTAGTAGAAAATTGCCGCGTGATCGCTACCGACGTTGAAAAATTAGAAAGGCACAGATCCACTTTTTCAGAAGAACAAGCACTGGAGATTGTGAAGAATTGTGTGCCAGAAGATCCAAGTGGAATCAAAGGTATATACCGGGAGTCCTATTGTTCCGCACTCAAGCTATATCCTGAGTTTATCAGAGACGTAATATTGGATAGGGACTCATACTGGGAAGCTTACAAGGCCTATGTTGAAGATAACAAAGCGTAAGTAAGTCCATTTGCAAAGCCATGCTCCGGTTGTGAATAAATTATATAGTTAAGTCTTAACTTAATCTGTCAGATTTGACTAATAGGACTATATCCAATCTGGCAGTCACACATGTACCAATTGCTGACGATGGTTCTGACCTTTTTCGAATCGTTGCTTTTAACTGAAAGTGAACATTTATGTCATTTAAAAAAATAAATAATATTCAATCAAGCTCTAATTTAAGTCATCAAAAAACAGAGGATATGACTCAATAAATTCAGATAGTTAAGTAAGATTAAATCCAAGAGAGAACAGGCAGTCGCCCTCAAAATAAAGTAACTAAAATAGAAAAAAAGAGCCTCCCTACTTGCCTAAAAGGATCGTCTGCTAATAGAGTGTATTTCTTAGTCAATGGGATTAGTTCAAGGAGGGTAAAATGACTGACATCAGGAATGTCTTTATTAGTCATGTTCACGAAGATGACGCAGGTCTAAAAAAACTTAAGGACTTGTTGTCTCCCAAAGGTGTTGAAGTCAGAGATTCGTCAATACATACTGGTAAGTTTAACGACGCCAAAGAACCCAACTATATAAAGACTGGCATACTCGCACCGGCAATTAAGTGGGCAGGAGTTTTTATCTGTTATGTGTCCCCACAAACCAAAAACAGTGACTATGTAAATTGGGAAATCGAATACGCTGCTAAACAAGGTAAACGGATTGTTGGCGTTTGGGCTCACGGAGAAAAAGAATGCGACTTACCGGCAGCATTAAGTGAATATGCAGACGCAGTCGTTGGGTGGAACGGTGACTCGATTATAGATGCCATCAACGGAAAGGATTCATGGGAAAAACCAGATGGTGAATCTTACGACAAAGTTGGGATCAAGCGGCACCCCTGCTCATGAGTAAGCTCTATTCTTACGTAGTGAGGTATGACAGCGGATTTGCACCTAATCCATTTTATGGATTTTGCTCACTCGCCACCTGTAAACCTGACATTAGACGTACTGCAAGTGTTGGTAACTGGGTTGTTGGCTCGGGTAGTAAAAGTGTCGGTCGTGGTGGTTTTCTTGTTTATGCAATGCGAGTTACAGAAATTCTGACCTTTGAAGAGTTTAATAACGACCCCAGATTTGAAGCAAAAAAACCTTTCCGACAAGGCAGCAGAAGACAAAGTTGTGGGGATAATATCTATTACCACGACGTTGATGGTATTTCACGCCTGCAAAGAGACTCATTCCATTCAAGAGATGACGGCTCTATCAACTACGATCACCTCAAAAAAGATACAAAAACAGACCGTGTTTTAATAAGTAACGATTTTGTCTATTTCGGCGGACAAGGCCCAAAAATACCCGAAAACCTTAAGAGCGGTGGATCTACAACGGTGGTCCACTCAGGTATAGGGTATTCAATATTTACAGACCAGCAATTAATTAAAGCTTTCGAAGAATGGTTAGCGGGTTTAAGGGTTGATGGATACCAAGGAGTACCTTATGAATGGATCAGTATTAGGCAACAAACAAATAGTCGCTAGTTCAAGCACGATTAAAATCTCAGACTATGAGCAAGCAGTCAGAGATACCGACATAATAAATCAAGACGAGCTAAACCCAATACTACAAGGACTTTTTGGAGAAGTTGGCGGCATAATGTCGACAGCCAAAAAGGTGACAAGAGATAAAGAAGCATTTCCAGGTTCAACAAAAGCTGCTGAGGAAGAATTTGGAGATACCTTATGGTATCTGGCAGCGCTTTGCAGGCGGTTAAAATATCCCTTAGAAGATATATTTAATGATGCTACAAGCAGCGCAATGCCGCAAAGGGTTGGTGTTGCGAGTGACTTTAGTGAAGGAGCATTTGGCCAAATTTTTATCCTTCCGGCAAGCCAATCCATAGACAAAACAATGTTCGAGTTAGGTCATGCCGCAGCGGCACTTCTCACCGATAGCCCTTCCAGAGACCAAATAGTGAACTTTGCGAAAAGTTATCTGGTATCTCTAAATGCCGCCAATATGACGTTTTCAAATGTGGTAAGAAGTAACATTAAAAAAACTCGTGGAGCTTATGTTGAACCCGATACCTCTGAACTACCTGACTTTGATGTGGAGTATCAAGAAGAAGAGAGACTTCCGACTAAATTTCGTATTCGGGTTAGTCAACGGAATGGAGGAAAGTGCTACCTTCAATGGCAAGGTGTATTCATTGGTGATCCACTAACAGATAACATCGCCGATGCTGATGGTTACAGATTTCACGATATTTTTCACTTGTCTTATGCCGCCATACTTCATTGGTCTCCAGTAATGAGAGCCCTGATTAAACACAAACGTAAAAGTAACCCAAAATGTGATGAGTCACAGGATGGAGGTAGAGCGATTGTTGTAGAAGAGGGCTTAACGGCTTGGATATTCTCAAGAGCAAAGGAGCTAAACTTCTTTGAAGGCCAAGAACGTGTTTCATTAGGCATGCTAAAAACGATTGAAGAGTTTGTAGCGGGGTATGAAGTGGCGCAATGTCCCTTAAAATTATGGGAAAAAGCTATCCTCCAAGGATATGAAGTATTTCGAGCAATAAAGTCTTCTAAAGGGGGATGGATCATTGGAGACCGAGAGAATCGGACATTAAAGTACGAACCATTGGAATATGAAAAATGAACATACATCCTTTTGTAAAAGAGTTGACCTCCATTAGGTTAGAACGTTGCTTTAATCCATATTCAGATCGTTGCGAAATACATGATCATGATAATGCTCCTCAACTCAGAGCCTTAGCATTATCAGCTATAATTAGAAGAGCTGAGTCACGTCCCATAGATGCAATCTGGATCGGAAGAGATCTTGGCTATCGGGGAGGTCGCCGGACAGGATTAGCATTGACAGATGATGCTCATATCAGTCAACACGCTCAACGTTGGGACCTTGAAGCTTCACGCCCAACATCTAGTTCCATGGTTACAGAAAGAACAGCCTCTGTTATTTGGAGCAAACTCAATCAGATAAACGCTAATATTTTCTTATGGAACGTCTTTCCGTTACATCCACACGAGCAAGATCAGCCATTCACTAACCGCCAACATAATTCGCTTGAGAGAAAGCATGGTGAGGAAGTTTTAAAACAATTAATCACGTTGCTCCAACCTCAGAAAATTATAGCCATTGGAAATGATGCCGCACGTTCGGCATCGTTGATGACTGGAACAATTCAGACTTATAAGGTACGACACCCGAGCTATGGCGGGCACATAGAGTTTTTAAATCAAATTTCTGAACTTTATCAGATCTAGTAGCCAACTAGACATGTGGCTAAGAAGGATGAAGTTGCTGCATTAGCAGTTTTTGAGTGTTGAAAACTACTCTTTTGTCGGCAATGTTGTTTAAAAGGAGTTATTTAATGACAAAAGAACAAGAACAATTTATCCAACGTTTTTTAAGTGAACTTGAAGAAGATAATGTCGCCATATTTGCTGGAGCCGGTATGTCCTGCTCGGCTGGCTATGTAAATTGGAGAGAGCTATTAAGGCCGTTAGCTAAAGAGTTGAATCTTGACATAGATAATGAACAAGATTTAGTTGGGGTTGCACAGTTTTATTTAAACGAAAACGGCAGGAACCGCATAAGTCAGCAATTAATAGATGAAATAGCCACGGCAAAAAAACCTACAGAAAATCACAGTATTCTAGCCAGACTTCCTATCAGGACATATTGGACTACCAACTACGATAAGCTGATTGAAAGATCACTGGAAGAGCAAGGAAAAGTAGTTGATGTAAAGTACACGAATAATCACTTGGCCGTAACGAAGAAGAAAAGAGATGCGATAATCTATAAAATGCATGGCGATATAGATCATGCTGATTCAGCTGTCATAACGAAAGATGACTATGAGAGATATCCATTACTCAAGAAACCTTATATTACAGCTTTGTCAGGCGATCTAGTATCCAAGACTTTTCTGTTCTTAGGTTTCAGTTTCACTGACCCAAATTTGGACTACATAATGAGTCGGGTCAGGGCATATTTTGAAGAACACCAGAGGCAACATTACTGCATATTTAAGCAGTGCAATAAAGACGATTTCCGTGATATACCAACGTATGAAAATGCAGTAATCAAGCAGGGTCTGCTGATTAAAGATCTTTCAAGATTTCAAGTCAAAACAATACTCGTAGAATCATATTCCGATGTAACACTTATCCTTAGTCGAATTGAGAGAACTTTCAGGAGAAAAACCATATTTTTATCTGGTAGCGCCAGTGATTTCGGGAAGTTTAACCAAGCAGATATAGAAACATTCCTTTGCCAATTAGGAAGAGTGTTAATCGAAAGAAACTATAAAATTTCATCTGGGATTGGCTTAGGTATTGGGAATGTATTCATTACAGGTGCAATCCAAGGTGTATACGCTCGCCACAACGGACGTATAAATGACTATCTGAATATGAAGCCGTTTCCACAACACATCGACGATATCAATCAGCGCAATGAAACATGGTCAAAATATCGACATGAGATAATAGGTTCTGCAGGAATCGCAATATTCTTTATGGGGAACAAGATTGTTGATGGTAAAATTGTTTCAGCAGATGGCGTCCGAAAGGAGTTTGAAATTGCTCATAAGTTAGGCTTAGCTTTAATTCCTATCGGTTGTAGCGGCTTTATGGCACAAGAGATCTGGACCGAAGTAATGAATAATTTAACCGTTTATTATGATGAATCAAATACAGAACTAATATCCGCGCTGCAAAAACTTGGCGAACCAGTAGATAAGCCAGAACAGTTAATCGAAAAAATATTAACCGTAGTAGACTTGATGTCACAGGAGTAATCGATGTCGAGAAAACCTGTATTCTTTAGCTTTCATTTTGACAATGATGTGATGCGAGTCCAGCAAATCCGTAATATTGGCGCATTGGAGGGTAACAACCAAGTATCAGCTAATGAGTGGGAAACAGTAACAAGGGGGGGCGCTAAATCCATAGAAAATTGGATAAATGAAAACTTTAAGTATAAGCAATGCGTGATTGTCCTTATCGGTGAAGAAACTGCCAGTCGTCCATGGGTACAATATGAAATTAAAAAAGCTTGGAATGATGGGAAACCAATATTTGGCATTTACATTCACAACATAAAATGTCCGAGAAATGGTACATCAACGAAGGGGCGTAACCCATTTGAACAATTCACATTGCAAGACGGAAGAAAACTGTCGTCAGTGGTTCGATGTTACGATCTATCAACAAATGATGCATACAACGATTTAGCTAGAAATATGCAGCAGTGGGTTGAAACCGCTATTGCTCAACGTAAATAGCGGAACGTTACCTTGGCCACCTCGTTATAGTTATTTTAATACATGCTACATTCACGAAAAATCGAATGGCCTCAATTAAGGTAAAGCGGACATTCGTTTTTTGAGAACTCCAGTTTTGTACAACTGATTCTCGCTCATAGCGGCCTGTCAGATGAAGTCCAAACCATCAGATATGAGCTACTACAAATTATATATGGGGGAGTGTAGCCCGATATTTGAAATTTTATAGTCTCACTATTTTGTGTTTTTCCTGTGTTCAGCCTCCTTTATTGCCTTTCGCATTTCAGCTAGGTCAGTTTCAAGGCTATCCATTGATTGGCTATCAGATGCTTCCAGTTGAGAACGAAGTTTTTTAAGTTTTTTGATCCGCTCATCACGTTCAGCATCGTCAGCCGAAAATGTTGCTTTGTCATGCTCATTGAGCCGGTCAAATTCAGTCCATGCTTTAGAGAAATTACGCTGAAATTCTTCTGAACGGATTTGTTGTTGAACTTCATGTGTTTTCTGTTGGATAAGAACTTCCTGTCTGCCGGACAAGGTAAAATAGATGATAATTGCTGTGATTGGACTGGCAATGATGATGCCATAAAGTACAGATTTCATTGTTAGTTACCTCCTTTGATGCCAGGCTGAGATACTGTAAAACTTGCTTCTGTTGAGTTGCTGAGGTTGGATGCTTCTTCTGTTTGCAAGCGCTCTGACGTTCTCATTGACAGGTTTCGTGATTTAGATGAACGGTTGTCTGTGCTTTCATATTGAGCGTCAGACGTTGATGCCTCTTTTGAGTTTGCTCTATTAGTCGATACTGAAAAGAGCGTGTCCTGGCTTTGTGAAGTTTCCATCTCCCAGGTCTCACCAAATAGAGAGTTTCCTTTCCCAAACAGAGTGAATTCACCAATTGAAGCCGAGATATTTTTTGGATCAACAGAAAAAGAGCCACACGACCACTCGTATTTTCCCTCATAGCGATAACCGCGACTTGTTGGTATTACACAGTTCTGCCCAAATTGCCTTTCCACAATCTTTTGGGCTTTATCTGGCAGGTCATTTCTAACCAATTGTTTGACCATCGCGTTTGCTAGGGCTAATTTGATGTCAGACGGATTTTTTCCGTTGAGTGGAATCCCATTGGATATATCTTCAAGAGTTGCTTCGGCAACAAGACCATAAAGTGCCCAACATACGCCATCTTCAATGAGTCTGTCTGATGGTACTCTGATAAACGATGGCATACCTGTCGTAGCCCAATTGAAGTTTGCTTGGTGTAACTCAACCTGGCACTGGCCCATCGTTTTTTCCTTGTTCCACGCCATGCAAGCCTGAACGCTGGTTACGAGTGGTTTAGGTTCTAGATCTTGAAATTGTGGTGCTTTGGGTTTTGTAAGCAGCGCACAATGCCTGATTACATTTGCCGTTCGTCCTTTCGCAGAATGACCTTTCTCTATGTATGTAAACAGTTCATTGAGCATTGCAAGAGGCGCTGTTTTAACCGCCAGACGGTTAGTTATTTGATTCTGGCGCCGAGATGATGTTTCGTCCGAATCACGTACCGAGGTTGAAGTGGTATCCCGTATTTCCTCACCATTGCGTTGTTCTTCACCCTTTTGTCGTTGTACTTCCATGCTGGTTTCATCGTTGATTGCTGTTTCTTTCTGTGAACGTTTTTCTTGCGTTGATTTCTGCCCTACGGTTGCACTCTCCTGAGCAAGTAAGTTACTAGAGTAAGCAACCAACGTAAAAGCAACCACGCCCAATAAATGCTTACTTCTCATGATCAAAGGCCTCCTTTAGTACTTCGATTTGCTGAATACTTTTGATGCTAGGCTCTATTAACCAAGCGTATCTGTACCTATCGATACTTTTACAGAGAGCAACGATATATTGGTCTGTATCCGAAAGGCCTAATGTAAAATCTTCAATCTCTGCGGCCATGAAAGCGGTTAAATCATCAAACGCCGCTTTGCTTAGAAATTCAGCCAATTCCTGTGCATCTTCTCTGCTTTTACAGAGTAAAACCTCCGGCCACAGTAAATCGCCATCTAGCCCCCGATTTCCGGGCTGTTCGGGCGGTTCTAACCTGACTACCCAAACCTCTTGTTGTTCGTGTGCCGATACTGGCGTTAGCAGTTCAATACCATTTAGCTTCATAAGAAACTCCTTAGCTTTGTTGATCGCAGAGCTATTTTGCCGTGGTAATACACTGAGCATGGCACGTCAAACTGCCCAATTTGGACAAACACCTTATATCTAGAGTTAGATGTGAATATCCCAAGTGAGATTAGGTCGGTGCAGTTTTGAATTGGTATGTTAATGGTTTTTAATAATTTTTTAGGTAGCGTTACATGTCACGAATATTAAGTGTGACATGTAACGCAACTACTCAAGCATATATGGGAACGTTGCACGCTTAAGCTTTGAGCATATTGGTTTGCTGCACGATTACTGCTTAAACATATGGGACGGTTGCACGATAGGAACTGCCAAAGCCCAGTTTTTGGTGTTTAGTGAACAAAATGAAGGCTTAATTGCTCGTATGCAGACCGTTTTGTTGGTTTGGGAAAGGTATATGGGAGCGTTGCACGGTTGACTAGAAGGTATATGGGAGTGTTGCACGGTAGAACTGAGCATTGTGACTCCAAGTTCATTTAGCGGTTAACGTCTTAGTATTTATGCGCTGCAAACAGCGTATAAATACTAAGACGTTATGGCACAGGAAGAAAGAGGATGTTCTCAATTATAAAAATAGTATTTTGCAAATTAATTGAATGATATGAGAGCATCATTTGAAGTGCGACTCATACTTTGAGCGAAATATAATGTTCTTTATTTACTGTTTAACCCAACCTAACGCATATTGACCATTTATCACTTTACCGCTACTTTGCTTAGGCGCACATGCTATGATATTTGAACCAACTTCAACTAGCGCACCTCGGGTATATATTTCATTTTTATAGACACAGTAAGTACCTTCATCTATCTCATCAAGCTTAGTTGGTACTATAACTGTCTTAGCCGTATCTGTATTAGCGAAAGAAAGTGGTGCGGCTAAACCTATAGCAAATGAGACAATAAGGAGTGTTTTTTTCATATAAATCCATTTTATTTAGATAGTTAGTGGTAAAAGGCTATATAGTGCTTATTCTAAATGAGCTTTTATTAAAAATATAGTCATTATTGATTTTCACTAGGACTCGCTTCGTTCGCCCTTTAGCGGAACGTTAGCTCAAATACTCAAGGTTTCTGAGAAATGGATCTATTTACACCATTATTCCCAATGCACAAATTACATAAGAATTTTTTACAAATTCAAAGAGATTCGCAATCTTCAGATAGGGCTGAGTTACAACGCTGGTGTAATGACTTTCCTGATAGAGATAAAAAGTTAGTAAAGGAATTCCAGACAACATTTAATTCAACTTTTTGGGAAATATATCTTTATGCATTATTTTGCGAGATCGGTCTGAAAATGGATTGGTCTCATCCCTCTCCTGATTTTGTTGTCGAATTTAATGGTAAAAAAATTGTCGTCGAGGCTACAATTGCCTCAGCGGCTGATGGAAAAACTCCAGAGTGGGAAAAGGATTTAAACAAAGGTGTCCCAAGAAGGTTTAGGGAGATGAATATAGAATCCATCATTCGTTTGTCAAACTCAATATGTTCTAAGCATAGGAAATATAAGAATTCATACTCAAAGCTAGAACATGTAAAGTCTTTGCCTTTTGTTTTAGCGGTAGCTCCTTTTGAACAACCACACTTTAATAATCAGTATGACACACCTATCAAGGCTCTTTTGTATGATTATTATGTGGATGAAGATGCCTATAATGATGCTCCTCATTTGTACCCTAATGGCCCTCCAGGTATTAGTTTAGGAAGTGTTGAAAAGGACAACGGTTCTGAAATTCAACTGGGATTTTTTGAAGATGCAGGATTCTCTGAAATTAGTGCCATTTTGTTGAGTACTACAGCCACTTGGGGAAAAGTAGAGGCCATGTCTGGTAATTCTGACCTTGAGAGGTTTATTCAATCTGTGTGGTGTACAACCGAAGAAAGCAAGCCTGTATTTAAATCAACGACTATTCAGGATCATAAAGAAAATATTAGAGATGGATTAATCGTTTTTCATAATCCTTATGCCTCTCGCCCTATAGACCCAGAGATGTTTAAGCAAGAGGGGATCGTTCAAGTGTTTACAGACCCTGTAACGAGAAAGTTTACTTTTCAAAGGAATGGAAACTGCCTTATGCATAGGCAAACGATAAACCTTATTGCTGAAAAGCTAACAAGCGCCACTGCTTTAAGCATTAATCCATAGAAATATTAATCCGAAACTCATGAATTAGAGTTAGGAATCTAGTACGCTTTTGTCCAAAAAAGAGCTAGTGAATCACTCTGCATCAGAGTGATTCACTGGCAGGATATGCTATTTAAGAGAACGATTTCTAGTTCGAAAGCTTTTAAAATCGCTGTCATGTTTTTATTATTTTTCTCGTTTTTTAGCCGCTTTTAAGTCACATTAAAAACTTGTCATATTGATCTTGTTAATTAATAATATGGGCTGGTCGGCAGTTCACCTAGGCATCGCCGCTACGAAAAATCGTAGAGCTAAACCTGCTGAAACGTTAAATATAAAGGTACTTTGTATATTGTGTGCCTATGTCGTAGGTCGGCGATCGTGACTCTGTTTGCATTGCAAATAGACAACTTAATTGTGGGCACCCATAAACGGGTATCACTATGACGAAACAAATCATCCCTTTTAGCTGTGAAGATATTTCGACGCTGGCTAAATATCTGCGTAATCAATTTAAAAATTGTGAAAGGTTTCCTTCGCACCTTGAAATGCTCAATATTCTTGCCCAGTCGGCAGGACATACCAATTTCCAACATTTGCGTGATGCTGCGTTAAAGACAAATAATGTGGCCACATTAAACAAACCCAAACAACTTGATATTATGATTCCGCGAAAGCTACAACCTTTCATGGACTCAAATTACATCCTTAGAGCGTGGCCAGCTAAACGCGCCCTTCAAGATCAAAGTTTATGGTTTTTTTGGTGCCGTTTTCAGTACCAACAATCCTACAGTGAACAGGACGTTAATAGCGTAATTAAGCGTTTTCTTGGATTTGCTGACTTCGCGCTTATTAGGCGAGAATTGTGTAACCATAAGCTGTTAAAGCGCACCGGCGATGGTCGGCATTATTGGCGAGCAGCAGCAACACCACCTGAAGAACTCATTTCACTTACCGAAATTTGGCAGGATTTGGCAGGTTACTGAAGCAACATTCTTCATTAAAAACCACCAATCCAGTTTTAACCAAAAATCAATGACGAGTTATAGATTAACGCTAAGGTATGTTAATGAAATTTCAAGTGATAAATGAGCAAGAACCAACAATTTTTAACGCGCTGATTGAAGGTGTTAGAGAACATATTCATGAGCAAATAGGAAATGAAGCAGCACAGCCGTTGATGCTGACCGCTAGAGATGAAAGTGATCAACTTATTGGTGGCATATCAGGTAGAACCATATACAGAAATTTTTTAATTGATGTTGTATGGGTTGCTAAAAAGCATAGAGGTGCAGGCTTAGGACGTGAGTTGATGCTCATGGCTGAATTAGAAGCTAAAAACAGAGGATGCCTAATAGCACAATTGGACACCTTATCAATTCAAGCACCAATTTTTTATCAAAAAATAGGTTTTGAACTTGCAGGTGTCATTCCTGAATTTTCTGGCAGTCCAGCAAGATATTTTCTAATGAAAAAATTTAATGTTTAGTTTCAGTGAATCACTCTAGAATAGACAGATTCACGCTTATCATGCAGGCATTTGCGCGAGCTTCGGGCTCGCGAGCTCTGGTCCATACTCGTGTCAGGCCGAACCGTTCTGGCACGTTTATGCCCAAAGCTTGCTAGCATTCATTTAGTGAGTCGAAAACGGACGAATAAATTGCCCTACAAAATCTCATCTATTTAACGAATGTTTGGCCCTACCGTAAAGCGACTAACAATGTATGGGTACAGTCGTATTTAAATTTAGATGCTTTTGAGTGTTTTTAAGCTCATTTTTTTACGCGTTTATCCAGCATGAAATTAACAAAACCTTTTAAAATCATTTGTATATATTTTTACAAAATTAGTTAA
Source organism: Shewanella sp. SM71 (assembly GCF_025653905.1). Taxonomy (NCBI): domain Bacteria; kingdom Pseudomonadati; phylum Pseudomonadota; class Gammaproteobacteria; order Alteromonadales; family Shewanellaceae; genus Shewanella; species Shewanella sp. SM71. The sequence goes on from NZ_JAKKRW010000017.1 coordinate 122,072, forward strand.
TAGGTTTGGAAAACGCGCATGCGCGTTTTTCCGGATGGTGTATTTGATAAAAAACTGATAAGTTCTTTGCATACAGGTAGTTAACTGTGCGCGTTTTCACTGGTCTAATGAGGTAAACGCGCATGCGCACTAATAAAATGTTAGCTGATTAGATACACCGAGAGAGCATCATGGACTGGGAAAATTATGAAGAGCTAACCAAATATATTTATGAAGCACTCGGCAAGAGTCATGATATAAAAATTATTGGTTATGGAAGAAATTGCAAAGTTAAGGGCGTATCTGATGTAGAGCACCAGATAGATGTGTATACAGAGCATGAGACTGATGATAAAAAAATAACTACAGCGATTGAGTGCAAGTATTACAAATCGAATGTATCGAAAGATCCAATAATGAAGTTGGCTCAAATACTAGATGACTGCAATATTGATCGTGGAGTTATCGTTGCGCAATCTGGCTTCACTCCTGATGCAGTTAAGTTTGCGAAGCACAAAAAAATATCTTTAGTTGAACTTAGAGCGCCCTTAGATAAAGATTGGGCTGGTAAAGCTAGAGATATGACTTGCATTATTAAGTATTACGTGCCGTTCACATATGATATAAATTTAATCGGTGACATTATCAGCGATGAACCGCTTGATATTAACGATGCAACAATTCAATCATTAGGTTCATGTCCTACTTCCTTGTATGATTTTATCAATGAGAAGTGCAAAGAAGCTGACTGGCATAGTAAGGATATAACTGAAGTATCAATGGACTTTGAGGAAGAAACCAAACTATTTTTTAGAAATAAAAAAGTTGCAGCATTAACTGGTCTCGATTTTAAAATCAAAAAAACACTAGAGTTTGAAAGCAAGAGTGAGTTCAAGGGCGACGACCTCGTCGCCTTCTATATGAATATGATTTTTGAAAACAGAGAATTACATTTAAGAAAAGATGGTACTCTTCATGAACTCACAACAATCAGCTAACAAGAAAATCCAGGTGACGCCTACGGCGCACCTGATTTTAGGCGTTATGCGTAGAAATGGAGGATTGAATGCCCAAAGAGTTATTTTTCCCTGTTATTGAAACAGAACGATTAACATTGAAGCCTTTAGCAATTGATTACTCGGTTAGCCTACTGGAGATTTTTTCTGATCCAGAGGTTATGCGGTATTGGAATACTGCACCTTGGACAACAATTCAGAATGCTATTGACTTCATTAATGAAAGTAACGATTCGATGCGGCGTCAAGAGTCGCTCATACTTGGCGTGTATCTGAAGTCTACAGGCGAATTGGCTGGAAAATGTATGTTGTTTAGCTACGACAAAGAATCCAAACGTGCCGAGATCGGCTTTGGTTTGAGCCGTTCTTTTTGGGGGAAGGGTTACATTCGTGAGGCGGGAGAGGCATTAATTCGGTACGGATTCAATTCATTGGGACTTCGGCGAATTGAAGCAGAAATCGATCCAGACAACCAGTCTTCCGCGAAAGCGCTAGAGAAGCTAGGATTTTCTCGAGAGGGTCTGCTAAGGCAGCGTTGGGAAGTCAACGGCATCGTCTCTGACTCGGCAATGTATGGGCGACTGGTAAGTGACCATCCAGCACAGCATAACCAGGCAATGCACGCGACAAGCGCGTGATTGCGGCGTTAAGAAGCATAGGAGAGTATCGTGCAAGGACAAGGTACAGTTAAAAATCCCTTAACCGTTATTGCAATATTTGCTGGTACTGCAGAGATCAGCGGTACGGCTATTCTTCCTTTGTTGGATGCAGGGGCACAGTCAACTTACATATGGTTTCTGATGCTATTTCCATTCACTTTGATTGCGCTATTTTTCATTACTCTTAACTGGAACCACAAAGTCCTGTATGCCCCTAGCGACTTCAAAGATGAAGATCATTTTATAAATATTTTACAGAAAGCATCTTTGAAGGATCAGATAGAAGAACTTGGAGTAGAAGCAGAAGGTGAAAGCGAAGATTTAAATGAGTTGGAAGATGCTGATTCGAATATTTCCGAAGTAACCAATCAACAACCAAGAACTCCTGAATACAGACAAACTAATGAGTGTGAGAATCCGTTGTTGGCGGCAATACAATTGGCGGAGGAAAACTCTAAAATTAGCAATAAAGAGACTAGAGAGCTTCATAGAAAGCTCATGGGGGTCGTTCATCGAACATCTAAGCGCGATTCAGAAATTGCCGAGAAAATGGTTTTGGAAAAGCTTGAAAACGAACTAGGCGTCAAAATTGAAAACGATATGAAATTTGAATTTGGCAGAAATCGATATGTTTTTGATGGTATCGCTAGATCAGATAATCAGATTACGGCAATCGACGTCAAGTTCATGCGAGATTTGCGCATGGGTATGGATTCAATGATTCTTCGAACTTTAGATAGAGCGCAGGAACTTTATAACAGTTTGAGTGAAGTCCAAAAGAAAGAGTTCTCATTCATATTTGCTATAGTCACAGACAATCTTGATGAGCGGCGTTTGGAGTTTATCAAGAACCGCGTATCAAAAATGGGCTTTCCTGCAGTGGTTAAAGTATATGATTTTGATTCACTTGCTAGTGAGCTTCTTGAAAATGCTTCTTAACAAGCAACTGCAGCGGATCAATTTACGCTTCGCTTCAATTGCCCGCTGAGTTGGGCGTTAGAGTTTATGAAGAAGTTACTGCTGTCACTTTTACTTTTATCCAATTTAGCATGGTCATCTACACCAATGAAAACAGATACATACGGAAATCCGATCCTTGATCAGTACAGCGAAGAGGGATTTGTTGACTGCGTTCTAAGAATTGTTGAACGGTCAGAGAGCGCCAATAGCTTCAGGCTCCGGTTACGGGCAACATATTCTGGTGAAGTCGTTGGTATGGATGTTGAAGTTGTCAAAAACATCCAGAGCGGATTTGATTCAGAAATGAAACTCAAGAAAGAAAATGTCTATCGACAAGGCGTGGTATTCATCCGAACTGGACCAGAAAGCGACAGATTGATCAATGCTCTTGCCAAGCTATATGGCGAGAAAGATACAAAGCGTCAAATGAGGCTTGAGGAGATTTTCACTGCAATAGCGCTGCATCAAGGACCGCTTGAAATGGAGCAAGAGCCAGTCAAGATTAAGATTTTTGGTCGCGATGGCGAACCCTTTGATGAACATGCTTATTACGAGTCGTTCTTCAATCTTGATTTGAAAGAGGGCTTCGTGTTTTGGAATGAGAAGGATCCTGAATACCGAAAGCCCCTCATTCGAGGGCTTGCTCAATGAACTCTAACAAGGCGCGCCACTTTGCGGCCTGCGGCCGCAGCGACGCTCACCAAGGTTCGCGCGCGTGCGCTTATAGTTAGGCATACACAATGAGCCGTAGATACCTTAATCTTCAAGAAGCCGAGTCGGCGCTTAAGCGAGGGAAAGCAGTTGAGTGCTTTCTTGGTGGCTGTGAACGGTATGGCCGTGCTGGTATTCAGTGGCTAAGCGTTCGAGGTCCCAAATCCGAAATAGATGTTTCAGTTTACGAAACTGCTGATTTGGGTGATGAATCATTCCTTAATATTTATGAGTTTGGTCCACTAGATCCAGACCTAGAGCTAGAGGATGCCAATGAGGTCAAATCATTCACTTCATTTGGCCAAGCGATAGAGTTTATTGAGCAACGATTCGCAGGATCATCTGAAAGGTTATTGAACGAGTTTATGATTCAAGATGAATATGCCGACTATATTTCGAGGGGCCGGAAGTAGAAATGCCTAACAATCGCAGGCATAGCGACGGCCTTTTCGTTGCAGCTCCGCCTTCACTACAAAGCCGCGCGTGCTGCGGGCGTTATGTGAAAATATTATGAATCATATAGTCGAAGTAGAAAAATATTTTGGGTGCACTCTACCTAAAACCTATCGACAATTCCTTTTGTCCTTCGACAAAGAGCTGGACGGAGATGTTTACCTTTATTTGCCAGATATGCTTATTGAGAGAAATGAGTGCTATCAAACAAAGGAATACGCTCCAGACTATATTAATATCGGTAGTGATGGCGGTGGTATGGCATTTATTCTTAAACTTAGTGATCAAGATCCGAAAGTTGCTCTTATAGATCATGGAAGCATGGACCCTGAGTTAAGTGAGTTTGTTTGTAGCAGTTTTAGTGAATGGGTGGCTTCAGATTTTGAATACGATGAAGAGTAATCACATAACCAGGCCATCAAAGACCGCCCACAAAAGGCCGTGGGCTGGACTCGCTTCGCTCGCCCTTTATGGCGGCGTTAGGTCTCTAGATGAGGAGTTGATTTGAAGTCCGTTATTGCAATCGCTGGCCTGCTGTGGCTTGTTGGGTGTGCTTCCACATACAGCCTTCCCACGAATTCGCCATCTGCAACTATGACGCTGGACCTTCGATCGGAGTCCAAGGGGACGACTATGCAGGGGTACAGAGTGTTCGCATACCAAGACATGAACTGCACGCCGTCGCCTCTAGGGTCACTGATTGAGTCGAAGCAGTTCACGGGTGCCGTCGAGAAGATTGGCCCAATCAAGGTTGTGGCCGCCTCCCCGCTGACCTTTGCGGTCTTGTACGGAGAGTCTCGAATGGCGCAGAACCGCCAGTGCAGCTTCACGGCTTCGTTTCTCCCCCGCGCCGGTGAGTCATACGGTGTTCAGTTCGCGGTTGCGGACGGAGCCCTCGCCTGCGGAATGAAGGTTACAGACGGTGCTGGGCAGGAAGTGTCTTTTGAATCCCCGTCATCCTCCTGTGCGGAGACTTTCGCGGGCAGGGTTAAGAACGGTGGAACTGGCGTGCTCAATTGGACTTTCAGATAAGTGGCAAAGAGACCTAACCATTCCATCGATCGGATGTCCAACCGGCTACGCTGGTCGGCCACCGCTCATGTCAAACGTTAATGGTCAAAAGCAATGATCTCTGAATCACAATACTGGAAAAATGACCTACAGAAGAACGTCGAATTCTTCCACAACAAGCTGCATCAGACGACTTGGAGGGAAGCTTCCTTTGCTGCTTTAGAGAAAAGAGTAATGCTGTCTTGCTATATCGTTAGGAAGCTGGCAGAAGCTAATAAGATTACAAAAGAGATTTTCGAATGCCAAGTGAAGTTGTATTCCTATAAAAATAAAGGGAAAACTGTA
>NZ_JAKKRW010000018.1:0-115263 GCF_025653905.1 Shewanella sp. SM71
ATCGAGCCATCAATAAAGACCCATTCTATATCAGCAAGGTTGGCTAAGGCCTTGAATAAATGTGCTAGAACGCCTTTCTTAGACCATAAATGAAACCGTCTAAAGACCGTGCTCCAATGACCGAACTCTTTAGGTAAATCTCGCCAAGGGATACCTGTTCTAAGGCGGTAAAGAATACCTTCGAATGTTTGTCTATGTTCAGGTTTGTCATAAACACGGCCTGTGCTTTTCATTAAATGAAATAGCTTTCCCAGCGTGCATCGGTTAGCATAAGTCTTGGCATGGCTTGAGGTTATGGTTACTTTTGGCGAAGCAAATTATAACGTCTTGCCATGCTGTCTAAAAATCACTCTCGAAAGATCAACAGACCCTAGATATCGTAGTGCAAACCACACTCACGTTGTAGCCCATTAAAGCGAGTTTCTTCCTCTGTCATGCCTAATTCGAGTGGTTTACTCGAATGGGTATCTCCCACAGAAACATATCCTTGGTCCCAAAGTGGATGGTACGGCAAGTCAAATTGAGTCAGATAGAGGTGCACATCTTTATTCGACCACTCGATAATAGGCAGTAACTTAAAGCGCGTGCCATGAATCGCCAGTATCGGCAACGCCTCACGGGTACTGGCTTGGCTGCGTCGAAGCCCAGCAAACCAAGTGCCGACCTCAAGCTCGGCTAAAGCGCGTTGCATAGGCTCAACTTTATTTAACCGGTTGTATTGCTCTAGTCCGTTTACCCCTTGCTCCCATAACTGGCCAAAGCGCGCCTCTTGCCATGCCGATGTCATCACTGCTTGGTACACTTTTAAATTCAGTGATAAACGCTCTGTCAGCTCGTCGATAAACTGATAAGTCTCAGGGAATAAATAACCCGTATCCGTGAGAATAACCGGAATATTCGCCTGTGCCTGACTCATCATATGTAGCATTACAGCGGCTTGGATCCCAAAGCTTGAGGACAGCGCATGATTACCGGGCAAATAAGTTAAGCCCCATAGAACTCGCTCTTGTGCGCTTAATCCACCTAAGAACTGATTAATACGTTCAAGCTCTATCGCTTGCTCTGCCTTAGGCGCACTCAATAATGCCTTGAGTTCGGCAGCGCTGACCACAGTCGGCACTTTATCACTGGTTTTTTGCTCAATATCAGCCATGAAAATCCTTAGCGGCATCGATCACCGCCTTCACTACACCCACGCGGACGGTGAAGTTACCAAAGGTTTCGCCTGCATCACGCTCTACGGCGTAGCGGCCAAACAGGGTATCCAATTCGGCGAGAATGTCCGCCTCTTGGATATTTTCTCTGTGCATTTTGTTCAAACGAGTCCCTTCAAAACTTGCACCTAAGTACAAGTTATAACGGCCCGGCGCTTTACCCACAAGGCCAATTTCAGCGGCAAATGGGCGAGCACAACCGTTAGGACAACCCGTCATACGCACGACAATCGCTTGCTCGCTAATGCCGTGTTTTGCCTGCAGCGCATCGATATGATCGATAAACTCAGGGAAATAACGCTCGGCTTCCGCCATCGCTAATGGGCATGTCGGCAACGCCACACAGGCAATCGAGTGACCGCGGGTTTGCGTCAACACTTGGCCCAGCAGACCATGTTTACGGGCTAAACCTTCAATGGTAGCTTTATCTTCAGCTGCGACGCCTGCGATGATCATGTTTTGATTCGAGGTCATGCGGAAATCGCCCTTGTGGATCTTAGCGATTTCACGCAGCCCCGTTTGCAGGGTTTGGCCTGGTAAATCTTTAATACGACCGCTTTCGATAAATAAGGTTAAATGCCACTTACCGTCAACGCCTTCGACCCAACCATAACGATCGCCGCGATCGCCAATCACTACATCACGTTTAGGTTCAAATTTCACCCCAGCACGTACTTCAACTTCGGCTTTAAATTTCTCATAGCCGTGGTCAACGATTGTGTATTTAAGGCGCGAGCGCTTACGATTAGAGCGATTGCCCCAGTCACGTTGCACTGTCATCACAGCTTCGGCAAACTTCATCACGTCTTCAGTTTTGATAAAACCAAAGTCGTCTGCTAGGCGTGGAAAGGTTTCCACTTCGCCGTGGGTCGAGCCCATGCCGCCGCCAGCCGTTAAGTTAAAGCCAACTAGCTCGCCATTTTCGGCAACAGCAATAAAGCCTAAATCGTTGGTGTAAACGTCAACATCGTTATCTGGAGGAACCGCAACCGCCATTTTGAACTTACGTGGCAGATAGGTTTTGCCATACACAGGTTCAACGGTTTCATCTTCGGTTGAGAGTAACTTTTCTTCATCTAACCAAATTTCGGCGTAGGCGCGAGTGTGTGGTAATAGATGATCAGACAGTTGTTTCGCCACCGCATAGGCCTGCTCGTGCAGTTTAGATTCCACCGGATTGGGGTTACACATCACGTTACGGTTAACGTCACCACAGGCAGCAATTGAATCCAGCGCTTGACGATCTAAATCTTGAATAATGGTCTTCAAATTACGCTTAGGAATACCGTGGTATTGGAAGGTTTGGCGGGTCGTCAAACGAATACTGTTCGAGCTTGTGAGCGTCGAGGCAATTTTATCTACGCCTAACCATTGCTGCGGAGAACAAATACCGCCGGGTACACGGGCGCGCAACATAAAACTATATAAAGGTTCGAGTTTTTGCTCTTTACGTTCGTTACGTAAATCACGGTCATCCTGCTGATAGAAGCCATGAAATTTGATCAGCTGCTGATCGCCGTCACTGAAACTGCCAGTCACAGAAGAATCTAAACCTTCTTTGATGGTCCCTCGCAGGTAATCACTGTCGGTCTTTAGGTATTCGTTTAACGCTAATTTTTGCTCACTCATGGCAACTGCCTCTTAAAATTGGGTTCGCTGGCTGCACAGATCATCACGTGTGCAACGTTGGCTATTCTTATGCGTTTCTTATCTGCGCAACGGTTGAGATTAATACACGTCTTTTTGGTAACGTTTATCGCTGCGCAGGGTTTCAAAATAGGCTTCAGCAGCTTCGGTATTCAAACCACCGACTTCGACTGCCACCTCAATCAAGGCTTGGTGAACATCTTTGGCCATACGTTCAGCATCACCACAAATATAAAGATGCGCGCCATTTTGCAACCATTGCCACAGGGCTTGGCCTTGTTCTTTAATGCGGTGCTGCACATAAATCTTATGAGCTTGATCGCGTGAGAACGCCACATCGATACGGCTGAGATCGCCATTTTTCAGATACTGTTGCCACTCAGTTTGATACAAGAAACCCTGCTCAAAGTGAGGATTGCCGAAGAATAACCAGCTATCGCCTTGGCTCCCTTGTGCTACGCGCTCCTGCATAAAGGCACGGAAGGGCGCAACACCTGTGCCAGGCCCCACCATGATCACTGGTGTTTCTGGATTTTCAGGCAAACGGAAATGCTTGTTCGACTCAACATAAACCTTAACTTGCGTGCCTTCCTGCGCAGATGCTAAGAAGTGTGACGCGCCGCCAAAACGTGCTGAGCCGTGGCGCTCATCTTCCACTAAGGCCACAGTTAAGTGGACTTCTGTTTCGACTTCGCTTTGACTTGAGGCGATAGAGTAAAGTCTTGGCGTTAATGGACGCAGTAGCTCAAGCAGTTTTGCTGCATTTAAGGTTACTGAGTTATTTGATAACGGATACTGAGTGACTAAATCGGCAAATTGATGCTTAAGGATAAAGTGGCGCACTTGTTCTTTATCTTCGCTCAATGCCAGCAGTTCTGCGCTGCCGCTCAATTCGGCCCATGCTTTGACTAATCCAGGGTATAACTGAGTCAATTCTTTCTTATCAACCAAAGCCTGCTTAAGGGACAAGGATTCAGTACCAAGGGTCACTAACTCATCGGCGGCTAATGACAAACCCGCTAAGACTTCATCGACTAAGACTTCGTTATTACTAAACCACACACCAAGGGCATCACCCGCTTGATAGGTTAAGCCTGAGTCGCCAAGGTCGATTTCAACATGGCGCACATCTCGGTCTGATCCACGGCCGGTAATTTTTTGGCTCACAAGCACTTCGGCGCTATAGGGGTTTTGCTTAGTAAATTCACTTTCGCCAATCGCTTTAGCGGTGCCGATGGATACCACACTGGCGGACGAGGTTTCGATTAGCGGCTTAACGGCCTCTAATACATCGGCGTGCCACTGGCCCGCGGCAGCTTCATAATCCACATCACATTCAATTAAAGGTAATAGTGATTTAGCACCCAGCGCTGCTAGGCGGGCATCGAAGTCTTTACCGGTTTGGCAGAAAAATTCATAGCTAGAATCCCCCAGCGCCAGCACTGAGTAATGTAAATTGTCTAACTTAGGGGCACGTTTCGATGCTAAAAACTTGTGTAATTCAATCGCATCATCCGGCGCTTCACCTTCACCATGGGTGCTGACCACCAATAAAAGCACAGCTTCTTGCTTTAATTGGCGAACATTGTATTCGCCCATTGAAGCCAGATTGACCGCATAACCTTGCGCCTGCGCCTTATCGGCGAGCGCTTTAGCGACACCACGGCCATTACCCGTTTGGCTGCCATAGAGAATAGTCACAGTTTGAGCCGTTTGCGCCTGTGCGGCAGGCGCTAATTGGCCCGCATTGGCTGTGGCAGCAAGATAGCCACTCACCCAGGCCAATTGCACAGCACTTAACTCAGAAGTGAGTTGTTTTAGCTTATCGACTTGTCCTTGAGACAATGGCGAAGCCAGCGATGAAAGTTCTTTTAACAACATGAGACGGCCCTATGACAGTGTAATGTCCACAAGCTTATCGCGGTTTAAGAAAAGCAAAAAAGAATAAAATAGGATTTTTAATTCCATTTTGGAATATACAAAGTGCAAAATTTAAGCTACAAAAGTGTGCACTGGTTAAAAGTTTTTGATCCGACCAGTGCAGAAACGGCCTGCTTGAGAAATATGCACTTGTGCCAAGCTAAAGTATTGCCACAATGGTCATTAGCCTGTCGAACAATAATTTCTGTTGCCCACAGAATAGTTTGTTTTAAAAACAAAAAGTGTCCATCCTAGATTGAATGCCCTAACTGACTCGAATCACCCGCCGAATAAACGCTGGTGACGACAGATTTTGCAGTTGAGTACGATGAAGGAAGAACAGCAGGCGGAACGATTATATAAACCATCAGGGAGTAGTCATGCAGATTGGAATACCGAGAGAAAGTCTCGCCGGTGAAACTAGGGTCGCCGCGACCCCAGCCACCGTTGAGCAGCTTAAAAAACTCGGCTTTGAAGTTGTTATTGAGGCCAATGCAGGTCAACTGTCAAGTTTCGATGATGCAGCCTTTGAAGCTGCGGGCGCGAAGGTGACAACAAACGTTTGGCAAGCCGATCTGATCTTTAAGGTCAATGCGCCAAGCGACGCCGAAATTGAACAAATCAAAGACGGGGCGACTATCGTCAGCTTTATTTGGCCCGCACAAAACCCTGAGCTGGTTGCGAAGTTATCTAAACGTAAGATCAACGTGATGGCAATGGACATGGTACCACGCATCTCCCGTGCCCAGTCACTTGATGCCCTCTCCTCTATGGCAAACATTGGTGGATATCGCGCAGTTGTTGAAGCCGCACATCAATTTGGCCGTTTCTTTACTGGCCAAATTACCGCTGCTGGTAAAGTACCGCCCGCCAAAGTGTTAGTCATTGGTGCTGGTGTAGCTGGCCTTGCCGCCATTGGTACTGCTGGTTCGCTTGGCGCCATAGTGCGCGCCTTCGATACCCGCTTAGAAGTGGCCGAGCAAATCGAATCTATGGGCGGCCAATTCCTTAAACTGGATTTTGGTAACGAGGAAGGTGGTTCATCGGACGGTTATGCTAAAACCATGTCGGATGAATTTATTGCCGCCGAAATGGCACTGTTTGCCGAACAAGCCAAAGAAGTCGATATCATCATCACCACAGCGCTAATCCCTGGTCGTCCAGCGCCTAAGCTCATCACCAAAGCCATGGTTGATAGCATGAAGAGCGGCTCAGTGATCGTCGATTTAGCCGCTGCGACGGGTGGTAACTGCGAATACACGCAATCGGGTGAGCTGTTTGTTACTCCTAACGGCGTAAAAGTGATTGGTTATACCGACCTTCCCGGTCGTCTACCGGCGCAATCGTCACAGCTTTACGGCACTAACTTAGTCAACCTGATGAAGTTAATGTGTAAAGAAAAAGACGGCACAGCCAGCATCAACTTTGATGATGTAGTCATGCGCAATATGACAGTGATTAAAGAAGGTGAAGTGACCTTCCCGCCGCCACCGATTTCGGTTTCTGCGGCGCCAGCAAAACCAGCGGCGAAAATCGAGCCTAAAAATACCACTCCGAAGGCACCATCTAAGCTCAAATACGTGCTCGCCGCCTTAGGCGTTGCAGGATTTGCTGCCGTGGCATCGGTAGCACCACCAGAGTTCCTGTCGCATTTCACAGTATTCTTGCTGTCCTGCGTTGTTGGCTATTACGTGGTATGGAACGTATCCCACTCACTGCATACGCCTTTAATGTCAGTCACTAACGCGATTTCGGGCATTATCGTGGTCGGCGCCCTACTGCAAATCGGTCAGGGTTCAACTTTGGTCACTGTACTGGCGTTTATCGCCGTGCTGATCGCCAGTATTAACATCTTCGGTGGTTTTACCGTCACTCAGCGCATGCTGAAGATGTTCCGTAAGGATTAAGGGGGTTTAACGTGTCTCAAGGACTGGTAACAGCAGCTTACATTATTGCCGCCATTCTCTTCATCTTCAGTCTCGCGGGACTGTCGAAGCAAGAGACGGCAAAACACGGCAATTTATTCGGTATCTTAGGTATGGCAATCGCCCTACTGGCTACCATTTTCAACCCCGATACTAACGGAATTGCGTGGATCTTAATCGCTATGGTGATTGGCGGCGCGATTGGTATCCGTTTAGCACTAAAAGTCGAAATGACTGAAATGCCTGAACTGGTTGCTATATTGCACAGCTTTGTGGGTATGGCCGCGGTATTAGTGGGTTTCAACAGCTTTATCGACTTACACCCACAGGAAGTATCACAAGTCGTGGTGGCAGTCGGTGGTGATATCAATACGACCCTCGCCGCAGTACAAGATGCGCTAAGTGAAGCGGTGAAGACCGCCAGCAAAGAGCACCTCACTGGCGCTATGCTTAACATTCACTTGGTCGAAGTCTTCCTCGGGATCTTCATCGGTGCGGTGACCTTTACGGGTTCTATCGTTGCCTTTTGTAAGTTACGCGGACTGATTTCATCTAAACCTCTGATGCTGCCACATCGCCACAAGCTAAACCTAGTCGCAGTGCTAGTGTCTTTCGCCCTGTTGGTATACTTCGTTCAGACAGGTGGCACTATGCCAGCACTGCTGTTGATGACCTTGATTGCCTTCGCCTTTGGCTGGCATTTAGTGGCATCCATTGGCGGCGCGGATATGCCAGTGGTTGTGTCTATGCTGAACTCCTACTCAGGTTGGGCAGCGGCAGCGGCAGGCTTTATGTTGTCGAACGACCTCTTGATTGTGGTCGGCGCGTTAGTGGGTTCATCGGGTGCTATTCTGTCTTACATTATGTGTAAGGCCATGAATCGCTCGTTTATTTCAGTTATCGCGGGCGGCTTTGGCACAGATGGTGTGGCCTCAACCGGTGATGAAGAAATGGGTGAATACCGTGAAACCAACGCCGAAGATGTGGCGGATATGCTGAAAAATGCCACTTCAGTCATCATCACTCCGGGTTACGGTATGGCAGTGGCGCAGGCGCAATATCCTGTTGCGGAAATCACTCAAAAACTACGTGATCGCGGCGTGAAAGTGCGTTTTGGTATCCATCCAGTTGCTGGTCGATTACCAGGCCATATGAACGTACTACTCGCTGAAGCGAAAGTCCCCTACGATATCGTGCTCGAAATGGACGAAATCAACGAAGACTTTAAAGACACAGATGTCGTGCTCGTTATCGGCGCCAACGACACGGTTAACCCCGCGGCAATGGAAGATCCAGGCAGTCCAATCGCAGGTATGCCAGTGCTGGAAGTGTGGAAAGCGCAAAACGTGATCGGCTTTAAACGTTCGATGAACACAGGTTATGCCGGCGTGCAAAACCCACTGTTCTTCAAAGAAAATACCCAAATGTTGTTTGGGGATGCTAAGGCCAGTGTTGAAGCCATTTTAAAGGCACTTTGAGTTTGATTTAATATCAACAGAGTAGAAATCGTTTAGGCGATAAACATTATTCTAAAGAAATAAAGGGAGCCACTGGCTCCCTTTATTTTCACATTTTTTTAAGCCTATTAAGCTAGTCTCTGCGCCAATATGATGCGAGGCTTATCTGCCCCAAATGCTGATACGCTTAATGTAAGCTAAAACAGTAAGTTAAATCTAAAGCTGATTTAAGGAAATAAGAAATGTTGCTTGGGCTGTTTATCCTGTCTGCCGTATTAATCAAAACCTCATTACTCGGGCTTGGCTGGATATCGATTATCATCGGCCTGAGTGGGTACCTATTTTGTCGATGGTGTAATATCAAGTTAGATATCAAACTGATTGATAAATTTAAACGACTCTTTATCACTGGCGCGGCTCTGCATCTTCTCGTCTATATCGGCTTAATCACTAAGCTTTTCCTTATCGACAGCTTTGAAGACTTGCCCACATTCCTGATAAGTCACTTAGTCTTCCACCACGCAATCAGCGCCGTGATTGCTGCCGCATTAACCTTCTTGGCGATTCGCATCTATCTACAACAGCAAAAATTAACTCAAGCCTATCGACAGGAATTAAGCTAACTCAACAAGGTTTTGATGATAAATACCGACGGAGAAAATCTGACTAGATTCATCATTAGCTTAAGTACCATAAAATAATGGGGGACTAAAGCAGATCATACAGAGGTGTTGTCAGCAACACTGAATTCATCAATGGATTCAAACATCAGGGATAAGAATGACCCCTGATGTTTGGGGGGGAGCTAAGCCAAGATACGTTAGTCGGCGGCAATATCGTTATCTTTAAGCTCTTTTGACAGGGTTTCATAATTCGTTTTGAGTTTTGGCAAAGTATCTTCTTTGATTTTACTCAATACATTTTGCAACTGATCCTTACCGTAAGAAACGCTATAGTGACGGGTTTCAATATTGCTAATGATCTTCTCAGACTCTAAATACAAACGACGAATATCAGACAAAATATCACTCGGTGTTTCTAGCGCATTGGCAGAATAGCGCATGTTATCCCAGACAAATAATCCCATCTGCGGATGCATTTTCACTAAACTATTACTACTCACAGTCTCAACTGTGTCAGCGTAATGACTCAAGATTTCAACATTGTCACTCACTTCGTCATATAGGGCATGACGCAAATGATAGTTATTCTGCATATTGCTCAGGGCATCAAATTTAATTGCCTGTGACAACCCTTCTTGTGCGGCTAAATACACGCCAACAACAGTCGCAATGATTATAAAAATCTGACTCACCCAAAAACTGGTTTTGATAAGCTCAGTGTTATCAAGCTTAATGGTGCGTTTAGGCATATCTGCCTCATTAGAGATGGGGGTCATGTCCATATGTTTTATCCTGTCAAATCAAAAGTACAAGGCAATATCACTAACTTAAATCATTATTGAGTGGTCATCCTACACTATTGGGGTATGACTTACCTCAGTACAAATCACGATTTTTACCCACAAAAAAGGAGCCATCTGGCTCCATTTTTATATTCATTGGTCAGTCTATTATGCTGCTTTTGCCACATCAAAATTGGATAGCAACATCACAGCTGTACGGCCTAATAGGTGGTTGATCGTGCGATCGCCCGCTAAGCCTAACTCAGCAATCGCTTGCTGACGCGCTGTACTCACCGCTCTAAAGAGGGTAATTTCATTATTCGCACCACCACAAAGACTAAAGAACAGTCTTAATACTGCGCGGTAATGCTCTTCCTGCATTGCCTGCATCCAGGATGTTTCCAATGCCTCTTGGCTAGAAAAATCCAGCGCAGCAACAAATAGATTGCCGATACGACTATCTAAACGAACAAGAAAATCGCTTTTGCGTGGAAAATGGTGACTAATACCTGTGCGACTAATACCCGTTGCTTCAGATAACGTAGTATAAGACATAGTCTCAAAGCCGATAGTCAAAATTTGTCTTAACGCTTCATCCATAATTTGATTTATGGTTTGCTCAGTTTGTACTCGCGAGCGCTTAGCCATAGTAATGTCTCCCCTCTTATTTTTAGGGGGGAAAGCTTACCAAAGCCGCTCAGGGATTACTGCTGTTCACTGGGCCGTAACCAGCGTATTTCACTTTTGTTCAGCTAGGGTTCAGTTTAAAACAGGCTTCACCACTGATTTAATTAACACATTCATAACATTGAATTTTGTACCAACCAGTTATGTGCTTTTTCTTCGCCCATGAGTAAAACGAACGTCGGTTGGAGATAGTGTCCAAGATCAGCTTTTCGCCAAAATAGATATTCAGGAAGGGGTTGCAATACACTCGCGCCAAAAGTGCGTTGCATTAAGCTCGAATACTCACCTAATAATCTCGGCTCTAATTGCTCGGCTTTAGGGTAGAAATTCGTTAAAAAGTCCCGATACTCGGCAAATTTAGCCACTTGAGCAACATCGTATCGATGCAACACTTGTATCAACATTGGCGAGCTCCAATGCGACAAATATTGCGGGCTTGTTAATGCATCAAGGTTGCGTCTGTGGTATTGCTGCCACGCCAAGGCAAAATCATTTTTCTCCCGTGCGATACGCCAAACCAAATAAATGTCAGCTAGCCATTCATGTTGATATGCACTCAAGTGAGTCGGTAACACAGAGCCTTGCAGAGCAAGGTTCTCCAAATGACCGAGCTCATGCCATAGGGTTAATTGCGGCTGTTCAAGTAAAGGTAATTGATAGGTCACCATATCGACACTGGCTAACTGTACTTGTGGTGTCAGCTGCTCATTCACTAAGACTAGGCCCGCAATCTTATTGTCATCGACGGGCATGACCATGGCACTTCTGCGGCCTAAATCGCGCTTAAATTGATCTAGCGTGGCGGGCAGCTGCGCCAACACTTGCTTAGGCAATAATGCCAAGCAAGTGCCAAGCTCTGGTAAAGGGCAAATCAAAGCCTGCTTATCGGCAATGGGCGTCCAAGTCAGGCTAGATGCGAATGCCAGAGCGACTAAGCTCACTGATTCGCCATGATATTTTGTATAATCGCTGTCGTTGAAATACCATCCTCAAAACCCAGCACTTGCACTTGGCCACCTGCTGCAATCACTTCAGCGCCACCAGCAATATCCTCAAGCTTATAATCACCACCTTTGACCAGCAGATTTGGCAGCAATCGAGTAATGATGCGCTGCGGCGTATCTTCACTAAAAGGCACAACCCAATCAACAGAAGCTAAGCCAGCGAGCACAGCCATACGACGATCAACCTGATTAACTGGACGGCCTTCACCCTTGAGGCGTTTAACCGAGGCATCATCATTTACCGCGACGATCAAACGATCGCCCAAAGCTTTCGCCTGTTTAAGATAGCTCACGTGGCCCGCATGTAAAATATCAAAGCAACCATTAGTCATCACCACACGCTCACCGCGCAGTTTGGCTTGCTCTAAGGCGTAGGCCAGTTGATCTTCACTCACCACCCCAAAACCCGATTCTCCATGGTGCAAAGCTAAAGCTTCAATAAGCTCAATGCGGCTCACGGTAGAAGTGCCAAGTTTACCGACCACAACGCCAGCGGCGGTGTTCGCAATCGCACAAGCTTGGGGTAAATCGGCGCCCGCGGCTAATGAGGTTGCTAAGGCTGAAATCACAGTATCGCCAGCCCCCGTCACATCATAGACTTCACGGGCAACGGTAGGAATGTGCAACTCAGGCGCATTAGCGGTCACTAAGGTCATGCCCTTTTCAGAGCGGGTCACTAAAATGGCATCAAAATGATGTTGCTTGAGTAAGCCACGGGCTTTTTCTAGCAGATCGGCTTCAGAGGTCACAGTGCCAACAACGGCTTCAAACTCACTCATATTTGGGGTAATGAGTGACGCGCCATGATAACGACCAAAGTCACTGCCCTTAGGATCGACTAATACCATCACACCTTTCGAACGCGCTAAAGCAATAAAATCTCGCGGCTGATCGATAGCGCCCTTAGCATAGTCAGATAACACCACGACATCGACAGAATCGAGTAAGGCCTCGGATTGTTTCAATAAACGCACGCTATCGGCCTTGTCGAAGGCTTCTTCGAAATCGAGGCGGATAAGCTGCTGATTACGTGATAACACCCGCAGCTTAGTGATGGTTGGTTTATCAGCAATACTTAACCATTGGGGTTCAACCCCTAAAGTTTGCACACCGAGCGTTAGGGCATGGGCAGTATCATCTTGGCCGACGAGCCCGGCAAGTTGGACTTGCCCCCCTAAGGTCGCGATATTGAGCGCCACGTTGGCCGCGCCGCCGGGTCTGTCTTCGACTTGATTAATCTTCACCACAGGTACGGGGGCTTCAGGGGAGATACGTCCCGTAGGGCCAACCCAATAGCGGTCTAACATCACATCGCCGACGACTAACACTCTGGCTTTTTCAAATGCTGGCAGAGAAACCTTCATAGTGCTCTTATCTTTATGCAGAAATTAAACCGTGATTGTACCTAATTTTCAGCAAAAATTGAGTTAGAATGAGCAGTAATTTTCAAAAGTAGTGAGTATTTTTGTGGTCGAGAAAGCCGAGTTTTCATCTTCTTTATATCATCCTAAGCATTGGCCCATGTGGTTTGGCGTATTTTTGATGCGTTTAACTCAGCTTCTACCGCTTCCTTGGCAGATGACGCTGGGTAAGGGATTGGGTCGCTTAGTGATGAAATTCGCAGCTGGTCGCACCCACACAGCGCGCCGTAACTTGACCCTCTGTTTCCCTGAAATGACGGAAGCACAGCGAGAAGATTTACTCACGCGTAATTTTGAAGAAACGGGCAAAGCCATTTTCGATACCATCAATGCATGGTGGTGGCCCGATGAAAAAGTGCAGCAGCACATGAGTATCAAAGGCGAAGAACACGTACAAGACACGTTAAATGCTGGCCACGGCGTGATCCTCTTTGCCGTGCATTGTTTGCCGCTGGAAATGGGCGCACGTATCTTCGGCCAATTCCAACCCGGCGTGGGGGTTTATCGCCCACACAATAATCCAGTGATGGAATACCTGCAGGTCAAAGGCCGTTTACGCTCCAATAAAGGTCTCGTTTCTAAACGCGACTTGCGCCAAATGATACGCTGCCTCCGCAATCCCGATGTGATTTGGTACACGGCCGATCAAGACTTTGGCCGTTCCAGTGCGGTATTTATCCCATTTTATGCCATGCCAGATGCGGCAACGATTACCGGTGCCACCACGTTAGCTAAACTCGGCAAAGCCAAAGTCCTGCCTTTTTTTGTGGAACGTACTACAGATGATAAAGGCTATCGAATTGAAGTGATGCCACCGCTGGATAATTTCCCCGGCGAAGATGAATTAGCCGATGCCATTCGCGGTAACAAGATTATTGAATCCATCATAGATAAAAACCGCGCCCAATATATGTGGTTACATCGCCGCTTTAAGACCCGTCCCGACCCAACGGATAAATCTTTATATCAGTAACTCATTCAGTTTTTGAATACGAAAATGCCAGCAAATAAGCTGGCATTTTTTATGGTGACTTTCGATAGTAAGGACCATCTAGCACATAGGATTAGAGCGCATTCTCAGTCGGTAAACGAATACCTACGTTAGTGACTTTACCTTCATACAGCCCCGCCACCACCCAATGCAACGACTGCCAGTGGAACTGATCCCCAAGTACAGGATTAGCGCCAAGCTGAGATACCACAAGGTCTGCGACTGTCATATCATCAGCGAGATTATCTAAACTTAAACCATAAATAGGCGCGAGATCCGCAAGCTTAACGTCTGTTTCAATAAAGAAATCACCGAAGAATCGTTGTACTTCTTTATTTTCTGGCGCTTGGCTAAAGAGGTTACTCAAGGCTTCTAAACTTTTCTCCTGACCCAGCACACAGAGTATATCGCCCGCCTCGAGACGAGTGCTACCCGATGGATGCAGCAAAGTGTCATCCCTAAATACCGCCGCAATCCGTGTCCCATCTGGCATAGCCAAGCGCTTTAGCGGCTCACCAATACACCACTTACTTTCACTCAAACGATAGACAAACACTTCCCATTCGCTGCTCGGGTAAATTTCAACTCCCGAGCGCGAAACGGGTAACGGCTTTGGGGGCAGTTCCACCTTAGCTAAACGCGCTGCTGTGGTCAAAGATGCACCTTGAACCAGCAACGACACTAATACAACGAAGAAGGCTAAGTTGAAGTACAACTGAGCACCCGGTAAGCCCGCCATCATAGGGAATACTGCTAAGATGATAGGCACAGCGCCGCGTAACCCCACCCAAGAAATAAACCAGCGGTCGCGACTGCTAAAGCTCTTAAACGGCAATAGACTGATCCATACGGCGACAGGGCGAGCAAATAAAATCATCCCGAATGCCAGAGCAAAACCTGGGATCATGATATCGACTAAATCTGAAGGGGTAAGCAATAACCCTAATACGAGGAACATGCCGATTTGACTGACCCAAGTCATACCATCCAGTACGTTCAAAATCGCATGACGGCCACGGGTTGGCTTATTGCCGAGGAACAGACCCACTAAGTAAATCGACAAAATACCGCTACCACCCAGTTTGTTGGACGCAGCATAAATAATCAGACCACCGCTTAAAACTAAAATAGAGTACAGACCATCAGCTAACTTGCTTAAATTGACGAGCTTCCACAGCATCCAGCCGCCGCCCAAACCTAAACAGATCCCCAGACCAAATTGCTTAATAAAGCTAATAAGCATAAAGCTGAAGGACAACTCACTGTCGACATTGGCAAGAATGGCAATCAAGGTTACGGTTAAGAATACCGCCATGGGATCGTTACTGCCGGACTCAATTTCTAAGGTCGCACCAACCCGCTCGTTAAGGCTACGCCCTTTAAGCAGTGAAAATACCGCAGCGGCATCGGTCGAGCCCACAATCGCGCCCACCAGCAAACCTTGCAACCAATGCAAATCGAACAACCATGCGGCCATCATGCCGGTGATACTGGTCGTAATGGCAACGCCAAAGGTCGCCAACGATAATGCAGGCCATAGCGCCACCCTAAAACTGGCAACGCGGGTGCGCATACCTCCATCGAGTAAAATAATCGCTAAGGCTAAGTTACTGACTAAATAGGAAGTTGAATAATCATCAAACTGGATTCCACCAAGGCCATCTTCGCCAGCCAAAATACCCACAGCGAGGAAAATCAATAAAATAGGGATGCCCAAACGGGAAGACATAGGACTAAGTAAAACACTCACTGCTGTAAGCAAGGCGCCAATCAGAAAAAAACTATTGATGGAATCTGCATCCACAAACGCCTCCTTAATACAGGTTGTTTAGTTAAACGATAGACAAATCACCGAGGTTAAAAATGACTCAACTCACAATTTTATGATTTTATATTAGCACAAAAATATCGAATTATTGGAGCGTTAAATATTAAATTTCAATCATCTACATAAAAAATGTCATAAAACCAACTTTCTATTAACCTTTAGATAAAGGCTAACGTAAAACCTAAAGGATAGCAGAACATCACCACACGACTTAATAAGCATTAAAATAAATAAATATCAAATAGTTAAAAATAACAAACTGAACGTAAACTCAAATCATTCAAGCAAAACTCAGCTCACAAACCTGTATAAACTAACGGTATCATAGCCAATTTAGTGTCAGATAAAATAATGTCGTGTAAAGGGTGAATATTTGAACATTATCCTTAAGCTAATTGTTTTAACTCCATTTATTTGCCAATGAAATGATTTAAATTCACTTTATCCGATGAGCAATAGCCTTGTCAGAAAAGGACCACACTCTGTTTTCCCAAAACAAATCAATTCCAGTAACGCCATACATGCTCGCCATTCAAACAGACACGTTTTAGATTGGTTAACACTGCAAATATTTTTCATCAAGCAGGAAGGTATACACAAGATAATTGAGTACAGCAGGTTTTAACGACAAGACTAAATACTGACAATTGACGCCGCTAAGGAAAACCGTTAAAACAAAAAATTAAGCGACAAATACGCCGTACTGATCATATTTCAGTTGAAATAATGTCCAAAATAAGGAAGGATGCGAGCTTCGCGCGCCAGTGCATTTTGCTCGTCAAATTGCCGCTCTCGTTTTAAGAGAGAAAGCTGCGTTAAACACGCTTTTTTATTAACAGGAATCGTAGTATCCGCTTATGAGTATGCTTCGCACCACAGCTTTATTATTGACTTTGGTTTTCCCTAGTCTGTCCGCTTTAGCAACGGAATATCCTTTACCAGCCGCCCAAAGCAGGCTAATTGGCGAGAACCAGTATTATACGGTTCCAGAGGGTAAACACACTCTCGAAGATATCGCAGCCAAATACCAGCTTGGTCTCAGTAACTTACTCGAAGCTAACCCAGGTGTGGATCCATTTCTGCCAAAACCAGGTAGCCAACTGATCATTCCATTGCAATTGATCCTGCCAAACGCTCCCCGTGAAGGCATAGTGATCAACGTGGCTGAAATGCGTTTGTATTACTATCCGAAAGGCAAAAAGACTGTTGAAGTGTTGCCTATTGGTATTGGCCAAATTGGTAAAGACACACCAGAAAACTGGGTGACCACTGTACAACGCAAGCGTGCGAATCCAACTTGGACACCCACACCGCGCATTCGTAAAGAATATGCTGCTAAAGGTGAAATCCTGCCAGCGGTATGGCCAGCGGGTCCAGATAACCCTATGGGACTGTATGCGCTGTATATCGGCAACTTGTATGCGATTCATGGTACTAACGCAAGTTTCGGTATTGGTTTGCGTGTCAGTCAAGGTTGTGTGCGTTTACGCCATGAAGATATCGAGCATCTATTCAAGACTGTACCAGTGGGAACCCGGGTACAATTTGTGAACCAGCCGATTAAAGCAACCGAAGAGCCAGACGGTAAACGCTACTTAGCCGTGCATCAACCATTGTCTCGCACTGTGGCGGAGTTTGAATCAAATGAGCCAGTTGCGATATCACTGCCAAAAGAGATCGCTAAGTTTATCGCGAAAGCTGACACTGATTCTTCTGTGATCAAGAAGCTACTCGATGAACGTACTGGTGTGCCAATGCGAATTAATCAATAATTCACTGGCGAATACCACCTAAAAAAATACCCGCAATCTGCGGGTATTTTTTTGTCGTGTCAGGCTATTCACTAACGTAATAGACTAAAATATCAATCACATAAAGGTGCACACAGGGCCAAGAAGTGAGTCATAGCAGCACTGTTTGCTAATACGCGTTGATCGAAGTTTTGCAACGCAGGCGTTTCAGTACAAGCACCGACACGAGCACCACTTCGCACTAAACAAGCTTCAAAAGACGTATCAAAATGATTGAAGATCAAACCATCTTTTACAGGACACCCATCAATCTCACCGTCTACCGCAATCGGGAAATAACCACCTAAAGTATCGCGCAGATCGAGACTAAAACGTCCAGGTACTTGGCTTGGCTCAAAAGAATACACATAGGCTTCACGACTCAAGACATCTTCATGGCAAGTTAAAATACCGTCTCGACTCGCAGCAAGCAGTAACTGTGCGTGCTCTAACAATAGCTTACCTTCAACCGATGTATGTTCATTCGCTTTAGGTTTACCGTTCTCAAATACAAAACCACGATTTGGGTTTTCGCCGTATTTATTAAATCTATGACCACGACTGAATCCAGTAGGATTGACGAGAGGCAATAAACTCAAGTTCACCCGTTCAAATAGGTCTGCTGAAGCTTCACTCAAAAAATGCAACAAACCCCATGGGCCTGCAGATTCTTCGCCATGAAATCCTGTGCTGATCAATAAAGAAGGTAAGCCTGACTTAGCGGCCGGTGACTGATACAAGCTAACATCGTATTTACCCACTTCACCCAATGTTTTCTCAACCATGCCCAAACGGGTCATTTCCTGCTCAAGCAGCAGATAGAAATTATCAATATCAGTGCTTTCACAGTTAAAAATATCGCTTTTCCACTGAAAGGATTCGAACGGAGATCTGCTTACCATATCTTGTACTTATGCCAGAAAAAGAACTGTGCCATCATAGCAGTTCTTTTCAAAAACTGAATGCTATTCAACTGATTTCGATGAAATCCGAGCAGTCGTCGACAGTGGTGCAATCTGTATCGATACCTGCGAATGTATCAATTGCCTGTCGTTAATGGTATCCAGCTTGAGTAAGACATTTAACGAATTAAAAAATAAGCTCGGCAGGACGCACTTATGAACACTCAAATCACCTTTTTTATCGCCATTTCGGCCAGTGTTTTCAGTCATACGCTACAGGCCCAATGCCGCACCGAGCAAGATGCGCAAGCCTTATATGCGCTCGAAGCGAATATAGAGACCTATACGCTACAAAATGGCCTAACAGTGCGATTACTGCCCATGGCAGATAAACAAACAGTCACAGTCGCCAGCCAATTTAATTTAGGCGCCCGCAACGAAGCCCAAGGTCAGAGCGGTTACGCCCATCTGTTTGAGCACATGTTGTTTAAAGGGAGTGAAAATGCCCCCAGCGATACCTATGCTCAGCAGTTCAGTGCTTTAGGTGCACGTTTTAATGCCAGCACGCATTTTGACTACACCAACTACTATGTGACGCTGCCAAACCAAGCATTAGAACTGGGCTTATATCTCGAAGCCGATCGCTTTATCCGCCCTAGCCTTAACGCCACTACGGTTAAAAATCAGCAGGAAACCGTACTGCAGGAAATGGCACAAACCATAGATAATCAGCCCTATATCCGCAGCGCGATGGCGTTTTTACTCGAGCAAGTAAAAGGCACTCCCTACGGTCACGGTATTATTGGCAGTCGCGAAGATATCTTGCAAGCCACACCAGAAAACCTAACTGCCTTTCACCGTGCTTATTATCGTCCCGATGCGATGCAGCTTTCCCTTGTCGGCAAACTAAGCCCACAAACCCGACAATGGATTGAGCAAAATTTTGCGGCTTGGTCTAGGCCAACGATTGCTGAACCTGAATTTTCTGAGTTAACAATCCAGCCTAAACAAGTACATGCTGAGTTAGTGGATGAGCGCGGACCTTGGCCCGGATTACTGCTCGCTTGGCATGCAGTAGGTAAAGATCACCCAGATGCTGCCGCAATTCGGCTGCTAGAAGGCTATTTATTTCAAAACACCACCAGTGCACTTGCTAAACTCAGTCTGCATAATCCCGAACAAATGCTCAGCTACTCCCTGCCCTTTGAGTTAGAAAATCATGGCATAGCGAATATCGTCTTGGTTCCACGGGCACGGACCTCACTCGATGCCTTAGTGCAAAAAGTGTTGGGACTTGTGGCACAAACGCAGCAAGATGCTCTGGATGAAGCAAGTCTTTGCACACTTAAACAAGTGTGGTTAAACAATCAATTACAACAACTGGATGACACACAGGCCTTAGCCATCAAGCTTTCCGCAACGTCGGCTCAAGATAAAGACCATCCCTTTACTGCGCAGTGGCAACGGATCAACGCAGTCACGGCCGACGATATCCAAAGCGTCGCAAAACGGTATTTCAACCAAGATTATGTCCGAGTCGACCTACTGCCACCTTGGTATATTCGCTGGGGTAAAACGCTACTGGAATGGCTGCCTAACGATATGAGTGACAGTTTAGAGGATGCGGTATTATGACGACTCTGACAATGTCAAAGCAGCTACAAGGCTTAATGTTCTGCGCTGTGGCTTTATCACTAAACGCCTGCCAGCAGACGCAAATCGTCTTCACGCCGAGCGAACCGCCGAGTTTGGCCCATTTTGAAACACCAAACTCTTTAGCCCATTCTTTACCTAACTCTTTAAACAATCCTTTGGGCAGCTCTTTGAACAATCATTTACCCAAAAGCGGCGTCATTATCCCCGTAACGGATGAAATTTTTACCGATGAAGTCCATACCGAATTGGATTTACCCTATCAGTTACATCGCCTTGCCTCAGTTCAAATGAATAGTAGTGTGAGTAACAGGGTCAGTTTAGCGGCTGTGAGCCCGCAAGTTCCCTTCAATAATCCCGATATTTTACAGATTGCCTTTCAAGAAAAGGCCCGCGCACTTGCCATTAGCCGCGCAGATCCCTGTCTTGAGACTTTCAGTATGCGTGTCAGCTTGCACAGCATTAATTTAAGCCTCACTTGCCCCGACGATGTTAACCATATCTACGACTTACTACTGCAATTTTGGCAGCCAGATGCCTTTGTTGATGCGACAACCACCCCCGTCGATGTCGACAATATTCGCCGTCAACTCAAGCTCAATAAACACTTAAACGCCTTTAGTGGCGCCGAGATAGATAAAGTGTGGCGCGATAAACTGCTCGGCCCTGAACATCCCTACAATAGAGTGATCAATAATAATGCATTGTTCGATTCGCTCAGCCTAAGGCAACTGCAACAAATCCAACAGCAGGCGGTAACACAAGCACAGTGGCATCTTTTTCTACCCAACTCTTTGGCAAATAACGCTAAATTTGACCTTCAAGCTAGCCTTAAACTGTGGCCAATATTGCCTAATTCAGGGCCGAAAGTGGATAAACTAGAGACAGTAAAGCCTCAGCAAATCAAGAGGATTTACCTTATTGATGCGCCGGGCAGCGTGCAAACCCAAGTCCGCCTAGGTTATGCCATAGATCATGTCCTAAGTGATGCATCAACTCAGCAGCAACTGAACCCACAGGAAGTCGCCTTAAGCTGTCGCAGTTTATCCGCACTCATGGGCCGCAGTTTTTCGGGCAGACTCTACTATGATTTACGGGAAAAACGCGGTCTCACCTATGGCATCTACGGCCAGTGCGCCAATGCACCGCTCTCCAGCAGCATCAAGTTTTATGGCAGTACAGCCATAGAACATACGGGCGCGTTTGTGGTGGGGATAGTAGATCACCTAACACTCGTTAAGACGCAAGGTGTTAGCCAAGGTGAAATCGATGCACTTAAAACCTATTTGATCGGTGAAGATTTGCTCAGCCAAGACAACAGCATTCAACGTGAAAACCAATATATCCACCAAGTCGCGACAGGATTAACTCAAATTGAAGTTCAGCAGCTAAATGCAGGATTACAGGCTCTAACGCCCGAAAGGCTGCAGCAGTTAGCCAACGGGGCGTTTAGCGGTGAACCATTGATTATCTTGCGGGGCGATGTTGATCGAATTCTTCCTGACTTAAAAACTAAGCTACCAGAGTGGCAGTTTGAAAGGGTTAAGGTTGGCCTAACTGACAACTAAAGCCAAATAATCCTTCTAAAAGATTCAAATGCGCGATCGACAGATTAGAGCTTATTGGTCGCACTGTCGCTGGCAGGCGGTGCGCCATTATCACCCTGCGTCATCTGTTCATGGCCTTGTTCCATTTGTTGCAAATCTTCCATCGCCGAATCCTGCTGTATGGCCTGCGGATCAGGATCTTCTGCCGGTAACACCGCCATATTGTCGGCATTCGCGCTATTTGGCGTAGCAGGTTGATCAGGAGCCATACCATTTACGGCCTTAGGCCCCTCGATTGCCGGAGACACCTCAGTTTTCAACGGGCTGTCACTAAGATTAGGTAACCACTCACGCAATTGCTCGGGTCCAAAACTAAAACCTAACGCTATGACGACAGTTGCCACTGCAACATACAGCCAAGGGCGAATCGCCAGATGATCACCTCTTAGTAAAGTGCTTTCACTGGCATATAAATGCGCATCCGAGCGTTGATCTATTGGCGCGAGTGCTTGTAGCATGTCCGGCAAGGCATCGAGTTCAGGACCTTTAATACGCTGACCAATAAACTGCCCGCCTTCGTAAATCTCCATCTGATGACTGGCGACTTCACCGTCAACCACACCAGAACTGGTAATAATCAACTTATTACAACAGACTCTTCCGCGAAACACGCCGCAAACCCGCAGCTCATTACAACTGACTTCACCAGAGATCTCGCCGCCAAGTTCGATCTTAATTTGTCCTGCTGATCTAATCTTGCCCTGCAATTTACCCGCAATGAATGCCGCGCTCTCTAATTGAATGTCGCCCTCAATCAAGGTTTGCGCACTGATAACCGTAATGCCATTGCCCTTACTCGCCATAGGATTCATTCCATATCATTATTTTTGTGACAAAGATGTTATGGTAAAAGTCCTCGAGAATAAAGCACTGGTTTCGCTTAGTATTTAACCTAAGCCCCAGAGCGGGACTTAAGTCACGCCAGCGACTATGTTACCCTGAGCATCTTGCCATATGGCTCCCGAGTACCTGAATATGAGTAACAGGATGCCTCAAAAAGGTGAGTGTTGATATCGCACTAAAACAAAGCTAAAGAACACACTAGCAGCAAACACCGAAAACAAACCGCCAACGAGACCCCGACATGGCACATTCAAACTCCGCTAGCTCGCAATCGATAACCCAAATCGTGACACCACTTGAAGCGTATCGCGCCAAGGTGTGCATAGATCTCATTGACGATCCAGCGCAGCAACAGGCGGTGTTGGCGCTCGATGTGCTATTTAAGCAGTTGATGCCACAGCCACATTCAGCACACTTTCCCCTTATCAACAAACAAGCAATCAAAGGTCTGTATCTGTGGGGCGATGTGGGTCGGGGCAAAACGTTTCTGATGGATTTGTTTTTCGATTGTTTGCCGAGTGAAGGCAAGTTAAGACTGCATTTTCACCGATTTATGGCGCGGATACACCAAGCATTACGCGAACATTCGGGCAAACGAGATCCGTTAACACTCATAGCTAAAAATCTCGCAAAAGAGTGCAAGGTGCTGTGTTTCGATGAGTTTTGTGTCTCGGACATTGGCGATGCCATGATACTCGCAGGGCTCTTTGAATACCTATTCAAACAAGGTGTGGTACTGGTCGCCACCTCAAATATTCCTATTGAGCGCTTATATGAGAACGGCCTAGCTAGACACAGATTTTTACCTTGCATCCAACTGCTGCAAACACACACTCAAATGCTGCATCTCAATGGCAACCAAGACCATAGGATGCACGCCATCAATGCTTCATTAAACAACGAGATTGGCATTGATAGCGCTGAAGTTAACGCCTCGATTTCCCGCAATATCGGCATTACCGGAACACTCGATTTTGAGCAGATTTTTGACAAGCTAGTGAATAGGTTAACGCCAAATAGACCCAATACGAGCGCTATTGGCATTAGTGATAGCAGAATGAGTAATGCTAGCCTAACCATCTGCAACCGTGAAATCCCTGTGATCCGCGCCGCTATAGCACCAACAGGCAACTCAGTCGCTTGGTTCGACTTTTATGCCCTATGTGACGGCCCGAGATCCCAACTCGATTATATCGAAATAGCCAGTCGATTTAAGATCTTAATGGTAAGCGGCGTTCCCAAATTAGGGGGGGAAGTGAAAAGCTGGATCCGTGCCCGCGGCACAGAGGACGGTACAGGTGATAACCAAGCCGCAGCCACGGGCGAGCGCAAACTCTCCTATGCGGCCAACGACGACCCAGCACGGCGTTTTATCAGCTTAATTGATGAGTTATATGATCAAAATGTCAGCTTATATCTCAGCTGCGACGTGCCACTGAGTGAACTTTATCAAGGTGGCGCACTCAGTTTTGAATTCCGCCGCACCTACAGTCGATTAATAGAAATGAGTCGAAGTGAATGGCCGTAAAACATTAGCGATTTATCGCTCTGTTGAGTTAGACCAAAAGCCTAATATTGATAAGCGAGAAGTTAGCCATCACGATAAAAATTCGAGGAACAATTAGTGACAAGATAATTCATGCATTCAGAATATAACAAGTCAAATACGCTATTTGCAGATACAAGCCGAGAAAGATGAATAAGTACCTAAATTGAAAATCTGCAACCATAGATAAACTAGAACAGAAAAAAATTATAATAATTAAAAATCAAACACATAAAATAGAAAACCCATCCTCCATAATCGATTCAATCCACACAACCAAATGACTCATTACGTTCAATTTGCTTCTAGCTGTTGCTAACCTTGAGTTTTAAGGTACGGTGTAACTTAGTTTCAATTGTTCTAATTTACAGCCTATAGGTTTAAATCGATCAAATTTACAACCTGCAACATAAAAGCTCAAAAATATAATCTATAGTTTATGCAACCAACTAAAGACTCATGATTCTGACTAAGCGCCATGACACTTAACTTAGTTCGAAATATTCGCTAGAAAATATTAAGAACAGCCTTAAACGGAACTCTTTTAAATACAGGGACGATTAACTTATGTGGTTACGACAATTTAAGATTGGCTCACGATTAATTGCTGCGTTTGGATTACTTGCTCTTGTGTTGCTACTTCAAGGAATCATGTCATTACAGACAATGTCATCCATGCGATCCACTGCAGAAGAAATTGAAGATAATACCCTACCTACGCTGGTCAGTCTGTCGAGCATCAACCTCAATGTGATGCGCGCTAGGGTGTTTACATTTCGCCTGTTATTAGCAAATTCGGCAGCAGAACTTAACAAAGGACTCGATACATTAAGGCAAATCCGCCAGAGTATTAAAACGGATCAAAAAAACTATGAGCCTTTAATTAGCCTGCCAGGTGAGCAGGAGCTCTATCAAGAATTTAGTGGCAGCCTTGATCTGTATTTAAAGCATCAAGATGAGATGATCAGCAAGCTACAGGCGAATGATGCAGCCGAAGCTAAACGGATCATGGATGATGTCATGATAGTGCAAGCCGAAAAAATGACAAAGACGCTCATTAGCATTGGCAGCTTGAATACTGAATATGCAAAGGAACAAGGTCAAATAACTGCACAAGCCTACGACGAGAGTAAATGGCTAAACAGCATTATGATAGTGGGCTCCTTAATCGCTGCATTTGTAGTGGCAATATTTTTAACTCGCAGTATCGTGCAGCCAATGAAGGAAGCTGTAGGCATTTCAGTAGCAGTCGCAAGGGGGGATTTAACACAGAAAATCAGTACAGAGGGTAAAGATGAAACCAGTCAACTGATGCAATCATTAGCTGAAATGCAGCAAAACCTGCGCGACACTTTATCCCATATAGCAAACTCCTCTAGCCAGCTCGCCTCCGCCGCCGAAGAACTCAATTCCGTCACTGAAGATGCTTCCCGCGGCATACAGCAACAAAATGATGAAATACAGCAAGCGGCAACTGCGATTACCGAAATGAGTTCGGCAGTAGATGAAGTTGCCAATACGGCGGTGCTCGCTTCAGAAGCCTCTGAAGAAACCGCCCGCAGTACCGAATTAGGTAAAAAACAGGTAGATCAGACTGTCGCAGCCATTATCGACATGAATCAGGATGTGACGCAAAGTTCACAGGTTGTTCAAACCTTAGCGATTCAAGCGAGGGATATAGGTAAAGTTCTCGATGTGATCCGCGCCATTGCTGAGCAAACGAATTTACTGGCCTTAAACGCAGCCATTGAAGCGGCGCGAGCGGGCGATACAGGCCGTGGTTTTGCGGTTGTTGCTGATGAAGTTCGCGCCCTAGCCCATCGCACTCAGTCCTCGACCCGTGAAATTGAAGACATGATTAACAAAATCCAGCACGGCACCGAAACGGCTGTGCAATCGATGCAGCACAGCGGCCAAAAGGCTGAACAGGCACTCTCAGTCGCAAGATTGGCAGGGGATGCATTAAACACGATTAATCGCCAAATCAGTACGATGAATAACAGCAACATGGTCATTGCAAGCGCCGCCGAAGAGCAAGCGAAAGTCGCACGTGAGGTCGATAAAAACATTGTGAATATTAGTGATCTTGCCAGCCAAAGTGCTGCGGGGGCACAGCAAACCAGTGCCTCGGCACATGAACTCTCAAGACTCGCCGTTGAACTGAACAATCTACTGACGCGATTTAAAGTCTAGAGTATCGCTTTATAATGGAATCTGAGGGTAATGGCGCAAGATGTGTTAAACCGTTACCCTCAATGCATAACGCTATGATCTAGTTTAATAAAGCTTCCATAATACAAGCGAGACTCAAGAGTGCTAATACCGAGTTTGCGGTGCATGATTAAAGTGCATAGCCAGTTCACTGATATCAGTGGCAACCCATTCTGGCTCGATACACTCGACCAAATGCGCCGCCATAAAGTCCACCAGTTGCATGGCGGCATACGGCAAACGGCGATCTTTACGGCCAACTAGATACCAGTTACTTTCGAGCGGAAACCCCGTAACAGTTAGAATTGCAGGTTTTTCGCGCCCTTCTTGCAAGGTATGCGCCGAAATCACCGACAAACCTAAGCCCGACGCGACGCTCAAGCGTATCGCCTCATTACTCTCGATTTGCATAGTGTCACCGAGCGTGATGCCTTGACCACTGCACCAAGACTCGAACATTAAGCGGGTGGCTGATCCCGGTTCGCGAACGATAAAACGCTCATTTTTAAGCTCGTTAAAATTCACTTGTTCACGACCCACTGCCCAATGATCCTTTGGTGCAATCAGTTGCAGCGGATTTTTAATGATGCGTGCAGATAACACGTTATCGCCACTTGGAGGATGACTGAACAGGTATAAATCATCTTCTTGACGTTCAAATCTGCCTAATACATGGGCACGGTTACCAATGTTTAAGGTCACTTTAACCTGTGGAAACTGCCGATAAAATGCCCCTAAAATCCGTGGTAACACGTATTTTGCGGTAGTGACAATACCGATATTAATGTGACCAACACTGCCACCTTTAGCCTGCTGCATAAAAGCATCGAAATCCTCAAAACGACTCAAGGTATCGCAGGCTGCGCGGTACAACCCATTACCAATCAAGGTCGGTAACATGCGGCCATCACGACTCTCGAGTAATGGCTCACCCAACACATCGGCCAGTTTTTTAAGCTGTAATGACACTGTGGGTTGAGTTAAATGCAATGCCCTCGCCGCTGCGGAAATATTACCTAACCGCACCACTTGCACATACACCTGCAGTAACCGAAAACTCAAATGCCGCAATTTAAGCTGAGTCGATAACGAACGCTTATCCATAGACAATTATCTATACCTAGGTGGTAAACAATTTATTTTTCAATATAACTAATTAGGTCCAAAATCACCAGCCATCAGGATCACTCGACAAACAAGCGCGTTTTGCACCGCTTAAAAGTCAAACTTAATGAGATACCTATGCCCGATATTGTCATTGCATTTTTCGCCTTAGGCCTGTTAGCTGGCCTAGTGAAATCAGATCTTAAAGTCCCACCCGCGATCTACGAAACCCTATCCATACTGTTAATGCTTACCTTAGGTTTAAAGGGCGGAATGGCGCTCCACGGTCACACTCAAAACTTAGTGATCACTGAGCTGTTAGCGGTTGTTGCCTTAGGTTTGATTATCCCCTTGGCCTTATACCCTGTACTAACTCGGCTGGTTCGCATTGGCCATACCGATGCCATTAGTATTGCCGCCCATTACGGCTCCGTCAGTGCGGGAACCTTTGCGGTGGTGATGGCTATGGTTGAAAAATCTGGGCTGATCTTAAGGCCAGAAACGACCCTGTATCTCGTGCTGCTGGAACTGCCGGCGATCGTCGTGATGCTCTGGCTACACCGATACTTAAGCGCCAAAAAAGCAATTGAAACATCACCCAAAAATGAAAATCAATCGAGCGTGTTGCACGAAGCCTTAACCAGTCGTGGCGTTGTATTACTCCTTGGCTGCGTGGTGATAGGTTGGCTTTACGGCCCAACGGGACTTGCGCCGCTTACACCAGTGCTACTAGGCGGATTCAAAACTTTACTGGCATTATTTTTACTGGAAATGGGCTTAGTAACGGCCAAAGTGTGTTTGCCGCTACCACTTAAACAATGGCGGTTATTAATGTTTGCCGCCGTAGCGCCCTTTGTATTGGCTTGGTGTGGTATTGGTGTAGGCGTTTGGCTGGACTTACCTTCAGGCAGCATTTTAGTGTTAGCGGCATTAAGTGCCAGCTCATCTTATATCGCAGCGCCAGCGGCCATTCGAGCCGCAATCCCCGAAGCCAATATAGGTCTGGCTATGCTAGCCTCACTCGGGATCACATTTCCGGTTAACGTGCTAATTGGCTTACCCTTATATCAACATTGGGTAACGCTCATTACAGCTTAGTACTTCTTCGCCGAATAAAGTCCAATGAAAAGGGAGACATTATTGTCTCCCTTTTCATTGGCATAAGCGTAAACAATTTAAGATGCATCACTGTGATGTGTGGCTTTATCCTGATACATGGCTTTATCGGCGGAATCTAACAGATCCTCTAAGCTCATATCTGAATCCGGTGTCCAATGGGCGATACCTATGCTGGTCGCCAATCTATGTTGCTTAGGATGCTGTTGATTATATTGCTCAAGTAACTGCTTAAAACGCTCGATGACCCGATTGACTGTATCTCTATGCACAAAACTTAGCAGCACCACAAACTCATCGCCGCCAAGCCTTGCGATCACATCCGACTCCCTAAAAGCAGTCATTAAGATATGGGCAAAATCATATAACATCTGATCGCCCTTGCGATGACCAAAGCTGTCATTCACTTCCTTAAAAAAGTCGAGATCGAAGAATACTAAGGCCGCCTCAGATTCGGTACGTCGACAACTCGCCATTGACTGATGGGCCAGTAATTCAAAACCACGTCGATTCGAAATAGCCGTCAAGGGATCTAAGGTATTTTGCGCGATAGAGAGTAATTCAGCCTCTACCATTTGTCCTAAATCCGTTAAGGTTTCAATGTCTTCAGCCGTAAAATCCCGCGGTTCAGTGCCGATTAAACACAAAGTACCCACCCGATATTGCCCGTGAATGGTGAGGGGATAGCCGGCGTAAAAGCGAATATGCGGCTGCTCAGTCACCAGTGGATTGTCACTAAAGCGCGGATCTTTGAGGGCGTCATTCACGATAAAAATATCGTCTTGATTGATTGCATGGCCACAAAATGAGATTTCCCGTGGTGTTTCAGTCACCTCCAATCCTTGGCGAGATTTAAACCACTGCCGCTCGGCATCCACTAAGGTCACAACACAAATCGGCAAAGAGAAAATTCTGCGCGTGAGCCGAGTAATACGATCGAAACGTTCTTCGGCATCAGTGTCGAGCACATTGAGTGCGCGTAACGTGGCCAAACGTTGCAGCTCGTTTTCAGGGATAGTAGGTAATTGCATGGTGCTCTCTGCTAACTGCTCTCATTAAACTCTAGCCTAAATTGTGCATTCTTGCGGTGTTAAGGCTGATATTCGTTTCAGCCTTACTCCCTTTAAATGACTGTATAGATGACTGTACTATTCAAGCACAGCGCGATAGATATTGAGCACTCGCTCGGCATGTTCCTCAACCTCTAACACAGGTAACTGCCCCGCCTTTTGTTGCAGAGTCAGGCGATGATTTTCATCCCGCAGTAAGCAATAGGTCTGAGTTAAATGCTGGGCACTCATCATTGGCAAGAGTTCAAGCTCAGCTAATACCCCAAAAATCCGCACATTGTCGGACCAAATCGTTAGCTCTGGATACTCGTGGGCATTAGCCAGCACTAAGTACTGGGCAATAAACTCAATATCGGCAATCCCGCCTGGACTCTGCTTTAAATCAAACATGCCATCACTGACTTTAAGCAAGTGATCGCGCATCTTCTGACGCATCTCACGTACCGCTTTTTGCAGCTCAGCTTTATCACGGGGCTTTTCCAATACTGAAGCGCGAATATGACTGAATTTAACTGCTAAACTATTGTCGCCAAAAACAAAACGCGAGCGCACTAAAGCTTGATGTTCCCAAGTCCACGCCTCATTAGCTTGGTATTCGCCAAAACGCTCAATCTCACTGACCATCAAACCCGAGGCGCCAGAAGGACGCAGGCGCATATCCACTTCATACAACTCTCCCGAAGTGGTGCGAGTCGAGAATAAATGCAGAATGCGCTGGGCGAGTTTGAGGTAAAAATGACCAACTTCAATCGGGCGATCACCATTGGTCAGGCCGTTCTCTGTTTTATTTTCACACAAGAAAACTAAATCGAGATCGGAGCCGTAACCCAATTCAATCCCGCCGAGCTTGCCATAACCGACAACGGCAAAGCCTGTGTCACTGCCCTCAAGGTATGCTGGCACGCCGTGGCGCACTGAAACCTGTTGCCACGCCTGCATCACCACTTGTTCGATAATAGCTTCGGCTAAAAAAGTTAAGTGATCGCTCACTTGCATCACGGGTAAAACACCCGTGACATCGGCTGCGGCGATTTTAAGTTGTTGTGAAAGCTTAAATTGTCGCAGCGCTTCCATTTGCTGCTCCATATCATCCTCGGGCACGCGCATCATGTACTGACGCAGCTCGCTCGGATAATCGTCGATGGAGGTCGTGTCATAGAGCTGCGACGGATCGATAAGCTCATCGAGCAACATGGGGAATTTAGCCAACTGCGCGGCAATCCAAGGACTGGCGCAACACAAGCTCACTAACTGCTGCCGCGCACCAGGGTTTTCACACAAAAGCTCAAGGTAAGTGGTGCGAGTTAAAATCTGCTCCAGCACCTTAGACACGGGCTCAAAAGCTGACGATGGACTCTGTTGATTAATCAATTCTTCCAATAATCTTGGCATTAATTTATCTAAGGTTTCTCGCCCGCGTGGACCAATCGAACGCTTAGTCACTGTTTCGCGCCAACTGCTGAGCATAGGGCACAGCTTGTCATCATCAATTTGCTGTTCGGCCAACAACGCTATGCCATCATCAAGGTCTTGCATGTTCCACAGCTGCGTCGTCCAATGTTCAGCTTTTTCTTCGCCTTCTTCGCCGCCCACTGTGGCTTTAAAATGACGATGGATTTTGCTCATTGCCGCTTCAATATGAGTGCGTAAATCAACCTCATTAGCCATATCGAGTACATGGCACAATCGAGCCCAATCCAATGGATTATTCGGTAAGGTTTGGGTTTGTTTATCGTCAATGGCTTGCAGCAGATTCTCAACCCGGCGCAGCAGTAAATAACTGTGTTTAAGCTCATCCACCGCCAAATATTCAAACTGCCCTAAGCTGTAAAGCGTATCGATAGCACCGAATAAACTCTGCTGACGCAACGCAGGCTCACGGCCGCCACGGATCAATTGAAAACTTTGCACCACGAACTCGACCTCACGAATACCGCCTGCACCGAGTTTAATATTGTCGGTCAAATGACGGCGCCGCACTTCTTGCGCGATGAGTTGCTTCATTTTCCGCAGGGATTCAATTGCCGAAAAGTCGATATAACGGCGATACACAAAGGGTCTCAGGAGGCTGTGTAGTTCATCGGAGAAATGATTCCAAGGCCCGAGCGCACGCGCCTTGACCATGGCATAACGCTCCCAGTCTCGTCCTTGTTCTTGGTAATAATCCTCAAGACCGCTAAAACTCACCACCAAGGGGCCACTTTCACCGTAGGGACGCAAACGCATATCCACGCGGAACACGAAACCATCGACGGTGACTTGATCGAGCAAGTTCACTAGCCTTTGCCCCATGCGGATAAAGAATTGTTGATTATCTAAACTGCGACGACCGCCGACGGTTTCGCCATGCTCAGGAAACGTGAAAATCAAATCGATATCGGAGGAGAAATTAAGCTCGCGGCCGCCTAACTTACCCATGCCTAAAATCAGTAGCGGTTGCGGATTCCCTTCTCTGTCCATCGGCGTGCCATATTGAGCGCACATATCTTTATAGAGCCAATCGCGGGCGCAGATCACTAACGCTTCGGCGAGCGCCGACAGATCAAGCAAGGATTCCTCTAAACTGGCATAGTCTAAAAAGTCACGCCAAGCTAAACGTACCATTTGATAGTTACGAAACCGTCGCAGGGTGGTTTTAGCCATCTCCTCTGTGGTCGTGCTAGCCAGTTCTTCATGTAAATCAACATCAAAGTTTTTACGATCAATCAGGCTTAAATCGCCCGCAAACAGCATAGCGATCCACTCGGGATGTCGGCATAGTTGAGCCGCCACATAATCACTGAGTCCCAAAACCGTTTTGAGTTCTTGCTGCTGAGCAGGCGTTAATTGCGCAAGTCCTTCGGACCATGCTTCCTCTAATCGCAGCCAATTGCGTTCAGCGGTTTGATTA
Source organism: Shewanella sp. SM71 (assembly GCF_025653905.1). Lineage (NCBI taxonomy): Bacteria > Pseudomonadati > Pseudomonadota > Gammaproteobacteria > Alteromonadales > Shewanellaceae > Shewanella > Shewanella sp. SM71. The sequence continues at coordinate 32,232 of NZ_JAKKRW010000018.1, forward strand.
ATAAGAATAGACAATGACTTATTACTGTCTTTTTGCATGGTCATAATAATCCCTAACAAATTTAGCTATCGACATATTATGTCGTAAATGATATAGATTGACGCCACATCATGTTATGTTCGACGAGACTTGCAGCTACCTGATGTAACACACAAATAAAGGTTTACACTTTTATCTGTGGCATTTAAGGGTACTATAACCTGCGCGGCAGGCATATTGGGCAAGCGGATTATTATTGCCTGCAAGTATTTGAGTTTTATTTCATTACCTTTTGGAGAAAACATGGCAGGAATGCTAACCCGTGTTCTCACATCGATACTTTTTTTAGCCGTTTCGCTATCGCTGACGGGTTGTGGCGATGACAGACCGGATAAAATCGCGAAGTATCAACAACTCACACAGCAACGTCTCGCTACGCTCACGACGATGATCGATGACGGCCAGTTGCGTAACGCTAATCTCTTAAAACAATACACGACACTGCTAAAGCAACAGAAACCCGATTTAGCACCCTTACTCGATGAATTAGCAAAGGATTCTGGTACCCAAGGTCCCATGTATACCTCGCTAAAACGTCGTTTAGATGAATCGAAAGTGGCGAGTAACTTTGCTGATCTCGATCAACAGCTGGCCGAAGCAGAAAATCTTTATCAAGCCGCAGATCCCAGTCTGTTTAACGATATGTTGTCTGATCCAGTCAACGTGGTCGCCGATATGTCCGACGGCAAACTGGCTCGCGTAAATGCGATTAGCCGTGAGGCCGCAACATTAGCCAATGGCGGTGAAGATTTTGGTCCAGGCAGTCAATTAGTTGGTAATCCCTCTTACGGCAACTGGCAAACCGACTCAAGCGGCACTTCGTTTTGGGCTTGGTATGGCATGTATTCGATGTTTTCGAATGTTTTCAATCGCCCAGTTTCCTACGATCGTTGGTCGGGTAACCGAGGTTATAGCTATTACAATGACGTAGGTCGTTATCGCTATACCTCACCCAAGCAAGCGGATGCGCAAAATAAGACCTTCGAACAAACGAAAAAACGTTTCGACTCACAAGGCAAGCGCTTTGACAGCCCTTATGCTAAACCGCGAACTGGTGGCACGGCGTTATCCCGTGAAAGTACCAGCGCACCTAAGGCCAGCACGACAAGTGCGAGCAAGAGTTCGAACAGTAAGTTTCGATCTAACTATGCTAAAGACAGCAGTTTCCGCAATTCCAGCAATCGCACGACCCGCAGTGTGCGCCGGGGCAAGTAACTAAGGATTTCCAATGACATTATTTCAGGATTTCGGTATCACACCAGAGCTAGCCATCATTCTGGCTATCGATCTCACCATAGCCGTGATTTTGCTAACGCTAATGCGTTATTTGCAAGGTTGGAGTGTAAAGGTCAATAGCAGTAAGGAGCTGGCAGAGCGGGATAACTTTGCCTTTGGCATAAGTACCGCTGGCGCAGTTGCCGCCCTAGGCATAGTGCTTACAGGCGCTATCACAGGCGCTGCGGCACACTCTTATCTTACCGAAGCGATTGGCATGAGCTGCTATGGTTTATTCGGTTTAGTACTGATTAAACTCGGCCGTTTTCTCCACGATAAAATAGCGCTAAATGAGTTTGATAAGAACGAGCAAATCATCAAAGGTAATGTGTCCGTCGCTATCGTCGATGCTAGCGTTGCTATTGCTACCGCCATTATCATTCGCTCCGTCTTGCTGTGGGCAGAAGATTTAACGGTCGATACCTTCATTGCCATCTTCAGCGCCTTTGCGATTTCGCAGTTGATGTTAGTGCTACTCACGCGCTGGCGTGAAAACCGTTTCGCAAGCCGCAACCAAGACTCGTCTATGCAGCAAGCCTTAGCCCAAGGTCATACAGCGTTAGCGCTACGCCATGCAGGTTACATGATTGCTATGGCACTGAGCTTTAATGCCGCCAGTCACTTTATTATTTATAATCCAACGGCTTATGTGACGAATGTGATCGGTTGGTTAGTGTTCTCAGTCATTATGCTGATCGCGCTCTCCTTACTGCTGTTCGTCGTGAAGAAACTGGTATTAGCCCGTATCGATTTAGCCGATGAAGTGGAAAGACAACACAATATCGGTATCGCCGCAGTAGAAATGGCGATCAGTATCGCTATCGCACTTATTCTTACGGCACTGATGGCTTAATCGAATGCAAGAAATTAGCTTAACTCCCTCGGCGGCTAAACCTAGCCGCCTAGGTTGGTTCGACGATGTTCTCTTATTGGGCATTATGGCCGTATTAGCAGGTTGCGGCCTGATCTACGAATATCTTTTATCCCACTATGCGGGCCGCATTTTAGGCGCATTAGAAGCCGCCATTTACACCATGATAGGCTTAATGATTGTCTCCATGGGGCTAGGTGCCTTCGCCGCGCGTAAGATCCGTGATGCCTTTACCGGTTTTGTGATCTTAGAACTCACAGTTGCACTCTGTGGCTCACTCGCCATTTTAATCACAGCAGCGGTGATTGGTTTTGGTCAACAACTACCATTGATCATTGCTAACACCTTAGGTTTACCGCCAGATCAACTGCCCGAAGGTGGCATGATAGGCTCGCTGCAAAAACTCAGCGAATACTTACCCTATGTGTGGGGTGTGTTATTGGGCCTGATGATTGGTATGGAAATCCCGCTGATTGCTAGGGTTCGCCAATCCCTTTCCGACGAGCATTTACTGCATAACGCGGGCACCATTTACGGAGCTGATTACATAGGCGCAGGCATAGGTGCCGCCATTTGGGTTGGCTTTATGCTCGCCATCGATATCCAACTCGCCGCCGCCTTAACTGCCAGTTTCAATCTATTGGCAGGTTTTGTGTTTATCTGGCGATTCTGGCCTAAAATCCGCCGCCCTAAACTGCTTTTGAGTGGGCATTTTATCGTGACTGGCGTCTTACTCGTATTAGCAATCCACGGCCCACGCTGGGAGCAAGAATTCAATAATTTGCTCTATAAAGACAAAGTGGTTTACGCCAAAGCGACACGTTTCCAACAGCTGACCTTCACCGAGCGGTTGCGCGGTAACGGTCTGCCGCCCGTTTATGCTTTATACATCAATGGTCGCTTACAATTTTCTAGCATAGACGAGCACATCTACCATACGTTTCTCGTTCATCCTACGCTCGCGGCCAGTGCCCGTCACAACAAGGTGCTGATCATTGGCGGCGGTGATGGACTCGGTCTAAAACAAGTACTGCGCTGGGAACCTCAACAAGTCACGCTGCTAGATCTCGATGTGGGCCTAGTGCAATTATTTAAATCGCCCGATACAGATATGCCCGATAGTCTCAGTCGCGCTATGTTGGCGCTCAATGGCAACGCACTGAACGATCCCCGTGTCACAGTGATCAACGACGATGCATTTAATGGTGTCGATAAACTGATTGCCACAGGCGTGAAATACGATGCGATTATCGTAGACTTGCCCGATCCGAGCCATCCCGATCTTAATAAGCTGTATTCGGACTATTTCTACCGTAAATTAAAGGAACTTATGAGCAGTGATGGCGCTCTGACTGTACAGTCGACATCGCCTTACCATGCCCCTAAGGCCTTTATTTCGGTAGCAAAAACCTTGGCATTGGCGGGATTTGACGTCAAGCAGTACCATCATAATGTGCCCAGTTTTGGCGAATGGGGCTGGAGTATTGCAACCTTAGGCGGACTCGATGCACAACACAGATTAGCTAAGTTAACTGAGTTGCCCATCAAAGATGACTGGCTCACTTTAGGTTTAGTGGATGGCGCCTTTGAGTTTCCAGCCAATTTTTATCAAGATGCCGCCAACATAAAACCCAATGAATTGGGTTCATTGCAGCTGTATCACTACCATTTGCAAGATTGGTCCGAGAATCAAGGACTGGATCTTTTTTAATAGGATGAAATAGTACTTGACATATTATGTCTCGGTGCTATCTTTGAACACAGACATAATATGTCAATAAGGACAAATATGAATATCCATACCATTGCCAATCACCTCAACAGTCTTGGCAACAACAGCCAAACTGGCTTTCAATTTGATTGTTATCCAATCGATGGTGAAGTCGAAGTGTTGCAAGTGAATGTGGTCGGCCGTGAAGAAATCCCGGTATTTGTATCGGTAACGGACAACCAAGTGCTTTGCATCAGCTACCTGTGGGGCGAGAACGAAGTAAATCAAGAACGTCGCAGTGAAATGTTTGAAACCATGCTAGAGCTCAACATTCCAATGCCATTGTCAGCTTTTGCAAAAATTGATGACAAATACGTGGTTTACGGTGCGCTATCACTACAATCTAGCATGCTCGAAATCGAGCAAGAATTAGCAGTTTTATCTGATAACTGTTTAGAAGTTATTGATGAATTGGTCGACTATCTAAAATAAGGAGCCACAAAATGGGCATTCTGAATAAAATTTTAACAGCGTTTCGCGGTGGTGCCACCGAAGTTGGCCAAAGCATCGTTGACGCAAACTCAACCCGTATTTTCGAACAGGAAATCCGTGATGCAGAAAAGCATTTAACCAATGCTAAACGTGAACTGACCGATGTCATGGCAAAAGAAATGCAAGCCAGCCGTGAAATCGACCGTCTGAAACGTTCAATTGCAGAACACGAAGGTTATGCGACTCAAGCATTGGACAAAGGTAATGAAGCCTTAGCGATTGAAATTGCTGAAAAGATTGCTCAGTTAGACCAAGAGTTGTCTGAGCAACAAAGCGCCAACGACAGCTTTAGCGCCCATGCTGCACGCTTGAAAGACTTAGTGAAGAAAACCGAACGCCAACTGTCTGATTATCAACGTCAGTTGAGCATGGTTAAAACCACTGAAAGCGTACAAAAAGCGACGGCAACCATTACTGACTCGTTCGCGTCTAGCAACTCTAAGCTGCTGAACGCTAAAGATTCACTAGAACGTATCAAGGCACGTCAGCAACAATTTGACGACCGTTTAAAAGCGGCTGAAACCTTAGCCGATGAAAACAGTGATAAGTCGTTGCAAGCTAAACTAGCCGAAGCGGGTATTGGTGAGCAAAAGTCAAACGCAAATGCAGTGCTAGATCGAATCAAAGCACGTAAAAGCTAAGCAATGATTGACCGAATGCCGAGTCTCAGTGGGATCATCACCCCCTACTGACCTCGGCATTTTTTTGTTTCATCCTCATTAAATAAAAATGACCACTATTGCCCGTGAATATCCGCAGCCAATCAATATGAGGCCGCACGCGAGCATAGTCAGCAGGAGTCACTATGGGATTTTTCAATAGTATTTTTGGTAAGAAAGCCCCGCCACAGCGCGAGCTCAATCACCCGTCCCAGCTCAATGTCGGCGACATGATCTCAATCGATGATAGTTTTGCCCTGCCACCACAACTCCGTGGTCAACAATTAAGAGTCGAAGCCGTACATACTTACGAGTCTGAACGTAAACAACACTCCGAGTGGTTACTCAAGGGACATGGTAGCGATACTCTCTTTTTGAGCATTGAAGAAGACGACGAAACCTATCTCGCCTTTTCGATGAAGGTTTCCCGCGCCCAAGTGGAGCAATTATTCAATCTCGAGCAATTCAGCGCCATGTTCGAGGAACCGGGTCATGCCGAGTTAACTACGCAAGTATTACCGGCCGACTTAGCTGAACAACTTGAACAATGGCTTGGAAAACAATACCACCAAGTGACTTTTGCCGCTTTTGGCTATTTCCATCGTCAGGATTATCGTGGCCAAAAGCCGCCACAGGATGCCAATGGCGCCACAGGTGAGCCCTTTGAGTACTATTTATTACTTGATGACAATGAAAGCTGCGCCGTCGAAGTGGAAGTCTACGAAGGGGGTGATACAGATGTCGTCTTGACCCTATATCGCCCGCTAACGGATATTCGGGAATACTGGCCGGCGAAATAACACAAAAATAAGATAAAGTGCGTGCTCGCACTTTATCAATAATCCCAATACAATCTCACAGATAAGCGCTAGAAACGGTTGATAGCAATAGGTAATACGCCATGAGTAAAACCAAACACCCTCTGCCCGAGCAATGGTTAAAGAACCAACAAGCCGCTAAGGCGACACAGGTTGCCTTCGATCTCGATGAAAAATTTCAATACTCTATTCGTAAAGCCGCGTTAGATGCAGGCGTTAGCCCTTCTGATCAAATTCGCACTATTTTAGGTCTTAGCGTATCGAAACGGCCAACGCGTCCGCGCCTTACCGTGTCACTCAATGCAGATGACTATGTGCAACTGGCAGAGAAATATGGTTTAAGTGCCGATTCACAGCTAGAAATTAAACGCCGTGTACTCGACGATTTAGTCCACTTTGTTGATGAAACCTAAAGCAACGCAGATCTCAAGCGCCAACCCTTCTTACCATTGGCTGGCGCGATTAATCGATATATAGCCCTTTTATTAACTCAGTCAATTTACTCACAGCCTAAAGTCTTTTACTTTAGTAGTGATATTCGCCGCACTTAACAGGGATCATGTTTGGCATGACAGATAAAACCCCATGGTCGCTTCGCACCCTTGGCACTCCTTCTCCATTCGAAATGGCGATGATGCTATTGTCCTTGCTGTCGGTGATCATAGTACTTGTCATGACCTTCGGCCGCCTAGATAGCGAAACCTACCGCTTGCTCTTCTTTGTCGATACCAGTATTTGCATGATTTTTATGATCAACTTCTTTGTTGGGTTGATCCGTGCTCGCGATAAACGCTTTTTCATTAAACACCATTGGATTGATTTTATTGCCAGTATTCCGGCGATTGAAGCCCTACGTATGGCACGGCTTTTTCAAATCCTACGGGTAATACGCCTGATCCGCATGAGTCGCTCACTGCTGCTCCCACTGGTAAAACAACGTAAACAAGCCACCTTAGCCAGTTTACTGGTTGCTATGGTGACGATTCTAACATTAGCTTCCGTCATTATGCTCATCGTCGAAAGCGGCACCGAAGGCGCCAATATCCAGACCGCTGAGCAAGCGATTTGGTGGGCATTAGTCACTATCTCTACCGTCGGCTACGGCGATTATTATCCTGTAAGCACAGCAGGCCACATCATAGGTGGCGTGGTCATTGTCAGCGGTGTGAGTTTTTTTGGGGTGATTTCAGGTTATATGGCATCGGTATTTGTCGCGCCAGATGAATCTGAACGCCAAGAACGCCAAGATGCGCATAAAGCCGAAATCAAATCAGAGCTTGAATTAGCCTTAGCGAGAATGGAAGAGAACCAACAAAAAATATAACAAAATCAAGCGCAAATGCTGGCTCAAATTGCGGAACTTAAGCAGGCTATCGAAACAAAAAATAGCTGACTTTGTTGCGAAAACGGACTAATGAAAAGGCTCAATCTATTTTAGATTGAGCCTTTTCCGTTTATCAGCGATAAAAAGTAATACTACCAGTAGACCTGCTGTTGCATCGCGTTACGGCGTGTCGATTCCATAGCAAACAACAAACTCTGCTGCTTGTCTTCCAGCCACTCAGCTAAATTGATATCTAACTCCCGACTCGCATCCTGTAAGGCGCGATAACAAGCCAAAGTTTTAATCCCAAGCGCGAGATCTTGCCAAGGTGCACGAAATGCGTCCCGTGATTTCGCCTCATATAAACTGCCGTAGGCATGACCCACAAGAATGCTCGCATCCAACACTGTGGCCACTTGTAGATAATTCGCCGCTGTCATGACGCTATTGAGTGGCATGACCTCAATTATCGCCATCCAAGAAGCTTGCTGAGCACGATCGGCATGCTGGCGTAAGCTAGGCTGATGGGTGATGTCCACTTCACCAGCACTGATCTTTAGCAACAGTTCAACAATAGCCAGCTGTAATTGACCATATTCGGTCTGTTGCCATAGGAAGAGTAAGCGTCCCGTCAGATTAATCTCTGTCAGTTGCGCCAGAAGTCGCACTTTAACTTGGGCGTGTTGGCCAAGTTTAGCAAATAAGCCTCTTTGGCTACCAAGCAAAGCGGTCAACGCCTGTGCCTGCTCAATAAAATCGAGCTGCTTTTCAATCAGCATAAATTGGCTAGACAGTGTCACATTCAATAATTCGAACTGATTTAGGGTCATGCGCAGCAAACGAATACAGGCGCGCATCCGCCACCATAGTACCACACAGGCTTCAGGGTCGCTTTCCTCTGCGATCATGCTCTCTAATAATTGCCAACGCTCAAGGGCGGTTTCAAGCAGGATTTGGCAGTTTGCACTTAAATCCTGTGAAGAAGAATCGTGTGACTCGGCCAGTGGCAGAAATTCCAATGCTTTTAAATCGAGCGGCTTAGCCTTGCCCGCCAATCGATAGCCCCGCTGCGCTTTACTGGCCTTACCTAAACGCACGGGCACAACGCTCGCCACTTGCATCGCCAGCTTAAGTAGCGCCTCAGTATCGCCGCTGAGGAGTTCAAACTCGAGCTCACACAGGGCTTCTTGCTGGCCATTTGCGGTGATTTCACCTATGTCTAACGCCACTTCGACCACGCTGTTATCAATCTGAACATGCCAAGCGCGACGATAAAAATCGGTGTGAAATATACAAGTCAACTGAGCTTGCGTCGCCGCTAAATCGGCATCAACGGGCCAAATGCTGGTAGGAAATAGACTTAAGTCTGGGCTATCGGATTGGATAGTCACATTGTATTCGGGCCGCGAATGAATGCCGCCCACGACTTGTCCTGCGGTTTTTATGGTCTGCTCTCGGTGCGCATCGTAACCGCGCACCCGCAATCCCATGTCCCACTGACGTAATTGCAAGTCAGGGGTGTCGAAGTAACCATTCGCCAAACGACGTTGACCTTGAGGTACGGCATTATCGAGACTATCTAACTTATTTATCAGGGATTCTTGATATATCGGCAGGAAAAACAGTTTTAATTCAATCTCAGCATTCATTGCGTAACCGCTCACTTTGTCATCAAATATTCATCGATGCGTCATCTTTAGTTCATAATGTCACAAATGTGTCATAAAAATCCCGTAGGATTTGGTTTTGCAGTTGGTATATAACCCGTTAGAATAAACCTGTCGTTTTTTCTGAAAAAACACAGTTTCAATACGCGGACGCATAGGTTAACATGCGCCCGCTTTTTCCAATAATGGAACAATCTAAATAGGTAAACGGCAATGCCAGTAAACTCTATTTTGGGCGTGTTTGCAAAATCGCCAATTAAGCCTCTTCAAGAGCACATGGACAAAGTACACGATTGCGCATCGTTACTCGTCCCCTTTTTCGAAGCCACTATCACAGGTAACTGGGACAGTGCAGTTCAATTACGTAAGCAAATTAGTTTAGCCGAGAAGCAAGCAGATTCACTGAAGCGTGAAATCCGTCTGACTCTGCCAAGCGGTTTATTTATGCCAGTAGAACGTACAGATTTATTGGAACTTTTAACTCAACAAGACAAGATAGCCAACAAAGCCAAAGATATTTCCGGTCGTGTTATCGGCCGTCAGCTGTTAATCCCTCAGGTCATGCAAGTCCCATTTATTGCTTATCTACAACGCTGTATCGATGCGGTAGCACTAGCAAAACAAGTCATTAATGAACTCGAAGATCTGTTAGAAACAGGTTTCCGTGGCCGTGAAGTCGACTTAGTGGCAAAAATGATCAACGAACTCGATATCATCGAAGAAGATACTGACGATCTACAAATTCAGTTACGCCGTCAGTTATTCGCTATGGAATCTGAATTGAATCCTGTCGATGTGATGTTCCTCTACAAAACGATTGAATGGGTCGGTGGTCTTGCAGATCTTGCCGAACGCGTCGGTTCGCGTCTTGAGCTTATGCTGGCTCGCGTTTAACAAATTAAGGTTATCAAGGTATCAATATGGTTGATGCAGGTATTGAGGTGGCTAACGTCTTAGTCACCAATGGCCCGTGGCTTATTGCCATTGCGGCTGCATTTGGTTTTCTCATGGCATGGGGTATTGGGGCGAATGACGTCGCCAATGCGATGGGAACCTCTGTAGGTTCAAACGCAATTACAATTAAACAAGCGATTATTATCGCAATGATCTTTGAGTTTTCCGGTGCATTTTTAGCTGGGGGCGAAGTTACCAATACAATTCGTAGCGGTATTATTGATTCTAGCTATTTCACTGCAACTCCTGAATTGCTGGTTTACGGCATGATAGGATCATTGTTGGCAGCAGGTATTTGGCTTGTCGTCGCATCGGCTCTTGGCTGGCCAGTATCAACGACTCACTCCATCGTCGGTGCCATTATTGGCTTCGCCGCCGTGGGTGTTGGTGCAGATTCAGTCTCATGGGATAAAGTAGGCGGGATTGTAGGCTCTTGGATCGTAACCCCCGCTATTTCGGGCTTTATGGCATTCATCCTCTTCCAAAGCACTCAAAAACTCATTTTCAACACTGACGATCCATTGAGTAATGCTAAGCGTTTCGTACCTTTCTATATGGCATTTGCTGGTTTCATCATGTCATTAATGACGATTATGAAAGGCTTATCCCATGTTGGTCTGCATTTCTCAGTTACCGAGTCTTACCTACTCGCAGGTGCTATTGCTGCTGTAGTTGGTATCTTAGGTAAAATCGCCATTTCACGCTTACAAATGAGTGATAAAGCAGATCGTCAAACCCAGTTCAAAAACGTTGAAAAAGTGTTTGCGATCCTGATGGTTTTGACTGCTTGTTGTATGGCTTTTGCCCATGGTTCAAACGATGTAGCAAATGCGATTGGTCCATTAGCGGCGGTTGTTTCTGTCGTCAATAGCGGTGGTGAGATTGCAGCGAAATCACCTCTAGTCTGGTGGATTTTACCTTTGGGTGCCGTAGGTATTGTGATGGGTCTGGCGATTTTTGGTCAGCGCGTTATGCAAACTATCGGAAAAAACATCACTCACTTGACGCCAAGTCGTGGTTTTGCGGCAGAATTAGCCGCGGCAACAACTGTAGTTATTGCTTCTAGCACTGGTTTACCTATTTCTACCACACAAACCTTAGTAGGTGCGGTATTAGGTGTAGGTATGGCCCGTGGTATCGCAGCGATTAACATTGGTGTGGTACGTAATATCGTCGTATCTTGGGTTGTGACCCTACCAGCAGGTGCTGGCCTATCAATCATCTTCTTCTATATGATTAAAGGTATTTTTAATTAAGAAGTCTCGCTAAATGTGTTGCTGACATTAAGCAGTATTAGCGCCTAGGACTAGAAGGTCGTAGGAAAGATTGAATTAAATTGGAATGGTCATAGCATGGATGCCGTAAAGTTGAGGGAAGTCTATGACTTCCCTCTTGCATTGCAGGCATCAAATCCATAGCATGTGTTCACTATTTCGTTGATGAGAATACAAAAGTGTTAAGACTCCTGACTCTGGTGGGAATGATGTTGCTATCTCCCAACCTGCTGGCCGAAGGCCAATCCCGCTACATCTCGGATAACGTGTTTCTTTATCTTTTAAATGGTCCAAGTACAGATTATCGTATTTTAGGTTCCATTGAAGCGGGTCAACCTGTTACCTTTTTAAATGAAACCCAAGGTGATTATTCAAAAATAATTGATCACAAAGGCCGAGAAGGTTGGGTACTTACCAATTTAATTAGCTCGACTCAAAGTTTCCGTGAGCAAGTACCAGTCTTAAAAGATGAATTAGCTAAAGCAAAGGCGGAATTAGCAGAGGTGTTTAATTCAAAAGATAACCATGCTGGTGAGGTTATCGAATTAAAAGCCAAGCTGAGTGAGCTGGAAAATACCTTGGAACAAACAATTAAAGAACGGGATAATTTAAAAGTCGCTGTTGATCGAAGCGCCCAAGATGAGCGCTTCGAATTGTGGCGTCAGGGTGGATTGATTGCAGGTGCGGGGTTAATTGCGGGTATGATTTTAGTCTATCTCCCCAGACCACAACGTCGTAATAAAAAGCGTTGGATGTAATTCTGGACCTATCAATATCGAGCAAAAAGCCAGTGTTTTAAACCACTGGCTTTTTGTCAATTAAGCGTTACATCAATTCATTTACGCCTCAGTTAAACATTCTTCACATTCTTCCACTCGATAGTGTTGTCCGTCACATTTTGCTTGTATAATCTGCGCGCGCAAACCTTCATATTGTATACAAAATATCAAATGCGTTTGGCGCCTCCCAATTTGTTTCAACAATAGCGCCCCAATAACGGCCAAGATGGAAGCGATAACTATGTTCAAAGCGAGTGAAGTGCTGGCAGGCCGCTACGATTCTGCCAATCTCGACGAACTGTTCAAAGCAGTCAGCGACAACTACATTGTCGATGAAGAACAATACTTGTCAGAGCTGATCAAACTAGTTCCCTCAAGTGATGAAGCCATAGAGCGCGTCACTCGTCGTGCCCACGAACTGGTCAATAAGGTTCGTCAATTCGATAAAAAAGGTTTGATGGTCGGCATAGATGCCTTCCTGCAACAGTACAGCTTAGAAACACAGGAAGGCATTATCCTGATGTGTTTAGCCGAAGCTTTACTGCGAATTCCCGATGCGGCCACTGCCGATGCGCTGATTGAAGATAAGCTTTCAGGCGCTAAGTGGGATGAGCACATGAGCAAGAGTGACTCAGTGCTGGTTAATGCATCGACCTGGGGCTTAATGCTCACAGGTAAAATCGTTAAACTCGATAAAAAACTCGATGGCACCCCAAGCAACTTGCTGAGCCGCTTAGTGAATCGTCTGGGTGAACCTGTGATCCGTCAAGCCATGATGGCAGCGATGAAGATCATGGGTAAGCAGTTCGTACTGGGCCGCAACATGAAAGAAGCCCTAAAGAACAGTGAAGACAAACGTAAGTTAGGTTATACCCATTCCTACGACATGCTGGGCGAAGCGGCGTTAACTCGCAAAGATGCCGAGAAATACTATACCGATTATGCCAATGCGATAACTGAGCTCGGTGCTCAAAGCTATAACGAAAATGAATCACCGCGCCCAACAATCTCCATCAAGCTATCGGCATTGCACCCACGTTACGAAGTGGCCAATGAAGACCGCGTCTTGACTGAACTGTACGACACAGTGATTCGCCTGATTAAGCTGGCACGTGGCTTAAATATCGGTATATCTATCGATGCTGAAGAAGTCGATCGCCTCGAGTTATCACTAAAACTGTTCCAAAAACTGTTTAATGCTGAAGCAACTAAAGGCTGGGGATTACTCGGCATAGTAGTACAAGCCTACTCTAAGCGTGCCCTGCCCGTACTGGTTTGGTTAACGCGTCTAGCGAAAGATCAAGGGGATGAAATCCCAGTGCGTCTGGTAAAAGGTGCCTATTGGGATAGCGAACTTAAGTGGGCGCAACAAGCTGGCGAAGCCGCTTATCCACTCTACACTCGCAAAGCCGGTACTGACGTTTCTTACCTCGCCTGCGCCCGTTACTTATTATCGGATGCGACTCGCGGTGCTATCTATCCACAATTTGCTAGCCACAATGCGCAAACCGTTGCGGCAATTTCCGATATGGCGGGCGATCGTAACCATGAGTTCCAACGCTTACACGGCATGGGACAAGAACTGTACGACACGATTTTGGCTGAAGCTGGTGCTAAAGCGGTACGTATTTATGCGCCTATCGGTGCCCATAAAGATCTACTGCCCTATTTAGTCCGTCGTCTGCTGGAAAACGGCGCGAATACTTCGTTCGTCCACAAACTGGTGGATCCTAAAACCCCCATCGAGTCATTAGTGGTACATCCGCTAACAACACTGACGGGTTACAAAACCCTGGCTAACAACAGAATCGTTTTACCTGCCGATATTTTCGGTAGCGATCGCAAAAATTCCAAGGGACTCAATATGAACATCATTTCCGAATCTGAGCCATTTTTCGCGGCACTAGAACAGTTTAAAAATACCCAATGGCAAGCGGGCCCTCTGGTTAACGGTAAAACCTTAACTGGCGAACATAAAACGATTGTTAGCCCATACGACACTACCCAAACCGTAGGTCAAGTCGCCTTCGCCGACCAAGCTGCGATCGAAGCCGCCGTCGCATCTGCCGAAGCGGCATTTACCTCTTGGGCACGTACGCCAGTAGAAACCCGTGCCTCTGCACTACAAAAGTTAGCCGATTTATTAGAAGAAAACCGCGAAGAATTGATCGCCCTGTGCACCCGTGAAGCGGGCAAGAGCATTCAAGACGGTATCGACGAAGTCCGTGAAGCCGTTGATTTCTGTCGTTACTACGCAGTACAAGCCAAGAAGATGATGGCAAAACCTGAACTACTTCCAGGCCCAACGGGTGAACTGAACGAACTGTTCCTCCAAGGCCGCGGTGTGTTCGTGTGTATCAGCCCATGGAACTTCCCATTAGCCATCTTCCTCGGTCAAGTCTCTGCGGCATTAGCGGCGGGTAATACAGTCATCGCAAAACCCGCGGAGCAAACCTCGATTATTGGTTACCGTGCGGTTCAACTCGCTCATCAAGCGGGTATTCCTGTCGAAGTGCTGCAATTCCTACCCGGTACTGGTGCGACTGTGGGTAGCGCAATTACGGCCGATGAACGTATCGGTGGCGTGTGCTTTACCGGTTCAACTGGCACAGCAAAACTGATTAACCGCACACTCGCCAACCGCGAAGGCGCAATCATTCCGTTAATCGCCGAAACAGGCGGTCAAAATGCCATGGTAGTGGACTCAACCTCTCAACCTGAGCAAGTGGTTAACGATGTGGTTTCATCGTCATTCACCAGCGCGGGCCAACGCTGCTCCGCACTGCGCGTGCTCTTCCTCCAAGAAGACATCGCAGATCGCGTGATCGAAGTCCTGCAAGGCGCCATGGATGAATTAGTGATTGGCAACCCAAGCTCAGTGAAAACTGACGTAGGCCCAGTGATTGACGCCACCGCCAAAGCCAACTTAGATGCGCACATCGACCATATCAAGCAAGTCGGTAAGCTTATCAAGCAAATGCCGCTGCCTGCTGGCACTGAAAACGGTCACTTTGTTTCGCCAACGGCGGTTGAAATCGATTCGATTAAAGTGCTTGAGAAAGAACACTTTGGCCCAATCCTGCACGTGATCCGTTATAAAGCAGCGGATCTTGGCAAAGTGATCGATGAGATCAACAGCACAGGCTTTGGCTTAACCTTAGGTATCCACAGCCGTAACGAAGGCCATGCCCTTGAAGTTGCAGATAAAGTGAATGTGGGTAACGTCTACATCAACCGTAACCAAATCGGTGCAGTGGTTGGCGTACAGCCTTTCGGCGGTCAAGGTCTATCAGGTACTGGCCCTAAAGCCGGTGGCCCACACTACTTAACCCGTTTTGTGACTGAAAAGACTCGCACTAATAACATCACCGCTATCGGTGGTAATGCGACCCTGCTGTCACTCGGTGATAGCGAAGAATAAGCTTATCCCGTCTTCGGCTAAGGCATCCGCTTAAGCTAAGACAGCTATGTAAGTTAAGGCCAGACACTGTCTGGCCTTAACTTACATTAATCAAAATCAAAGTCGTGGGGCTTCACCCCACACCCGACCAAGGAGGACTGCTCGTCCTATCCTCCTTGGATGCTCCAAGACGCCCCTAGCGAAGTTACATGCATTAAATACTGGCTTCGTGCTTATTCGAAAATCGCTAACGCTTCCGATGGTACATCCTGTACCCCGAAAGCTAGCGAGGCATCCATGCCTCGCTCACGCGATTTTCTTCAACTCCCTTCAGCAACTTCGCAGGGAAGATGAACTCCTGTGGTCACGGTGTTGGCAGTTAATTCCAAAAGAGTTATGCATGTCCCATTTTTTGACATTGCAAAATTTAACAATGGGTGTCTCAATAAATTGTTTTAACGTGTATGTTCGGATCTATATTTTAATAATTTAATTAGGAATAAACATGAAATTACATTCATTAAAAATTTGTGGATTCAAACGAATAATAAATACCGAGTTACTTTTCGGTGACGCAACTTTTCTAATTGGGTCGAACAACTCAGGAAAAAGCACAACCCTAAAAGCCATTGAATGGCTATTATCTGGTAAAAAAACAATCCCTAGCCAAGAGTATTTTTCAGTAATAGATGAAGATACTCATGAAACAAAGCCTGCTGTCGATACCATTATTTTCGAAGCTGAATTCAGAAACCTACCTGCCGAAGCAAATGAGTGGAGAGGATTTAAAGGTCACATTTTTAAGTATGACGTACCTAAAGACGAGAATGATGATTCAGGTTTATCTGTCACTTATAAAAAAACCTATAAATTAGGCAGCGATGTAGTTATTGAATTCAAATCAAAAGAAAGAGAAAGGAGTGCTGCATTTGCATCCTGCAAAACTGGCCAAGAATTTATTGACTCAGGAGTCCCATCTAAGGATGTTAAAGAACTTTTCACAGATATCACCGCAAAGATTGGCACCAGTAAAGCGGCGCAAGAAAAACTAGAACAATTAGATGTGATCTGGGACCTCAAAGAAACCGATACATGGTTTACTAACCCTGGTGGTATTCCTGGCAATGTTCTAAAAATGTTACCTAGATTTTTATTAATACCAGCAGACTCCTCCTCCACTGAAATTGAAGGTGGTACATCAGGAGTACTAGGAAAAACACTAAGTGAATTATTTGAAGACGTTCGAAGTAAATCTGAGAATTACACCCAAGCACAAGAGTGCCTAGACAAACTAGCACAAGAACTCAACCCTGAAGATGAAAACTCTGAGTTTGGCAAAATGATTAGCGAATTAAACTCAGTATTAGCAAGTGTTTTTCCTGATTCTAAGCTTCACGCTACAGCTAATTTAAGTGATCCAAAAACAGCATTAAAGCCTACATTTAATGTTGAAATGTCGAGCAATGTTAGAACTGAAATTAGCCAACAAGGAGCAGGCATGATTCGAGCAGCAGCATTTGGAATGCTTCGCTTCAGACAAAAATGGCTTTCGAAGCGAGAAGATGAGCACAATCGTGCGCTAATTATTGCCTTTGAAGAGCCGGAAACCTATTTGCATCCAAGTGCAGCGAATCAAATGCGTGATGCCATTTATGAATTAAGTGACAAAGAATCCCAAATTGTAGCCACAACACACTCGCCTTTCATCATTGACTAATCAAGAAAACCCAAGCAAGTACTTAATAGTCTTCGATGTAATGGGCACGGCGTTATTTCCTCACCATTTAATGTTACAGAGACATACGCAAAACTAGAAGATGATGATAAATCACATGTAAAAATGATATTGCGTATTGATGATCATATCGCACGCATCTTTTTCACAAAAAATGTTGTTATTGTAGAAGGAGATACTGAAGAGATTGTCATAAAAGAAACACTAAAAAGACTCCCAAAAGAAGACTATCTAAAAATAATATCAGAATTTGAAATAATTAAGGCAAGAGGTAAAGCGTCTATCATTGGGTTGATTAAATATCTTGTTGCAATGGGAATATACCCAATTGTTGTACATGATAGGGATTATGGCGTGGCTGGTGCGATGATCTTCAATCAGCCAATAGTTGATGCTTTAGCTGGAAATGGCAAAGTAATTCAAATGCATGAGAACATTGAAGATGAAATTGGTTATAAAGCACCTAAATCAGAGAAACCATTTAAAGCCTATATACAAACTCAAACTTGGGGGGATGACTGGACTACAGTACCAGTAAAATGGAAAGAAAAAATGATAGAAATATTTGGCGATTACATTAAGTAAAATTATTAAATAGAACATAGTGAGTAAGTTTAATAATTTAACGAGCCATTAAAATTACCATTCACGGCATGGTAACACTAGTCTTTTGAACCAGCAGATTACGCTGATTTTCAAAAGGCAAACCATGGTAATGGGCGAGACGACCGTCCGCCCCATGGACGGGGCGGTCGAGCATCCACGGATGGACTCGCTGCGTGTCGGTGAGTGAATGCCATGGCGAGCCGCTGCCAGTGAATATCAGCAAACGTTAAGCAACCAACCATCCTTGCCGCTTGGCTGTAATCCCACAACACTCACTCAGCGAGAGGCTTCAAACCAATGTGAGCGGCTTCAAATTGTGAATAGGATTTTCAAAGTGATACTAGGGGATTGCACCTAAGAGATAAAAACCTTCATAATCAGCCTTCAATCAATCGATTGATTTTCACTTTATCAAGGTCACTTTCTCAAGGTAGCTATGACATTTTCGTTGTTAGATATTTCTGCATTGGTGTGGTTTATCGTTTCTTGGGCTGGCTACACCGCCTTTGCCCGTAGCAAGGCGAGAGATACAGACTGTATTGCCCGTGGTCTGCATAAGCATAGAATTTACTGGATGCTTGAGGTGATGACCCGCGGTGTGCGCGTGGGTGATGCGGCACTACTGGCCAACTTAGAACGCAATATTGCCTTTTTTGCCTCGACCACGCTGTTTGTGCTTGCGGGTGTACTGACCTTATTTGCGCAAGTTGAACGACTAGAAAGTGTTATTGCGACGATTCCCTTCGCTACGCCACCGAATCATGCGCTGGTGCAAGTCAAGTTAGCTCTGCTAGTCGGCATTTTTGTGATGGCCTTCTTCCAGTTTACTTGGTCAATGCGTCAATACGGCTTTGTGAACGTGATGATAGGCGCGGGTCCTCTGGACACCGATGGCTCAAATGACAATCTCAAAGCCTATGCAAGACAAATGGCGACAGTGCAAGATCAAGCGGCACACTCCTATAACTATGGTTTACGCGCCTATTACTTTTCAATGGCGGTATTGTGCTGGTTTGTACACCCGATACTCTTTATCTCGGCCAGCTTATTTGTGGTAGCAACCTTATATCGCCGCGAGTTCAAGTCCCGTGCCGTTCTGGCGATCACGGCAGCGAAAGGCCATCTCCAAATAGAGAGCCAAGTGCGAGAAACCGCCCGCAACCATAAAATAGAATCATAGCCTTGGCGGTTTAGGCCGCTGGCGTCATCTTGATTGGAATTATTGTTCTATACTCTTTGGGTCATGTTTCTATTGAATTACTGGGAGAGTGCCATGAGCGATAACTTATTAACCTTAGATGAAGTGTGCAAAATGCTAGATAAAACACCAGCGACCATCAAACGCTTCGCTCGGGAGAATTTACTCTCAAGTGTTCAAGATGGTGACGAATTAAAATTCCCTGAAGCGGAAGTTAAACGCTACCTCGCCTTTTCACAACGCTTAGGCTAAAACGCATCAAGTAACTCACGGCAAATAAAACTGAGTCATCAGTATTTAAGCCGTTTGAATTTGTAAAGGTGGCTTGAATTGAAATGTGATACTCGAATTTAAGTATGCTGCTTAAGTTTAAGTCGTCGATAGCAAGTTAAAACAGGCAGTGAATGCGATATGGACAGTGACGCTCAAAGGGATTTGAACTGAGCTATAGCGGTTTGTTTCGAAGGATTGGTTAGCCGAATTTAGCGGTGCAAGCCATTAAACTTAAGCTATGGAACTTTAAGCTATTAAACCTCAAGCTGTTAATCCAAAAAATTCAATCCATTACTTATTATTTAAAGCCTGCTGCAACTGCCGATAGGATAACCACTCCCGCTGCGTTTCACTTAAACCCAAATCGGCGGCGAGTTGTTGCAATTGCACTTCATATTTAGGCAATAGGGTTTCATCATTGGTCATAATCGCGAGTTCAGCAAAATCCCCTAAACCTTCGATATGATCGATTGTTAGATGAAATTCACCCAGAAAATAGATACTGCGGCGCTTTTTAATTTCCAGTACACACTCATAACCTAAGGTATGCAGCATACTTTTTGCTTTTGTTGCTTCAGTGATATTCACGGCTTCACAGCGGTCTTTTTCTGGCCCTTTCACTATCCACAGCATTATCCCCGATGGCTGCATCTCACGGATACACAAGCTCTTGTGCTCACCTTTAAGTGACTGTGATGGCAGATCAAAGTAACAGTCATGCTCAAGGTTATCTTCGAGCATGACCTCGGGATTTCTCATTTGTAAGGCAGCGAAAAAATCGTGGCGATCCAATAAGCGATATTTAAGCTCGACCTCAAACTTACCATTAAAATGAGCATTAATTTGTGGGGCTAACGCTTCTGGCATCGCAGGGTTCATAGATTCATATCCGCTTTTAATGAGTAAAATATATCGCTATTTATAATATTGAGCGCCAACATCTTAATTCCAAAAGATTAAATCCAAAACCTTAAGCGAGTCTTTGGTACAAGGCCTGATACTCCACACAGTCTTCAATTAAGCTCTGGTGAGTACCAGACGCAATAATCTTCCCCTGACCGAGTAGATGAATTTGATCCATCTTCGCCATAGCAGTTAAACGATGGCTAATCATAAGTAAGGTTTTATCCTGAGCAAATTCAAACAGTAAACTTAAAATTTCCCGCTCGGTGCGTTTATCTAGCCCTTCGGTTGGCTCATCTAGCAATAACAGCGGTGCATCACGCAGCAGCGCCCTAGCAACACCAATACGGCGCTGCTCGCCGCCCGAAAGCTGACGTCCACCTTCACCTATCCACATATCCAGCGGCTTATCACCCGTGAGTAAAGCGCCAAGCCCAACCCGCTGTAACACATCAATCAAGCGTGCGTCGTGGGCCGTGCGTTTCTCGCCCTCGATAACAGGTAAGGCTAATACTAAATTTTCCCGCAAAGTACCTGCAAACAAATAGATGCGTTGACTAATCACAGTAATCGCATCCCTAAGACCGCGCTCACTGTACTCTGAAAGTGCATGACCATCGAGCTTGATGTGCCCTTGCTGCGCTTGCCATTCTCGGGTAATCAGCGTCAATAAGCTCGACTTACCGCACCCCGTTGGTCCAAGTAACGCGACTTTTTGCCCAGCTTTTATCTCAAGGGACAAACCTTGCAGCACGTTTTGATCGTCTCGATAACCAAAGTGGATACCTTCAATCTGTAATGCGCCAGACTTTGCCCTCAAGCCAGTATCGACAGCAAATTGAATATCGGCCTTTTGTTCGGTGATTTCATTAATTCGCGTTACGGCCAATACGCAACCTGACAAATGCTGAAACGCGCCCGCAATCGGCATCATCATCTCGACGCAGGCCATAGTCGCAAACACCATAAGTGCAAACATGGGCCCCGGCGGCACGGCATCACCCACACCTTGAGCGGCTAAATAAAGCATCATGATCAAGGCTGAGCCCGTGGAGAGGATCAACATGGCTTGGCTGAGAGCAGTGATATTGGCCATCGCGCTTTGGCTGCGAAAAAGTGCAATTTCAGCATCATTCAGTTTCTGCCTGAATCTGTTGTTCGCGCCAAATAGGCTAAGTTCGGCTTGGCCTTGCAACATATCGAGCAACTGCACCCGATAATGACGCTTGGTTTCGAGCATAGTCCGGCTTGGCGCGTGTCCAAGGCGATAAAATAGCAGTGGCATCACCAGCCAAACAGCGACTAAGAATAAGCAAAGACTGAGAGCAAGTTTGGCATCGAACCAAGCGAGGAATAGATACAAGAGCCCAGTCATCAGAAGTGATGCTGCCATAGGCGTGAGCAGTCGCAGGTAAAGATGATCTAGGGTATCGATATCGGCCACTAAGCGATTGAGCATGTCGCCACGGCGCAGCCCCTGCAGATTTTTAGCACTGAGCGGCAAGAGTTTACACCACGCCCAAACACGAAGTTCAGTCAGCAACTTAAAGGTCGCCTCATGGGTCGCTAAACGCTCGCCATAACGACTAGCGGTTCGGGCAATTGATAAGAAACGCACGCCGCCCGCAGGAGTGAAAAAGTTAAAGGACTGCGCCGTAACTATCGTCAAACCCGCGACCGCGGTAGCGGAAAGAAACCAGCCCGAAAGTGACAGTAAACCTATGCCGGCCATCAAAGTAATAATGGTCAGCAGCAAGCCCACGGACATCATCAGCCATTGACGCGAGAACAATCGAATAAAGGGGATCAGCACTTTCATTGGGCATCTCCTTTAGTAGACTCGGCTGCACTGTCGAGTGGAGCGTCACTATCAAGCTGCGTCTCACTGGCGCTTGCCGATAACGGTACAAGTTCAATATCCGCCACGGACTCAACATTTTCACGCAGTAAAGTTTGAAATAAACCGTGTGTATTAGACAAAGTGGTAAAGTCGCCCCGCTGTACTATCAAGCCTTTATCGAGCACAAGAATAGTATCCATTTGATCTAACTGATCTAATCTGTGGGTCACCATAATGCACATCTTACCCGCCATGGCGCGATTCAGCGCAGAACTCACCGCCTGCTCACTCTGGCTATCTAAACTGGCTGTGGGTTCATCAAGGACAAACAAACTCGTTTGCTGCCCAAGCGCCCTTGCTAAAGCAATACGTTGAGCTTGGCCAACGGATAAACCGGAGGATTGTTCACCGACTGGGGCATCTAAACCCAATGGCTGCGCCTTAACGAAGTCGCTGATATTGGCCTCAGCCAGTAAGTGCCACAGCTTATCGTCGGGCAGAGTTGGGTCGGCTAAGGCCACGTTATCCCGCACTGTGCCGTGAAATAACTGCGGTTCCTGTCCAAGCCAAGCTAAGTGCTGTCGCCAATGGGCTAAGTCTAATGCGGATAACTCATGGCCATTAATCAACAAATGGCCCTTGTAGGGTAAAAATCCCAATAAGGCGTTGAGTAAACTGGTTTTACCCGCGCCACTCGGGCCAACTAAGGCTAAGCGTTCACCCTCTTTTAACTCAAAACTCAGCGGGCCAAGTAAACGCGTGCCATCGACACTGAACACCTCAAGATTGTCGGCACTCAGCGTCTCTATGCTATTGATACGGACGTGGCCGGCAAATTCAGGTTCCGGATGTTCTAGCAAGGTAATCAAAGCTTCTGCCGCGCCTATAGCCTGCGCCTTAGCATGGTAATGAGTCCCCATGTCGCGCAGCGGTTGATAAAACTCAGGAGCTAAAATCAGAATAAATAGCCCAGTAAATAAGCTGAAAGGAATACCGCCCATGTCAGGATCTGTACTTGAACTAATATTGGCATGGGCGCCATAATAGCCAAAATCTAAGTGACCTAAGTAACTGAAACCAAAGTAAACCGCCAATACTGCAATCGATACCGCGGCAAAAAACTCTAAGACTGCCGAGCTTAAAAATGCCATGCGTAGCACCGACATAGTGCGGCTACGAAACTCCTCCGAAGCAGTAGCGATCACCTTAAGCTCGGCATCACCACGGTGGAAGAGTTTCAACGTGCTTAAGCCTTTTAATCTATCCATAAAATGGCCGCTCAATCTTGCAAGCGCACTGAAGTTTTTGCGATTAGCATCGGCAGCGCCCATGCCAACTAAGATCATAAACATAGGGATTAATGGCGCTGTGAGTAACAGGATTAAGCCTGCCGCCCAGTTAATCGGGAATACCGCCGCTAAAATGAGTACGGGAATAAAACCAGCAAGACTGATTTGCGGAAGGTATCTGGCATAAAAATCTTGTAAATCTTCGACTTGCTCTAAGACTATGCTTGCCCAACTCCCTGCGGGTTTACCTTTAATAAACGCCGGACCTAGCTTAGTCAACTTATCCATCACTGCCGCGCGAATATGGCCACGTAGACGCTTACCCGCCTCAAAACTGGCGCGCTCACGCCCATAAGCCAGCAAGGCACGCAGTAACATCAAGGCAATTAGCGCAATAAAATGAGGTGTATAGGTATCAATACTCACGCTGGAACTGATCGTTTGGGCATTGTCAGTTAGCGGTACGACTTGCTGCCCTATGATCACGCCATCCAGAATCGTCGCAATAATATAAGCCTGTGCCACCATAGCGACGGCGCTTATCATCCCAAGCCATAACGACAATTTAAGGAACAGGCCACAGGCTTTTTTTTGCGCCTTAAGCCAAACGAGAAGGGATTTTTCTAACGACTTATCCATGGTGCTCCAACAAGAAAACAATTAAGCGACTCGTAGCGGGGATCGACTATCGATAACAATTCAGTTTAAGGGGCTTGCAACAGCTAAAAAGTTCCGATAGGGACGCAGTATCGCAGGCATCTACAACAGATGAAACCCTATCACAGACTTTTGCTAGCGGACTCACAAAAACGAGCTAAAGATAAATAAATCTAGGAGTTAACGGAACTTTACCTAGTACTAGCCTGATTTTAAAAACTTAGGTAGCATGAAGCTCTTTGTATTAAATGTCCTCTATCTATGCCAAATAAAAATGCTGGTTTCACCCTGATTGAACTCGTTGTGGTTATTATTATTCTTGGCGTATTAGCCGTAGTAGCTGCGCCTAAATTCATTAATTTACAATCAGATGCCTATAAGAGTCAGCTCTCAGGTGCACTGGCTTCGATGAAATCCGCCGTCACTTTATTCAAATCAAAGTCGGAAATTACTAACAGCGGCACCACGAATAGAGTCGTTTACGACGAAATCCGTGGCGAAAACTATCAGCCTTGGGCTGCCAGCACCAGCGGTATAACGCCAAGTACGGCTTACACGACTCCGCCAGAAATTTTTAAAGCGGCAGGGCTAAATGTGAATGAGTGGTCCTATCGAATTTACACCACCAACGGCACCTATGAAGTTATCGCCACACCAAAGCAAAAACTGAACCTTGCCACGCCCACAGAAGCGCAAGTCGAAGCGACAAATTGTTATATCGACTATAAATGGGAGACAACGGGCGTCCCCACTTATAAAAAAGTCGACACTGGTTGCTAGGCGACCTTAACGATAAAATATCTATAGAAAAACAGCGAGTTAACCTGATGTTATCTCGCTGTTTTATTTACGCCCTAAACTCATTTTGTTGTTAATGCTTACGTTTACAATTAAGCATTTTTAAAGAGTTCGCGCTTATTGCACTCCACCGTATTTCACTAGCACATGCCAGAGCAACTTAAGTTCATGGGCGACTTGCGCACGATTACCGCGGTCACGCCAATGCTGGGGCGAATGGTATAAATCCCGCGCCGCCACGCCTATGGCATAGGCATCAACTCTGTCTTCTATGGCGATACGATTAGCGAGCGATGGCATAGTCGGCCCGCGAAAATCGCTTGGGATCTGCGCCGTATGTAGGCTAAAACCATCATGATATTGCAGCTCGATATCATATCTGTCGCAAATCTTGCTTAAGCTGGCGCCAATATCAGTGCCTTTAAAACTTGGATCGGCCACCAGCATGGCGATATCTTCATCGAGGGAAACATCACCGTGGATCTGCGCCTCGATATAATGATCGAGATTATTCGATAACGGCCGCTCGAAACGTGACAGCAAGGAAGCATTGAGCTGATGCCCCAAATAATGAATCACATTAAGCGGCTTAAAGTCGGATTTGCCTAGGGCATAGTGACGCTCAAAACTCTCGGTCAGCAGCGCCGCTAACACATCATCGAAGCATGATAGCGTACCCTTCTCTTTCGGATTACGATACGAGTCAAGATAACTAAAGGTTGAACGCGCCATCGCACTCGTATGAGTCAAAAAATAACAGCTTCCAAAACGTGGGGCGGGACCGTCCTGCCACATCCCCAGATCGAGTGCACCGTATTTAGGCCGAGATTTAGTGCCCTTGTATACATCACCAAAAAGCTGATTTTCCCAATGATCCCGTGGGCCACCTAACTCAGGTGACAACTGGCCATTAGAAATATGGGTCTCAAACTGGCTGCGGTATTGACCATCCCGCAGTAAACCTTCGGCCACAGTCATACCACGGCTATCGATTCTATCGGGATGAAAATGCAGAGCAATTCGGCCACAGTTGAGCAATTGTTTAAGCGCGAGTTGCATCTCATGCATGGGGATATTTGACATCTGCTGCACATTTTTAATCACAGCGACGGCTTGTTCACTGCGTCCTCGTGCAAGGCGTTCAATATGCTGTATCGCTGTCATAATCCACCTATAAATGAGAGGCGTTTAACCGTTCCTACAATGCCTCATCCTAAAATAAACGTGAGATAAATCGCAAGCATGCAGAGAACGGCTCTTAAGCCACTCCATCTAAATGACTAAGTTAAACATGAATGACTCAGGTAAACGTGACCGTGAAAACACTCAATAATTCTTTCGCTCGGTTCATTGTTAAAAATTCAGCGAATAACATCAATCACGAACTGAACAGATAGCTAAACCAATTGCGTCATTGATTAATTCTACTCCAATCGACTTTAGTTTATACCACTCTCATTATTGTTGCGTGATCTACCGCTAACTCATTCTAACTCTAGATAAAAAATGCCTATGACTTCAATTGATATTATGGACTAAGCCTAATAGTCATCTTATTCCTTGAAATCAATTAACTTCCATAACCTCAAACTCTGCCATCTAAACTTGCGCCTAAAAGATAAGCGAGGCCGAGTGAAAGCCGCCGACAAGCGATTTATGTGCCAATATGAATGAAACCCAGCCCAAAAACCTTTATTAGATGGCACTTAAAGCCCTGATCCTGTAAGCTGCACGCCCGCCAGCAGACCTGGCTATTGACCATAAATGCAGCACAGTGTTGCCACAAGAGACCAATCTATGAGTTTTACCTCCCTGGGCTTATCGGCCCCGATACTTAAAGCCGTTGCCGAACAAGGCTACGACACACCTTCGCCAATCCAAGCTCAAGCAATTCCCGCTGTGCTTCAAGGCAAAGATGTGATGGCGGCCGCCCAAACAGGAACAGGTAAAACAGCAGGTTTCACCCTACCTATGCTCGAACTCCTGAGTAAAGGTAACCGTGCCCAAGCAGGCCAAGTGCGCGCATTAGTGTTAACTCCGACACGCGAATTGGCAGCTCAGGTTGCAGAAAGTGTTGAAACCTATGGTAAGAATTTACCACTGCGCTCAGCGGTGATATTTGGTGGCGTGCCTATCAATCCACAAATCGCGAAATTGCGCCACGGTGTCGACGTATTAGTCGCGACGCCTGGTCGATTGATGGATCTATATAATCAAAAAGCGGTGAAATTCAGCCAGCTTGAAATCTTAGTGTTAGATGAAGCCGATCGCATGCTCGACATGGGCTTTATCCGCGATATCCGTAAAATTTTGGCCATTTTACCTAAGCAACGTCAAAACCTGATGTTCTCAGCCACCTTCTCCGATGAAATTCGTGAGCTGGCAAAAGGCCTAGTCAATGATCCAGTCGAAATTTCGGTCACGCCACGTAACGCGGCAGCGACCACAGTAAAACAATGGGTTTGCCCAGTTGATAAGAGCCAAAAATCGGCACTCTTGATCCAACTCATCAAGCAAAACGATTGGCAACAAGTGTTGGTATTCTCGCGCACTAAACATGGCGCTAACCGTCTGGCGAAAAGCCTTGAAGAGGCAGGTATCAAAGCCGCCGCTATCCACGGTAACAAGAGCCAAACAGCCCGTACTAAAGCCTTGGCAGACTTTAAAAATGGTCAAGCTCGCGTACTTGTAGCAACCGATATCGCCGCCCGCGGTTTGGACATTGACCAATTGCCACAAGTGGTTAACTTCGACTTACCGAACGTGCCAGAAGATTATGTGCATCGTATCGGCCGTACTGGCCGCGCTGGCGCATCGGGTCAAGCCGTGTCACTGGTAAGTAACGAAGAAATCAAACTGCTAAACGATATCGAGCGTTTAATCAATCGCGTATTAGACCGTGAAATGGTTGAAGGCTTTAACCATGAATTGCCAGAATCACGTTTAGGTGGCGGCGGAAAAAGTAGCGGTAAATCAGTACCAAGCCGTAGAAATACCCGCAGCTCAAACCAACCTAGCTCACGCGATGGTGCTCCAAGAAGCGCCGAGCATAAAGACGGTCAACGCAGCGGTGACGTCGCGCGCGGCCACAAGCCAAACGACAAGAATCCAAGACACAGCGGTGAAGCCAGTAGTGCCCCCCGCAGTGATGCCAAACCTCGTCCACCACGTTCAAATGATGGCCGAGCCAATAGCGCAGGCGCTAGTCGTCCAACTGAAAGCCGTTCAGGCGCTGGCGAAAATCGTGGCCAAGCGGGTGAGAATCCTTACGCCAATGGCCCAAAGAAAAACACCCGTCGCCCAAATAACGGTGCGAGTCGTCCAAGACATTCACAGGATTAATGCAAAAGCTAAGCAAACTTGCTTAGCGATTTAGCCGTATTAAGTCCTAAACAGAAACGCCCAACTCCGTATGGAATTGGGCGTTTTTGTTTGTCTTAGTTTGTCTTTATCGATGCTTAGCTCGTTATCTACGCTTTGAACAATAATCGGCTTGAACAATCACTGCCTTAAAAACAGCCTAAAACGGCAACCTAAATTAATTCGCCTTTGTATCTGGCAACTGCTGCAGGACTTCATCCGTAAAATAGGGTTCATCTTCAACCCAAAAAATGTAGTCTAAGCCTAGGTAGTTTTGTGCAAAATTCAACAGCTCAGGCACAGTATTCTTTTTACCCGTTTTAGGATTAATCTGCCGCAAATTACCGTCTTGCACCGCCATACCTTTCACCAGTGTCGCTGGGTACTCTTTAATAAAGGCATAACTTTGTGCCATATGACTTTTACGGTAAGGCATCAGATCTGGGCCACCCACACCCATGTTGAGCGATTTGGCTTGCGCAAATAAGCCTCGCATATAGCCTTTGTCATTCCATGGCAGCCATTCGTCTGGCAAAAAGTTCAAATACACCATAGCGGTTGAATGCTGAAATGACTCAGCTAATACCTGCATATTCTCACCAATCGCATCGATATAGGCTTTAGGATTAAAATCACTGGGGAAGGTGGTCGTTCCATCGGCGTTTTCAGTCCCCACATCAATTGAGCTTTCACTAAAGTTAATGCCCGCAATTTTCCCATCAAACTCTTGGCCTAGCTGGCGCACCAATTGCTGATAACGCGCACGCACTGAGGGCTCCCACATTTTGGCTGACCAGCCATACTCATCATCCGTCACCGGTTTATTGGGATCACGCTCTGGTGCACTCAACATGCTTTGCTTCAACACACCGCCTTGATAAATAGGATCATCGAGCAAATAACGCGGCACATTGACTCTGGGCGTAAAGGATTTCTCTTGCAGCTGGATCCACAATTTTTTGCCTATCGAATCGAGATACGCAATATCGGCCCTAATCGCACTGAAATCATATTCGCCCTGCTTAGGCTCTAAACTGCGCCAAGTATAAACAATCTGCGCACCGCCAAAACGGGGATCGCGCAGCGCCTTGTCGGCACGAATGTTTTCTCCGTTGGCCTCACGATGATTAATGTAGATGAAGTGCTGTAACGGTTGCGGCTCTGGCAGAGTTGATGCAGCGCTCGCTGCGCTTAAAAAGATGCTTAGTAAAATAGTCCATCGAAACATAAATACTCCAAACCGATGCAGCCTTATCACCTGACAAAGCCGTTTATCTGCTCATTTATTTTTTACTCAGAATAACTTCTAACACAGGCAAGCTGAGGGGCATATCAATTAAGCAGACAAATACAAAGTGTTACTTAATCGCCCAATAAGATTCGCGGTGAAGTAGACACAAAGGTGTAATGACTACCGCTATAAAAACCAACAAAAAAGGGAATAAACCTGAGTTTATTCCCTTTAAAAATAGAGCGAATTAAATCGAGGTACGATTCAACTCAAGCTAGGCCAAACTTACTTCATTGGCCAAGCGCGGTAAGATTTTCCTTTAATGCGGCCACCAGTAATTTTGTTCAGTGCTTTCTTGGCAACCTTACGATTAACGGCCACATAGGCGCGGTAATCGGTCACTTGGATTTTACCCACCTGTGAGCCTTCGATACCATTTTCGCCCGTCAGCGCGCCTAAGATATCCCCTGGACGCAGTTTCTCCTTCTTACCGCCATCGATCTGTAAAGTGATCATGGTTGGGGCTGAAGGCGTGTTGCCGAGCAGACTTTCTGATGGCAGTGATTCGCTGGTGATTTCGCGCTCTAAATACTCTTCTAACAAGGCAATTTTGTAACCGTCTTGGTCGTTATAGAAGGTATAAGCGGCGCCTTTACTGCCCGCGCGGCCAGTACGACCGATACGGTGAATATGCACTTCGGTGTCATAGGCGACGTGATAGTTGAACACTGCATCCAGCGCATCGATATCTAAACCACGGGCGGCAACGTCAGTCGCCACTAATACACAGGCACTCTTATTAGCAAATTGCAGCAGGGTTTCGTCCCTGTCTCTTTGCTCTAAATCGCCGTGCAAAGCCAATACGCTAAAGCCTAAACCTTCGAGCTCATCGGCCACTTTTTGAGTTTCGCGTTTCGTGTTACAGAACACCACTGCGCTTTCAGGCTTATGTTCTAACAACAATAATTGCAGCGCTTGCATACGCGCCTTGTCATCGTCTAAATGATAAAAATGTTGAGCTATGCTTAAGCTATCGTGATTACCTTCAACTTTAACCATGCTTGGGTCATACATGATTTGCTTAGCAATCGATTGAATTTGCTCCGGGAACGTCGCGCTAAATAGCAGCGTCTGACGCTCACGTGGCGCTTGTTCGATAATCGCATCGAGAGCAGGTTGGAAGCCCATTTCTAACATGCGATCGGCTTCATCGAGCACTAACATGTTGAGATTGCTTAAATCTAAGCGATTGCGATCTAAGTGATCGACGATACGGCCAGGCGTACCCACAATAATGTGCGCGCCGTGCTCCAGCGAGCCAACCTGTGGCCCCATAGGCACACCGCCGCAAAGTGTCAGTACTTTAACGTTATGAATACCACGGGCAAGAGTACGGATTTCCTGCGCCACTTGGTCGGCCAACTCGCGGGTTGGGCATAACACTAAGGTTTGAATGCGAAAGCGTTTAACGTCTAACTTGTTCAGTAACCCTAAGCCAAAGGCGGCCGTTTTACCCGAGCCAGTTTTACCCTGACCTATCACATCCTGCCCCGCTAAGATGGGTGGCAAACTTTGCGCCTGAATTGGCGTCATCTCGTTGTAGCCCATAGAAGAAAGGTTCTCAAGCAGTTCGGGTTTTAGCTTAAGAGTCGAAAAAGCCATTGATGGATTAGGCTTAGTATCAGAGTTGCTCAAGGTGAATATCCTGTGGTGGGTAACGAAGCGGCTGCTAGGTTACTGAAATTGCGTTACTTATCGATTAAACTGGTCTATCAAGATTCAGGTTAGCTTTGGGCTAGCTTGAGTTTAGATTTAAGCGCTAGGCTCGCTCAACCCAAAAGCACGGCTATTGTAACAACAAAGCGCGGCTTTTGCCTCAAGTCCTTAAGCAATAGACATAGCAGACGTAAACAGCAACAAAAAAAGCCCTGTAGGAATACAGGGCTTAGGGCTAACTTAAATTGGCTTGGATTTAGAATTAGCTCAGCGTGGCAGATTTAACAAATTACGCGATCTGGCCGAAACGCCCTTCTTGGTAATCGCGAATCGCCTGCTGAATCTCCGCTTGGGTGTTCATCACAAAGGGACCCATCTGGACGATTTTTTCACGGATAGGTTTACCCGCAAACAGTAGCATCCCAGCGCCGCGCTCATCGGCTTTAAGCTTAAGCACACTTTGGCTATCGATCACTAAAAACTCGCCCTGATGATGTTGATTTGAAGCAGATGACCACTGTGAATCTTCACCCTTGCTTGAATCGCTTTTATATAAGTCACCTTGATACAAGTACAAGGCGACAAACTCGTGTTGAGACAAATCGAGCGTGGCCTCAGCATTTGGCGATAGACTTAAATCAGCAATAGCAGCCTCCCCCGCTAATCCTTGAATAGCCGCACTAATAAATGGCTGATCTTTAAAGCCCCAATCACCCGCTAAGGCTTTTAAGCTAGCGCCAGTGTTATTGGTCACTTCAACGCTCGCGCTACCCGCAGTATCTTGATACTTAGCTGGACGCAGCTTGTCTTTGGCGGGCATGTTGACCCAAATTTGGAATCCATGCAGACCATCAACCGCATCGGCCAGCGGCATTTCAGAGTGTACTACTCCGAACCCGGTGCTCATCCACTGCACATCGCCGGCACGAATCGCCTTCACATTACCCATTTGGTCACGGTGCTCAAAACCGCCCTTACGAATATAAGTGAAGGTCTCCATTCCGCGATGAGGATGTGCGGGGAAGCCACCGATAAAATCTTGTTCATCATCGGATTTTATTTCGTCGATCATCAAGAAAGGATCAAATTTAGTCGTCACAAAATCGGCGACACGGCGAATATTGACCCCATCGCCATCCATCGCGGCTTTGGCGGAAAACTGACTTAATACTTTCATTGCTGCTCTCCTATCGGTTGAGCAAAGCGATACGTGAAACGCCAAGACCGTACGGCTAACACAAGACGCAAACGCTTTGCTGATGGAGGCAGAATAACAAGGAAGTTTACAAAAGAATAACGCGAAATCACGACCTAAACATTCGAAAAAATAGAACGATAGGCTGTTGATATCCACTCACACAGGTTTGTCATAGCATTAGCGTAACCTGTCGATTAAAAAGCCTTACGCAGCACGCTTTTGGACATTTTCGAGTTAGCTCGTTAGCTCGAATTAGTGAGTTTCGGATTAAGATTTCTATGGGTAACGCTTGCCTAACCGACGCAAAATAGCAGTCTAAAATTAGCGACTTAGGAGTGCAAGCCTGCTGTTGTGCTTCCTTTAGTTTAGGCGCTTGATGGAGAGCCAATTACTCGACTAGGCTATATCCTTTTTATGCTCAAGAATGTTTTCAGCTTGCTTCTTGTAAGTTAACGAATTAACGGTAGTGTTGTATTTGTTCTTCATTTCCTGAGCAATAGAGTTGTGTAATTCTTCAAGCTCTATATCCATTTCACTCACAGTCTTTTCAAAACCTTTTTTGAGCTGCTTTACCACTGGGAGTGAATCTAGAGATTCCCATAGAGTATTCTTTATAAAGCCGCCCATAAATTCCCAACTTGCCATTACAGAAAAATAGGAACCAGACTTATTCTGCCTTAAAAGTGATAATAGTTGCTTAATACTATTGATTGTTTTAATGCTATCAATTTCACCGCTAGCAATCATTTTCTCTAAAGTACTTATTAAGGCATCAAAAAACTCAGGAAGCTTACTTTCTTTTTTAAATCTTTCGTACATTTCATCAAAATGAAAGTCAGCATCATCTTTCTCCTTAGATAAAGACCATTTATGTTGCAATAGATCATTTCTAACTGGCGATATATTACTAAAAAGATATTTGTTTGCGTCATCTATTTTCAGATTATCGATGTACCACTTGCACCACTGTAAAGTTATTTTCAGCCAGTCTGGACGATCTGCTGTAGCAAGAGACATAGATAAATTATTTGCAGCATCTAGATTAGCTTGGCAATTTTTCTCTTTCGTGTCTTTATTTTCACCAATTAAAGCATCAAAAAGAGCATCATTGGTTTTCTTTAAATTATTATGCCTTTCCGTTAATAGCCTCATAAAATAGTTAAGACTTTCATTGTTATCCATTTACAACTCCAATACTTACGATGGCTATCTAACGTCTTAGTATTTATGCGCTGCGCTGTTTGCAGCGCATAAATTAAAAATCTGGCTATCCATTTTAGATCAACAATATAATATTAAGGTTGGGTGTCTCTGTTTCTTACATTGTTTCTTACAACATTAATAAACCTACGGGTTACTCACCAGCGACAACTGCATCTCGTCCGCATACAGCAAGTTAAGATCTTGTAGCTAAAGCTAAAGTAAATAAATCAAATGCAGCTAATTTAGCCTCATTTTCAGTGTCAAATTTACGATATAAATATTTTGAAAAACTACTATTTTTCGAACTTACCGTAGCTCCCCATTTATCCTCTTTGTTATACACAGTTACCCAAAAACCTTCTATATTTAAACGCGGATTA
Organism: Shewanella sp. SM71; assembly: GCF_025653905.1. Taxonomy (NCBI): domain Bacteria; kingdom Pseudomonadati; phylum Pseudomonadota; class Gammaproteobacteria; order Alteromonadales; family Shewanellaceae; genus Shewanella; species Shewanella sp. SM71. The sequence continues at coordinate 65,942 of NZ_JAKKRW010000018.1, forward strand.
CCTTTATGTGATAACTTCCATTTTCTTGTTAACCAGCGTTTTTTGCGACTTGCCCAGTTTCTCGCCACTCTTTCCCTGTTCGAGGCTGCACTCAAATTACCTTCCAAATGACCGGCACATACACAACCAACTTTAAGAATAATCGGATAGTTCAGATGCTGCATATGATGAACATACCTAACATTCTGAGATTCACACATTTCACAAGTAATATCAGGTTCTTCTAAGTCTTCAATGTGAACACAAGTCCATCCTTTATGAGGTACGCCGGATTCAGACCATTTTCCTCTTCTTTGAGAAACTAGCTGTTCTTCACATTCATAAACATTCATTTAGATTCGCCATCTATTTAGAGAAACCTAGCGCCGTAAGCTGGGACAACAAAGAATTCAAGCTACCTATGTTCATATAACCTACAACACTTATCACGCCATTGCCAAACGTATTTATGATGTTAATTAGCGATGACGTTACCGACTGATTATTATCAAAAGACCGTGATTACAGTTCGAAACAGGTGTACTCAGAGATAAATCGAATTAAGCACTAGCATGGAAGTGACCGTTGGCGGCATGGATGCCGCCGTCGAGCCTATAGGGATATATTCACGGCGTGTCACTGGAATGCGAGTGGTTAATGAGTTGCGCACCTTTACTCACAAAGCTACAAACGGAAAAATAAGAGATAGGACAGGCATCCTCAGCCGAAGCGATCCAATTGAATTAAAGCTTCAACCTAATCCGGTTTAAACACGCCGATCACTGCGCCGGTGGCTTTTTCTGTCACCTTTTCATCGGTTTGCTGTTCACGGTAGTCACACTCTGTGCATTCAACGGTTTCGATGCCGTTTTGTTTGTAGAGTAAAATGCTGTCTTTGGCGCTGCATTTTGGGCACTTAGCACCAGCTACGAAACGCTTTTTGATTTTAGTGTTTGTCATAATAGATAAAGGACCAGATAGCAGGGCCAAGGAACTCGGCCGAAGAAATTGGCGCTATTTTGCCACACTGATGATTGAATGCCAGTGTTACCTGAAAGTATGAGGCCTTAAGCCAATGTGATGCGATTCGCTCAAGATCGTCCTGAAAAGTCGAATAATTGTCCGAGTTATCGGGTCAGGCTGTGGTTTGAAACTGGGTTGTACGCTATTATCTGTGCCCTGACGAATTCACGTTCTAACCAAGTTGTAGTCAATGATCAGCATCAACCAAGCGCAATTAATCCGTGGCAGCAAAACCCTGCTAGATGAGACCTCTCTCACGATTTATCCCGGCCATAAGGTCGGTTTAGTCGGTGCTAACGGCACAGGCAAATCCTCACTGCTCGCATTAATTTTAGGTCACTTAAGCCTAGATAAAGGTGAATTTAGTCTGCCTTCTGGCTGGCAAATTGCCACTGTGGCCCAAGAAACCCCTGCGCTCGACGTCTCGGCACTGGAATATGTGATCGATGGCGATAGCGAATATCGTCAATTAGAAGCCCTATTACACAAGGCCCAAGAAGATAACGACGGCAATGCCATCGCACTCTTACACGGCAAAATCGACGCTATCGGTGGTTATGCGATTCATTCGCGCGCGGGTTCATTGTTAGCGGGTTTAGGCTTTAGTGAAGCCGAGCAAAGCAATCCAGTGAAAAGCTTTTCGGGCGGTTGGCGTATGCGCCTCAACTTAGCCCAAGCGCTACTGTGCCGCTCTGACTTATTACTCCTCGACGAACCGACCAACCACTTGGACTTAGATACCATGTACTGGCTCGAAGGTTGGATTAAGTCCTATCAAGGCACGCTGATTTTAATCAGCCATGATAGGGACTTTATCGATGAAATCGTTGATGAAATCGTCCACGTTGAAAATCAAAAACTCAATTTCTACAAAGGCAATTACAGTGCCTTTGAGCGCATTCGTGCCGAACGTATGTCGCAACAACAGGTCGCCTTCGAACGCCAACAAAAAGAACGTGCGCACATGCAGTCCTTCGTTGACCGTTTCCGTTACAAGGCGAGTAAAGCCAAACAAGCGCAGAGCCGCTTAAAGGCGCTAGAGCGCATGACTGAGTTGTTGCCGTCTCAAGCCGATAGCCCCTTTTATATGGAGTTTCGTGCTCCAGAAGCCCTGCCCAATCCGCTGATTAAGATGGAGCAAGTCGCAATAGGCTATGGCGATAAGCCCATCCTGAGCAAGGTACATTTAAACTTAGTGCCGGGTGCACGCATTGGTTTACTCGGCCGTAACGGCGCGGGTAAATCGACATTAATCAAGCTGTTATCGGGTCAATTATCGCCAATGACAGGTTTGTATGAACCTAATCCCGGCGTTAATATTGGCTACTTTGCCCAGCATCAAATCGAATTTTTACGCCTCGATGATACGCCGATGCAGCATTTAGTACGTCTTGCACCCAATGCCAGAGAGCAAGAGTTGCGTAACTTCTTAGGCGGTTTTGGCTTTAACGGCGATATGGCGCTTTCACCTGTACGCCCCTTTTCTGGCGGCGAGAAAGCCCGTTTAGTGTTGGCGCTATTAGTTTGGCAACGCCCTAACCTATTGCTGCTCGATGAACCCACCAACCATTTAGACTTAGAGATGCGCCACGCCCTGACAATGGCACTGCAAACCTTTGAAGGTGCTATGGTTGTCGTCTCGCATGATAGGCATTTACTGCGTTTAACCTGTAGTGATTATTATCTGGTGGATCAAGGTGAAGTGCGCGCCTTCGACGGTGACTTAGACGATTATCACCAATGGTTGCTCGATGCGGCGAAAGCCAACTCGAATCAAAACAGCACCAGCGACGAGATCAAACCTGCCGCCGATAAAAAACAGCAAAAACGCCTCGAGGCCGAGATCCGCCAAAAGGTATCGCCGCTCAAGCGCAAACAAACTAAGTTAGAAACCGAGCAACAAAAGCTGAGCGAACGCCTCGCCGAGCTAGAACACTTGCTGGCCGATAGCGAATTGTATGATCAAGATAACAAAGCCAAGCTAACCTCGGTATTAACCGAGCGAACGAGCTTGACGCAAACCTTAGAAGACAGTGAAATGCAATGGCTCGAGTTGCAAGAAGAGATAGATGCAATGGAGCAAGAGGTCATGGAGCAACAATAACTCCAGCGTTCTTTTAAATAAAAGTCAGTAGCAGCGGCAATACAAGGAAATAGTATGGCGGTTTTAACCCAGTTCGACAGTCAACTCTGGCAATGGTGTGATATGAGCTATGCGCAAAACAAAGCGCTCTGTCTCGAATTGCAAAATAGCTGTCAGGTGAACGTCAATCTACTGCTACTGGCACAATATTTAGATATCACTATGGATGTGTCTGGGCCGCAGCAATACAGCCCAGACCAATGGCAAGCACTGATGAATGCTGTAGGTGAATGGGATGAAAGGTTTCTCACGCCCTACCGCAAATTACGTAAACTCGCTAAGTCCAGCCTAAATGAGCAAGAGTATCAGCAGATGCTCGCCGTTGAGCTAATGATGGAACGTAAAGCGCAGCGAACCATCTTGAATAAACTCAATGAACTCAGCCCAAGCGGCCAAGCAACAAATCTAGTGAGCTACTTAAGCCTGTTTGGACTCAGTGACATTGATGCCAACGAAATCGGCCTCATTGCGCCCTGACCTAAGTTAATCAAGTTAGAACAAGCTCAACCATGTTAGCTCAAACTCAATCAAATTGACGTGAGCCGCTAACAGCTGCGGCCTTGCGGATAGCGTTCACAGTCATCCTTGATCACCAACCAGTTCAACTGACTCTCAGTATAAATATGGTACTTAGGCTGAACTTGGTTAGCATCGTCCAGACTCGCTATGCTCAAGGTCAAATAATCGGGATATTGAGTATGTCGGTAAGTTAACGATGTACCGCACTTGTCACAAAATCCACGGCGAATAAACTCAGACGATGCAAACTCAGTCACCTGACCTTTAAGCCAAATCACTTGGCTGAGTTTAAAATCCATCCAAGCCCCAAATGCAGAGCCCGTGCTTTTTTGGCACGAACGGCAGTGGCAATAATCCGCATCAAAGGGTTCACCTTCTATCTGATAACGAATCGCGCCGCATAAGCAACCACCTTCCCGTAATGTGTTTTCAGACATTCACACCCCATCAAGCTTTATCAAGCTAAGCTGCATTTTGATAAGATAACATCAGGCTTTACCGTCAGTGAGCTTCTGTGCGAGTGCGGTGGCATTACGTGCCGTGATGCCATAAATCGACAGCTGCGGGTTAGCGCCAAGGCTGGTCGGGAAGATAGACCCATCCATTACAGATAAATTCTCTAAATAGTGCGACTGACCATAACTGTTGACCATAGAAAGCTTTTTATCTTCGCCGAAGGGACAACCGCCCATCACATGCGCCGATGCAACGATAGTGCGCAGTGGCGCGAGTGACATCTGCGCAATGCTCTCTTTAGCGTCTTTCCACGAAGATAAGTAAGGCATACCATCGCTGATCGGCAACACTTTTAAGGCGCCCGCCGAGAATTGTAACTCCGCCATACTAGCAAAAGCGCGTCTCGCGGCCCGCCAAAAAGCATCGGTCAACGGATAATCTAAAGCAAAGCCCTTATCCGTTAAGTGTACTTCACCGCCTTGACTGTCGGGATGATAGCCATCGCGGATCAAAGCGATAGTCACTTGCAACTGATTGAATTGTGACATTAACTCAGCATGACTCGTACCATAACCTAAGGTTTTAGAGGCAATTAAAATCGGATGCACCGGCGGCACTTCGAGTTTATAACCCAGCTCACCATCGGCGCCATTGTTCCACACAAATTCATCGGAATAGATAGATTGCGGCGCACCGCTATGGCCATTGATCGAATCGGCAAATACGCCGCCGGATAACAAAGTAGGATGTAAAAAGGTGCGTTTACCCAAAAGTTGGTGGGGATCGGGCACTTGCGAACGCATCAAAATCGTCGGTGTATGGATAGCACCCGCACTCAAAATATAATGTTTAGCCTTAAATAACAGCTCAACGTCAGTGGGTCGTAAATTCACATCCAGCGCCTGCGCCTTTAACGCAAACACTTGACCATTATGGTGCTCAATCTTAGTCACTTTAGCGCGACTGATCAGCTGCGCGCCTTTCTCAAGTGCCGCGGGAATCGTAGTGACTAACATAGATTGCTTCGCATTGACCGGACAACCCATTCCGCAATAGCCGGTATTCCAGCAACCCGCCACATTGCGTTTAATCACAGTGTATTCCCAGCCAAGATTGATACAACCTTGCTTCAGGGCGGCATTATTGCGATTAGGCTCATAATTCCATTCATGAATGTTGAGCCGTTGTTCCATTTGCTCAAACCAAGGATCTAAACTCTCGCGATTAAGCCCAGCAACCGACTTATGTTGCGCCCAAAAAGCTAACGCCTCGGTCGGAGTGCGAATAGAAGTGGTCCAGTTAACTGTGGTTGAGCCACCGACTGCGCGGCCTTGAAAAATCCCGATCGCCTTATCGGCGGTTTTCATCGCCGCAGCTTGTTGATACAAGTTGGGGTAAGCGACCCGCTCTTCCATATTAAAATCGCTGGAGGATTTTAGCGGTCCCGCCTCAATCATGATCACGCTCAACCCAGCTTGGGTGAGGATTTCAGCCGCCACACCGCCGCCAGCACCTGTGCCGACAATAATCACATCGGCTTCAAACTGCTGGTTTTCTTGCAATTGGCTCGCATCAGTGTGCAACCAACCAGAGTTTAAACCATTCACTATAGGATCTATGATTGCCAACTTGAGTGCTCCACTGTCGCGGGTAAGATGCTTATTATTCGGCGTTTGATTAGGTTAAAAATGGACTCGCTATTTGAACAGTTCAGGCTTGGCATAATGCAGGCGGCTCCAGTGCTCAGGACAAGCGTAGTAACTTGCCATCACTAATTCCCGCAATCCGAGATAAGCCGTTTGTAACAAAGCAAAATAACTGTGGCGCCAGGTTTCTAACATATCAGTTAACTCGGCGGGAGAGCGCATCAATAGCGGCGTCATGCTCGAGGTGAGTACTAGTAAACCAAGACGATTTTCGAGCATATCGAGCAGCTCAAACAATTCGGTCTGCTGCTCATCGGGTAACACAGCAATCGACTGTTTGATGGCATCTAAAGTGCGGTTTTGCGCCGCCAACTTATGGATGGCCACATCAGGCAAGGCGCCGTCGAGCATCACAGGTAAAAGCACGCTAAACAACAAGCGATAATCTTTGCCTTCGCTATCCTCGGGCAAACTAAACTCAGGAGAATAGAGATTAACCCCTAAGGCTAACGCCGCCGTACCGGCAAACGCGCCCATTATAAAGGTTCGTCGCTTCATCTCTATCTCCTAATTATCAACCTAAATGTCGGCCTAAATATCAGCATAAAAAACAATTGTGCTACAATGGCCGCGAGTTTATACCCAAGCGACCTCAAAATACGAATTTCAGCATTTTGAGTTGGTTTGGGTATAAATTAAACACACGTTTTAATTTTCAGCAATAGCCGATACCAAGATAAACATCTATGCCAAATTCCTTTATGCCACCTTGGTGGGCCAAGAGTCCCCATATACAAACGATTTTACCCGTATTCACTAAAGTGGCCAAACCAGCATTACAGCGGCAGCGCTTAGAGTTACCCGATGGCGATTTTATCGATTTAGATTGGCAGGATGTTCCACAGTCTGGCAAACCGATCGTGGTGATCATCCACGGCTTAGAAGGGAGTGCTCAGTCACATTATGCGCGGCGGATACTGCAAGCCTGTAAAGAACAGCAACTCGCTGCCGTCGTGCATCATCACAGAAGTTGTTCGGGTGAGGCCAATCGCCTCGCCCGCAGTTATCACAGTGGCGATACGGACGATTTACAGTTTAGTCTATCGACACTGAAAAGCGCGTATCCGCAATCGCCCTTATTAGCCGTAGGTTACAGTTTAGGCGGCAATGTGCTGACTAAGTATCAAGGCGAATATCAGGATGATAGTTTATTAGCCCGCGCTGTGGTTGTCTCTGCACCGCTGCAATTGTCAGCCTGTGCTAAACGCTTGGAAAATGGCTTTTCAAAGGTGTATCAAAGTTATTTAATCAAACAGTTGCAACAGAAGATAAGCCATAAACTGAATGATCCCGACTTAGCCATCTCTATGCCGCTAAGCCAGTTGCAGGTCGACCGTTTAAATACCTTCTATGATTTTGACGATAAAGTCACAGCGCCATTACACGGCTTTGACGGCGTCGACGATTACTATACGCGTGCCAGTGGCTTACCCTTTGTCAGCCGTATAACTAAACCGACGCTCATCATACATGCTAAGGACGATCCCTTTATGACCGATGAAGTGATCCCCCAATCGAGTCAATTGTCGGGCTATGTGGAATACGAACTGCATCCCTATGGCGGCCATGTCGGCTTTATCGAAGGCGGTACACCTTGGAAACCGCGCTTCTACCTTGAGAGACGGATTTTACATTTTCTACTCGGCGAGCAAAGTGTTGACTCACTTAGCGCAGACCCAATCAACGGCGACAATATCACCCAAGGAAACACCGATGCTCATTCCCTATGAAACCCTGTTACAACTCCCAAAGGAAACGCTCGCCAATGTGATCCGCGAATATCTCTTAGGTCAAGTGGAGGATGGCAGCTTTGCCAGTCTCGATGAACAGGAACTGATGCAGGCGATAGTCCAATGTCAACAAGCACTTAAACAAGGTAAGCTGAAATTAGAGTACAGTGAGGACGATGAGTCCTTCGCGATACGCTCGGCGGATCAAATAGCACAGCAGCAAGATTGACCAGTCCTATCTCTGTACCGTATAAATAGTACTCGCGTTTTTATCGCTTCCCCATAAGCGGCTCTTTTGGTTCCTAGCTAGGTAGAAAAAATGTCAGCAAAACATCCCATTATTGCAGTTACAGGCTCATCAGGCGCGGGAACCACCACGACGACCACCGCCTTTAGCCATATTTTTCGCCAACTCGGGATCAACGCCGCCTTTGTCGAAGGCGACAGTTTTCATCATTTTACCCGCGCCGAAATGGAAGTGATGATCCGTAAATCCCAGGCCGAGAATCGTAACCTCAGCTACTTCGGCCCAGAGGCTAATAACTTTGCTCGTTTAGAGCAATGCTTTCGCGATTACAGCACCACAGGCCAAGGTGAAACCCGCAGCTATTTACACACCTTCGATGAGGCAGTGCCTTTTAACCAGATGCCTGGCACTTTTACCCAATGGCGACCACTACCTGAAAATACCGATATGCTCTACTACGAAGGCTTACATGGCGGCGTAGTTACTGGTGATGCCAATGTCGCCCAGCATGTGGACTTGCTGATCGGCATGGTGCCCATAGTCAACTTAGAGTGGATCCAAAAAATTATCCGCGATACTTCGGAACGTGGCCACAGCCGTGAAAAAGTCATGGGGTCAATTGTGCGCAGTATGGATGACTATATTAAGCACATGACGCCACAGTTCTCCCGCACTCACATTAACTTTCAGCGAGTACCGACGGTCGATACCTCTAACCCATTTAGTGCCAAAGATATTCCGAGCTTAGACGAGAGCTTTGTGGTGATCCGCTTCCGCGGTATCAATAATGTCGACTTCCCCTATTACCTCAATATGATCCAAGGTTCATTTATGTCACGGGTCAACACACTCGTCGTCCCCGGCGGCAAAATGTCGCTGGCGATGGAGCTGATCCTTACACCTTTGATTAAAGATTTGATGGAAAAACGTCAGCAACTTAATACCCCAGAAGCGAACTGAAACCTTGAGGATTTGTGGGCAAGTTTGACTAAAGGCTAAGGAAATAAAGTCTTTTTTTGCAATGGATTAAGTTTTATTTAAGCCACTCGCGCTAATCTTGTCGGCATCGGGATTTCAGGCGAAAGAACGATAGTTGGCATACTCTTGGGAGTTAATTCCCCCATCTTGATCTGTTGATTTCCTTGAGTATGTCAGCAACCTTTTTAACGAAACTATATAAGTTAATTCCGCATCCATGCTTGATCTCTTGATTCCCTTGAGTATGTCAGCAACCTGTTAACGTAACTTTAAGTCTTCAGAGTTAATTCCACATCCATACTTGATCTGTCGATTTCCTTAAGTATGTCAGCAACCTTTTTAACGTAACTTTAAGTCTTCAGAGTTAATTCCACATCCATACTTGATCTGTTGATTTCCTTGAGTATGTCAGCAACCTTATATGAAGAATGAATTCCACATCTATGCTTGATCTGTTGATTCCCTCGAATATGTCAGCAACCTTAGCTTAAACTCTAAATCTTCAGAGTTAATTCCACATTCATACTTGCTCTGTCGATTTCCTTGAGTATGTCAACAACATCTCAGAAAATAGGTTCTAGGCTTTAGATTCTAGGAAAATAGAACATTCGTAAACTCACTCACAGAACGCTGCGCTCACCGTAAGAGCAAAGTCCGTTGCATAAATCGTGAGTCACAAAGTGACGTTCTGTAGCAGTTTGCTGCATACCGTTATCCGTAGCCGCAACGCGACGTTCTAGCAGTTGCGAAGCAACGCCCTAGCAGACCAAAGACCGTCCTAGATTTTTATACATCACCATGCACTCTAAGGCTATGCCTCTGGGCGAACAGTAGATAGATTCCTCCTCTAAACCCTCACCACCAAAACCACAGTGGCGATAGAAATCCACCGCATTTAAAGTTGATTCTAATCTGAGCTGGGCAATCCCCTGATTAAAAGCCATAGTTTCAATAAATTGCAGCAGCACTTTACCAACTCCTAACCCCATAGCATCGGGGGAAACAAACAAGGCTTCTAACTGGGCATAGGGTTCATCCAACATGGCAGTGCCGACCACAGTCTTAAGCTGCGACTCGTCAGAGGACAACTCTGCTACATAAAAATGTGCATCGACGATACGACTAAATTGCTCGGTCAGTTCGCCCTCGGTCCAAATAATCAGATCGCCCACATCATAAAATCCGGCGCAACCTTTATTGATGGCAGCATTGCGGATATCCCAGCAGGCCTGAGCATCCACTTTCGTTGCTTTTCGTATAGTTATCATCATGTTTTCCAATTAAAAATGCTCAGCCATAACATGCCATGAAGCCGCTAAAACGCCAAGTAAACGAGTGTTCTCATCTTTCAACCAATAAAAAACCGCCCGTAGGCGGTTTTAATCAAAGCCACAGAACCTTAATGGATCTTTAGCTAACATATCTGACTTAGTCTTAGCGCTAGACTTAAATCTAGGCTTAGCCTTTAATCAATTCACTAATAGTCAATACGCCATGGGTCGTTGCACCCGCGCCCCACATGGCAGAAGCTGAATCTTCAAAAGCGCCTGCTAAATCAACGTGTAACCATTTAGCTTCGGGTGACACGAAACGCCATAAGAAACCCGCGGCATTAGAAGCACCACCTGCACCACCGCCTTTCATTGCGCGGCTGTTTGCGGTGTCAGCATAGGCAGATGGACACATTTCTTTGTGCCAAGGATCCAGCGGCAGCGGCCATACGCGCTCGGCAACGCTAGTGGCTTTTTGCTGGGCCAGTTGCAACACATCCGCCTGTGGCGAGAAAATCGCGTTGTAGTTAGAACCCACCGCCATCACAGCGGCGCCTGTAAGGGTCGCTGCATCGATAATAAAAGGTGCGCCTGTAGCAGAAGCGGCTTGTAGGCCATCGGCCAACACTAAGCGCCCTTCCGCATCTGTGTTCACCACTTCAACTGTTACACCATTTTTGTAGGTCAGAATATCACCTAACTTATAGGCGCGGCCGCTGATCAAGTTTTCAGCACAACATAAGAAGAGTTTAACGCGTTTGTTGAGGCCAGATTTGATCGCTAAACCAAGTGCTGCAGTCACAGTCGCCGCGCCGCCCATATCGCATTTCATGCCTAACATGCCTTCAGAAGCCTTGATGCTGTAGCCGCCAGAATCAAAGGTAATCCCTTTACCCACAAGCGCCACAGACACGGGTGCATCGGCGGCTAATGGGTTGAAGTCTAACTCTAACATTGCTGGTGGACGCTCACTGCCGCGACCGACGGCATGGATACCAATCCACTGCTCTTCAAGCAGCGCTTCGCCTTCGATAATCCGATAACTTACCTTGTCGCCACCAACGTCAGCCAACCATTTTGCTGCTTGTTGGGCAAGCTTCACTGGCGACAGGTTTTCAGGCGTATCGTTGATGAGTTGACGGGCAAAGGTTGCCACATCGAGTCGACGTTGTAATTCTGCTTGCACAGACTCATCACCACACCAATAAATTTGATAGCCTGGTTTTGCCGTCGCGAAACCTTGGGCAAACACCCATTGGCTATTGAGGTCCCAAAACTGCCCAGCTAATTCCACACAGCTAATACCTTGATTGCGCAGTTTACGGGCCGCCATTTGAATTTGACGCAGCTCATCGCCACCTGCTAAATGAATTTGCGCACCGTCGGCAGTATAAGTTACATCAGCCTTGCCCCAGTGCGCGGCGGGTGCCTCTTTGGTTAATTGCACTTTCATCAATTCAGTTACTTTTAGTTCACTCATTAGGGATCCTTATTTTTCGATTCGTTTTAGAATAATCAATCAGAACAATCAATCAGCAATCAGAACAAACTTTATGGCGGCAGTTTACTGCTAGCAGGCGATGACGCAAAGCGATTGGCTGAAGTTACTCAGGTAAAATCTGTAAACATTTGCGAAATTTGCTAGGCTTTGCGGCCTAGAACAGCCGATATAGGTCTACCGATGGAATTTACTCCGCCACTACAACAGGGCATTTTACTGCGCCGCTATAAACGTTTTCTGGCCGATGTGCAGCTAAGCGATGGCAGTGAGATCACACTACATTGCCCCAATACGGGTTCTATGCGTAATTGCCTGTATCCCGGTGAAACCGTGTGGTTTTCTACCTCTGATAACCCTAAACGTAAATATGCCCATACGTGGGAACTGATGACCACGCCAGATGCAGGCTTAATCGGTATCCACTCGGGTCAGGCGAACACCTTAGCCGAAGAAGCCATCAATAAAGGTATCATCAAAGAACTCACGGGTTATGACAGCCTAAGCCGTGAAGTCAAATACGGTGATGAAAATAGTCGCATCGATATCCTGCTACAGGGTGCTCAAAAACCCGCCTGTTATATAGAAGTCAAAAGTTGTACTTTGCTCGAGGATGGCCAAGGTTATTTTCCCGATGCTGTAAGCCTACGCGGTCAAAAACATTTACGTGAATTGATGCACATGGTGAGTCAAGGCCATCGAGCCGTATTGCTATTTGTGGTGCAGCATAGTGAAATATTCAGTGTTGCCCCCGCAGCACATATCGACCCTGAATATGCTAAGTTACTGAAAATGGCTATGTTAGCCGGCGTTGAAGTGCTAGCCTATCGCTGTAAAATCTCCCCTACTGAGATTCACCTAGCCCAAGCCTGCGATGTACGAGTATGATGTTAAGGCTGAGTTAAATTTGATTTCATTTGAATTAGCGAACATAGTCAAAAAATTCAATCAAAGCAGAATGAAAAGTTTGCCTCGATGTGAAGATTCTGCTATAGATAGCGGCCGTTCTTAAGGACGCCCTACAAACGCAAATGATTACAGGAGATGCGTTATGCCTGAAGGCACCAAAAAACTTGGCGTACTCGCTATCGCAGGTGTAAATCCTTACCAGGAAAAGCCGGGTGAGGAGTATATGAACGCTAAGCAACTGGGTCACTTCAAGACAATTCTTGAAGCTTGGCGCAATCAGTTGCGTGAAGAGGTCGACCGTACTCTTAGCCACATGCAGGACGAAGCCGCAAACTTTCCCGATCCTGTTGACCGTGCAGCACAAGAAGAAGAGTTCAGCCTCGAACTTCGTGCTCGCGATAGAGAACGTAAGCTGATCAAAAAAATCGAAAAAACACTGCAAAAAATTGAAGAGGACGATTTCGGCTTCTGTGATTCTTGCGGTATCGAAATCGGCATCCGCCGTCTCGAAGCGCGTCCAACAGCCGATCAATGCATCGACTGTAAAACGCTTGCAGAGATCAAAGAGAAACAAATGGCTGGTTAATCAAGCATACTGGGCGGGGATTTCCCCGCCTATTTGTTTCTAGCAACTCGTATTGTTTCTAGCAACTCGTAAACTCGACGAGCTCAAGCCAAGCTCACTCCAATTTACCCCGATTCGCTTTTCTCTTGGCATCCCTCTAAAATACATCCACTTTTACCGTCGCGACTTTAAAACGCCATCTAGTTGTTATGTCAAAGCCATTACATTCCGATTTATCCAGCCAGCCCTATGTCGGCCGCTTTGCGCCTTCGCCTTCGGGTGCCTTGCACTTTGGCTCGCTTATCGCCGCCCTTGGCAGTTATCTGCGCGCCCGCTCGCAACAGGGTAAATGGCTAATTCGCATCGAAGATATAGACCCACCGCGGGAAGTCAAAGGCGCCGCCGATGATATCTTACGCACCTTAGAAGCCTATGGATTTGAGTGGGATGATGTGCCTCTGTATCAAAGCCAGCGCACAGCGGCTTATCAAGCGCAAATTGACTCGCTGCTCGCCCAAGATAAAGCCTATTTCTGCCAATGTAGTCGCAAGCAAATTCAAGCCATGGGCGGCGTCTACGATGGCCGCTGCCACCGATTGCCACAAACCCAGTCTGCAAATCTTGTTAGGTCGGGTGCGGTGCGAATCGTCAACACGGCGCAAGTGCAAGAATTTGATGACAATCTAATGGGCCATATTTGCGTTGATCGCCATTTTGCCGCAGAGGATTTCATCATCAAACGCAGCGATGGCCTGTACGCCTATCAATTGGCTGTGGTGCTCGACGATGCCTATCAAGGGGTCACCGAAGTGGTTCGAGGCTGCGACTTAATCGAAGCCAGTTGTCGCCAACTGAGTTTGTATCAAAGCTTTGGTTTAGCCGCACCGCAATGGCTGCACTTGCCACTCGCCTGCTTAAGTAAAGGCTTTAAGCTCTCAAAACAGAATCATGCACAGGCAATTGATACACTTAATCCACAGGCGAGCCTCAATGCGGCGCTGGCATTTTTAGGCCAACAACCCATTGAGACCCATGGTTCTGTGGCGAAAATGCTCGCTCAAGCCGTGGATCAGTTTCAATTATCCACTATACCGCAACAATCTGAGATACTGATCGAGCCCTGATATACTCATTAGGCCGCATTTGGTATATGATAGCCGCCAGATTTTTAATCAAATAACAGATCATATTTCGAGGTGTCCCATTTTTCGCCGTATCAGCCAATTCTGCAAACAGCTATTTGAAGACGCGCCTAAAACGACCGCTCCGACTCCAGCTCAGATTGAACCAACAACACCTGAACAAAGTTCCGGTGCTTTGAGTTTAGAGTTAGTACCAAGAGATGCCCATACCATCTCGCGCAAACAAATCAGCGAGAATGCCCTTAAGGTATTATACAGACTGAATAAATCAGGCTTTAAAGCCTATTTAGTCGGCGGCGGTGTACGTGATTTACTCTTAGGGATTGAACCGAAAGATTTCGACATAGTGACCAATGCAACACCGGAAGAAATCAAAAAATTATTCCGTAATTGCCGTGTTGTCGGTCGCCGTTTCCGCTTAGCACACATTGTTTTCGGTCGCGATGTGATTGAAGTCGCCACCTTCCGTGGTCACCACGGCGAAAGTAATGAGAAAGTCTCTAAAGCCAATGCCGAAGGGCGTTTGCTGCGCGATAACGTCTATGGCGAAATCGATGAAGATGCCGAGCGCCGCGACTTTACCGTCAATGCCCTCTATTACGATATCAGCGATTACTCGATCCGCAGCTACGGCGGCGGTATGGCCGATCTCAAAGCTGGCACCCTAAGATTAATCGGTGATCCAGAAACCCGTTACCGTGAAGATCCCGTGCGTATGTTAAGGGCGGTGCGTTTCGCCACTAAACTCAACATGGGTATCGAAACCGTCACAGCCGCACCGATTAAACAATTAGCGCCGCTGCTAAAAGATATTCCGGCAGCGCGTATGTACGAAGAAGTGTTGAAACTCTTCTTTGCAGGCAAAGCCTTAGCCAACTTCGAATTAATGCAAGAATACAAGTTATTCGCACCGCTATTTCCGCAAGTGGCCGCTCTGCTAAAAGATGATCCTAAAGGTACGACCATGAAAATGGTGCAGGCCATCATGAAGAGCACAGATCAAAGAGTTAACGAAGATAAGCCGGTCACACCTTCATTCTTCTATGCTGCGCTTCTCTGGTATCCACTGCGTCAACGCGCCGAAGATATTGCCGTTGAAAGTGGCCTGACGTTATACGATGCCTTCTTTGCCGCCATGGGCGATGTGATGGAGCAGCAATGCCAAACCATTAGTATTCCGCGCCGTTTTAGTACGCCGGCAAAAGACATTTGGCAGTTGCAGTTACGCTTTGATCGTAGCCAAGGCACCCGCGCCTTTAAACTGATGGAGCATCCTAAGTTTAGAGCCGCATACGATTTACTCTTACTCAGGGGCGAAGTCGAAGCGGGTAATGTCGCTAAAAGTGCCGCTTGGTGGCAACAATTTGTCGAAGCCGATGAAACAGAACGTTTAGCCATAGCGCGTAGCGGCAGTAAATCGCCAAACCGCAACCGTAATGCCACCCAACGTCGTCGCCGTCCTCGTGCACCTAATGCCGATGGTTCAGCGCCGACGAGCACACCTAAAGCGAATGGCACACCTAAAGTTAAAACGGCTGAATAATGCCCCGCGTCTACGTCGCATTAGGCGCAAATCTTGAAGATCCCAAGGCGCAATTGGACAATGCCGTGATGGCATTGTCCGCCTTAGCCTTAGGCAATAGTCTCGTCGTTTCTCCCTATTACCATTCGACGCCCATGGGCGATGTCGTGCAACCCGATTATATTAACGCGGTGGCGAGTTTCGATACTGATCTTGCGCCATTAGCTTTACTCGATGCACTGCAGCATATTGAAAACACCCAAGGACGAATCCGCCTAGAACGTTGGGGGCCGAGAACCTTAGATCTCGATTTACTCTTGTATGGTAATGAGAACATTGACATTCCTAGACTCAAAGTGCCCCACTACGGCATGAAAACGCGCGGCTTTGTGCTCGTGCCTTTAGCCGCAATTGCACCGGATCTGATTCTGCCGTGCAACACTGCCATCGACAGTCTTATCGATACAAAAATGTTGGCCGAGTTACAACAACTGGGCATTGATCATTGAAGTCCGTCCTCAGTTAGCTTATAACACCACTTCTATTTGGTTTGAAGATCATCCATATGTCTAAAATTACTAGCTCAACCCTGTTGAAATACAAACAGGAAGGTAGAAAATTCACGGCACTGACAGCCTATGATGCCAGTTTTGCCAGCGCGTTCGATAGCGAAGGTGTCGATGTGCTGCTGGTCGGCGATTCTTTGGGAATGGTTCTCCAAGGCCATGACGATACCCTGCCCGTCACTACAGCAGAAATCGCTTACCATACTCGCTGTGTTCGTCGCGGTATTGAACGTGCCCTGCTGATCGCCGATATGCCCTTTATGAGTTACGCCACGCCAGAACAAGCTATGGTCAACGCCACTGAGTTAATGCAAGCTGGCGCGAACATGGTCAAGGTCGAAGGCGGCCACTGGTTACTCGAAACCGTCACTATGCTTACCGAACGCGGTATTCCTGTGTGTGCCCACTTAGGCTTGACGCCTCAGTCGGTTCATGTGTTTGGTGGTTTTAAAGTGCAAGGCCGCGATGCCGAAAATGCCCAGCGCATCCTCGACGAAGCTAAGGCTTTAGAAGCCGCGGGTGCTCAACTATTAGTCGTAGAATGTATCCCTGCGCCTCTCGCTGCAGCGATCACTCAAGCCTTAACGATTCCTGTCATTGGAATTGGCGCAGGCGCATCGACCGACGGTCAAATCTTGGTGATGCATGATGTGTTAGGTATTTCAAGTGGTTACATTCCACGTTTCTCGAAAAACTACCTAAAACAAACGGGTGAAATTCGTTCTGCGGTACGTGCTTATATCGACGAAGTTGCCCAAGGAACTTTTCCTGGCGAAGAACACACTTTTAACAAATAACAGATTTATGCAAGGTAAGGCTCAATGATCACTAGCGCCCATATTGATGATATTCGCACTCAAGTGCGTGCATGGCGTGCCAAGGGCGAAACTGTCGCCTTCGTGCCGACCATGGGCAATCTCCATCGGGGACACATCACCTTAGTGAAAGAAGCGGCTAAACGTTGTGATCATGTGGTGGTATCGATTTTCGTCAATCCAATGCAATTTGGCCAGAATGAAGATCTCGATGCCTACCCACGCACACTTGCCGCCGACAGTGAAGCCCTCACCGCCGCTGGCGCTGAGTTGCTGTTTACCCCAACACCAGCCGTGATGTATCCCAAGGGCTTAGCGCAACAAACCTATGTTGAAGTGCCAGGTATTTCAGATCTGCTCTGCGGCGCTAGCCGTCCGGGGCATTTTCGAGGCGTTGCGACTATCGTCTGTAAACTATTCAACATAGTACAGCCCGATGTGGCACTCTTTGGCAATAAAGACTATCAACAGCTATTAGTCATTGAAACTATGGTTGAAGACTTGTCATTACCGATTGAGATTATCGGTGTTGATACCATACGTGAGGACTCAGGTTTAGCCATGAGTTCGCGCAATGGTTATCTCACCGCCGCAGAAAAAGCCGCGGCACCAGCGTTAAAACAGGCAATAGATGCTATGGCTGCAGGGATCAAACAAGGTCAGAGTGTTGATACTGTCACCGAGCAAGCGAAAATCAGTTTAGTGGCGGCGGGCTTTACGCCGGATTATCTGGAAATTCGTCATGCCCACACGCTTGAGAAAGCGCAGAGCCAAGACCAAACCTTAGTCATTTTGGCCGCCGCCTATATAGGTAAAGCGCGACTTATCGACAACTTAAGGTTCGATCGCTAATCTCTTAAGCGTTATCAATAAATAAAAAGGAGCAGTCGCTCCTTTTTATTTACCCAATGACCGACCAGAAGCTATTTTCTTCTTTAGAATCAATCCAAGCGCCAAAAATTTGAAGCGTCAAAAAACTGGTTTTATCCCTAAATTTACGCCATAGTATGATGCAGATGTTAATTTAAGGTAAATGTTTAGCGGCAGACATTGACGAGTGAATTTGACCTTCTAATGATGCATGGCTAATCCTTTAATTTATTAGGCTTAACAGCCAGTTAAGCCTAATAAAAGCGGTTATAAAGGCATAATAATGTAAACGTCATAATCATTATTTATCATGCTTAATCAAACAATTAAATCATAATAGCTATGCAAGTGTACAAAGGATTTGTGGCCTCATGGCAAGACTGATACTCACCCTAATTTGTGTTATTTTGCCCACTGCAATACAGGCAAATACCATTTATAAATGCCGTAAAGATGACAAAATTGTCTTTAGCCAAACCGCTTGTCCGCAGGAATTTAGCCAACATAAAATCGAATACCAGTTAGGGATAACGACTGAAGTAGACTCTGATAAAAGAGACATTCCTGTCGATCCCTTACACACTCTACTGAATAGCCGAACCATTTCTAAAGAAAAATTATTGCAGTTACTCGACGGCGAGATATATCGTCTTAAGCAGGAAAATAGCTATTTTGAAATCCTGCGAGCTAGTGAATTGCAAAAATTAGAACGTAAGCGTTATTGGCAAAATAAAGAGAAAACCGATCCTGAATACATTAACGAAATGGACGATATCAATACTCGCTTCAATGCGTTAACTGTGAGTAATAACAGCGCGATGCAACAACTGAAAGACCGTAAAAGCCAAATCAGTACCGAAGCATTCCATGAAGAGTTAAAAGAACCAGAAAAGCACTGATCTCGCATAAAACAGTAGTATTAATCTTTTCTCTACCCCATTAAGGAATTCAATCATAATAATGGTTAATTTTCCGCTCACAGTAATGTCCCTTTATTTAACCTAGGATTCATTACCGCAAGGACAAGAAGCCTGTTGTTGCACACTGGGTAAATGACATAGGTTGCTACAGTTAATTAAACTCCTCAGCAGTTTCTCGCTGGCACAAACGCGTACTTTTTTATCAAGAAAATGCAAACGCGATAGTCGATGTATTTCCCTTCACTTGTTATTGCATTGTTTAAAAATCAAATACTCTCTTCACAACAAATACGACTTAACTACTAGGACAACTAGGCTAGACCCCTTAAATAAAAACACGCCAATAAAAATATAAAATCTATTTAATCAATACGATATAAATACAGCCATCATTTACCTTCCGTTAATCCTTTCTAGAATAAATACCCGTTTGGCCAATTGCGACATATTAACGGGACTCGTATCTTCAGGTCTGAATTTGGGATGCAAGTTGCTTTAAGCAGCCCAAGATATTTGATGCAAGGAGTCACCCGTGCCAAATACCTCTAGACGCTTTTTGGTGCCGCTGATCTTGCTCTGTAGTTGTATGACTTCAGCACAAGAGCTGAATGTCAACGAGTTACCTGTAACCCTTCAGGCATTACTGGAACGTTCCGGTCGCGATAACCTTATCGAGCTGGTTCAACAAGGCACTGCCAACCAAGGATTACTGTTCCAGTCAGGCAGCGATAACAAGGCCGATGTAACACAAGTGGGCAATGATAACGATGCGCTAATCACACAGATTGGTTCAAACAATGAAGTCCAACTACTGCAAGTCGGCAGTCAAAATACGGCTTCAGTGACACAAATTGGCAATGACAATCTCGTGCAACTGAACCAACTAGGAAGCGGCAACTTTTCGATTCAACAGATTGCGGACGGTGCTGCAATCTCAATAACTCAATATTAAACAGGGAGCGTCACATGAAATCACAAGCTAAAAAATCACTTATTGCTTTGGCCATTGCAACAGGTTTAAGTGGTCAAGCTTTTGCTGCCAGTACAGTGAGCGAAATTAGCGTAGTACAGTCAGGCCAAGCCCAAGACACTTTAGTCTCACAAACGGGTGGCCTTAACGCTGCTGCGGTTGTGCAAACAGGTACAGATCAAACCGCAACCGTCATCCAAGACGGTGTGTGGCATGAAGCGGCTATTAATTCAACGGGTGATGATAACAAGGTCCAAATAACGCAACAAGTTGACTGGCATGTGGCAAGTGCAAATGTTGTAGGTGACAACAACAATGTAAATGTGTCGCAAGATGGTTTCTTTAACCAAAGCAGTAGCGATGTTACTGGCAACGATAACACGGTATTCGTTAACCAATTAGGCGAAGTCAACGAAAGCCAAGTTGAAATCACTGGCGCTGAAAACAGCGTGTTTGTTGAGCAAGAAGGCGATGCTAACTTTGCAGTTTTTCGCGTTGAAGGCAGCAACAACGACGGTAAAATCACACAAATCGGTGACAACAACCAAGCGGGTTTAATCGCTCTCGACTTAACCGCTAACGTGGGTAACAACAACGACGTTTCTGTTAATCAAGCGGGTAACAACAACTTTGGCGCGGCTAAGGGTATTGCAGGCGACAACAACAAAGTAGACATGGTCCAAAAGGGTGATAACCATGTAGGCTTCGTTTACGCACTGGCCGGCAGCAAAAACGATATTTCAATGGATCAAAAAGGTACCGGCAACACGGCTTATCTTGCGATGACTACAGGTGATGACAATAGTGTCGATATTACCCAAAATGGCAGCGGCAACACTATCGGTGATACTTTAGTGGCCGATATCCAAGGTGATGATAACGATATTACTATCACTCAAAAAGGCGATGTCAACGGTGCAGAGTTCCAAGTATGGGGCGATAGCAACGACGTTGACTTGAAACAAAAAGGCGATGCGAACTTCGCAACCTTTGGTGCATACGGTACAGATAACGACTTCGATTTATCTTCTAAAGGCGATAACAACGAAATCATTGCCTTCGCTGATGGTGAAGATAACAGTATTGAAGTTAGCCAAGAAGGTGATGAGAACTTTGCTTATGTAGATGCCGTGGGTAGCGATAACGAAGTTGATGTTGAGCAAGATGGCGCTGAGAACGAAACATTGATTTCTGTTGCTGGCAACAACAATGCCGATGTCAGCGCAATTCAAAGTGGCGATCTTAACGTTATTGACCTGATTATTGAAGGTGATGAAAACACCGCGCAAATTACTCAATCAGGTAACGGTAACTGGGTAGGCGGCGATAGCGACACTTCATTTGCTTCAAATTCATTTGGCGTTAGCGGTGACAATAACAGCCTGTCAATCACTCAAACGGGTAATGACAACTTAGTGTTAGGTTCTCAAGCGGGCACTAACAACAGCATCAACGTGAACCAATCAGGCAATATGAACGTTGCCACTGTAGTGCAATACTAGTCAATACTGTTAAACCACCACAGCTAAACTCTTTGGTGGTGGTTTATAAAAAGGGTGTTAAACAAAAAGCGGGAATGTTTAAATAAACATTCCCGCTTTTCTATGTTGATATGCTAGTAATCATTAACATTAACATTAACCACTCACAGCGAAAAGCTAACGACCAATATCTTTAACTGACTAACTGCACAGCTCAAAGTGAGTTTGATAGGTTTGCGCCCAACGTAAAAGCTCAACCCGATTACGAGACTGTGTCTTGCGGAAAATAGAAGAAATATGCGCCTTCACTGTATGTTCGCTGATACATAACCTATGAGCGATTTCTTTATTCCTCGCACCACTCGATACGAATTGAATGATAGTGCGTTCACGGGATGTCAGCATCTGCAGCATAGCCACAGTATCAGAGGGCATTTCATTATTACCTTCTAACTTTTGTACGACACGGCGAAACATTTTGCTTAGCAAAGTTCTATCGTACCAAAGTTCCTCTGCCACCATTTTACGTAAACCCGTTAACATCAGATCCATACGTTGATCGGCAAATAAAATGCCTCGAATGCCGAGTAACATTGCAGATTCTTGGTCTAAGGAGTCTCGCTCAACTTGATACAACGCCACAGGAAAATGTGACACTAATCGCGAAGCTAACAGAGGTATCCCTTTGTTATCTAATGCTGAACCTTTTTGGGTGATCAGATAAAAACTACGGCGACTCTTGTCTAAATCCAGTTCTGCCGCATGCTTTACTATACGCGTTTTCAAACCTATGGATTCAGCGAGTAACGCTAAATGACATGGCGCGGCCATTTGGTGTAAAAAAACCAATTCATTAATTGTGCTCAATGACTCTCCTCCCTGAAAAGTATTCTCTATTGCAAAATGGTATGTTTGACTCGTCTTTTTAGTTAGATTTTTCAACATTCCATTAACCTAGTTAATTCTGACTAGTTAACGATTGAAAAACATCACCCAAATGTACTATTCCCTGTTTAATGCTAGTAGGTTCGACTAACTCACCACAATAAAATGGAATAACAGTCAAAAATACCGTTTTACTTGGCCAACGCCCAGCACCTAATACTTTCCAACTATGACGTTATCAATCCAAAGTTGCAACACAAAGAAAACACAATAACAACACTAAAGTATGACAACTCAATGTCATCACACTCACACCATATATTTCAGGGAAGAAAGTCTTACAACTCAAACAGAGAGCATCACCCACTTTTAGCCGCTAAATCCTCTGCTTGAGTCTCGCGATTTGTTTATCTTGAAAACGAGACAGTAAAGCTAACGCGACAATAGCACCAATGAGGGCAAGAAACATGTCAGATTGGGTATCCCATACATAGCCTTGAGTCCCTAAAAAGGCTTCAGCCCCTTCGCCAGTTGCCACGGCAACCCACCATTCGATCAGTTCATAAAACGCCGAAAAAGCGAGTACAAAACAAGTGGCAAGAAACGCACACCAAGCCCCAGGTTTAACAGCTTGATTACGCAACATAATTTCACGGGCGAGCATGGCTGGGATAAAACCTTGCGCAAAATGACCCACTTTATCGTAATTATTACGTTCTGAACCCATCCAATCGGCAATCGTGTCGAATAACGGCACTTCAGCGTAAGTATAATGAGCACCTACAAACAACACACAGCAGTGTATTAAGACGAGAAAATATACTAAAGGTGTCAGTGGAAAACGTTTGCGAGTAAAGAATAAAATCGGTACAGCAATCAATGCAGGCAAGGCTTCGAGCCACCACGTGAAAGGATCTGCGGGTTTTATCGCCGACCACACCAAAACTGAGAGGTAAATACCGCACCATGCGATTTTGTTATTCAATGTTTCTTCCTCTTATGCGATATTGTTCTAAATTTAGAATATTAACTTTAGCCATCTAGCCCTCCACACTGAGCAAAAAAAGTGCTACTTTGGTGGGTGAAGGTTGTGAGCATATCATAAGAAACATTTCTATTAATTAGAGGGTACCCATATCATGGCGAAACATTCGCTGGACAAGGATAAGATCAAGATCCTGCTGTTGGAAGGCGTCCACCAATCTGCGGTCGATGTATTTGAACGTGCGGGATACACTAATATCGAATACCACAAAGCTTCCTTAAGCGATGAAGCCTTACTTGAGTCCATTAAAGATGCGCATTTTGTGGGACTTCGTTCGCGTACCCAATTAACTGCAGAGGTGCTGAAACGTGCCGAGAAGTTAATCGCGATAGGATGTTTCTGTATTGGAACCAACCAAGTTGACCTTGCCACCGCCGAATCCCTTGGTATCCCAGTATTTAACGCTCCCTTCTCAAACACTCGCAGTGTTGCAGAACTCGTGATTGGCGAAATCATTATGTTGATGCGGGGTATCCCTGAACGCAACGCTATCGCTCACCGTGGCGGCTGGATGAAAACCGCAGCGGGCAGCTATGAAGTGCGTGGTAAAACCTTAGGTGTGATTGGTTACGGCCATATTGGTACTCAACTTGGCATTCTGGCGGAAACCTTAGGTATGCGCGTCGTGTTCTTCGATATCGAAGACAAACTGCCACTAGGTAACGCACAACAAGTCCATTCGTTGGAACTCCTATTAGCACAAGCTGATGTAGTAAGCTTACATGTCCCTGAAACTCCACAAACAAAAGACATGATAGGCGCTGCCGAGTTTGCAGCAATGAAAAAGGGCAGCATCTTTATCAACGCATCACGCGGTACTGTAGTCGATATTGAAGCTTTAACCGTTGCGTTAAAAGAACGTCACCTCGCAGGTGCAGCAATCGATGTATTCCCCGTTGAACCACAATCGAATGACGATGAATTTATCAGTCCTCTACGCGGTTTAGACAATGTTCTCCTCACGCCGCACGTCGGCGGTAGCACGGCCGAAGCCCAAGAAAACATTGGTATCGAAGTCGCGGGTAAGCTCGCTAAATACTCAGACAACGGCTCAACCGTTTCTGCGGTTAACTTCCCTGAAGTGTCATTACCAACGCATAAAGGCACCTCGCGCTTGCTGCATATTCACCAAAACCGTCCGGGTGTGTTGATCAAGATCAACCAAGCCTTCTCGGAAAAAGGCATCAACATCGCCGCCCAATATTTGCAGACCACCGCAGAAATTGGTTATGTCGTGATGGAAGTAGACACAACTCAAGCGGAAGAAGCCTTAGTTGAACTCAAAGCCATTGAAGGTACATTGCGTACTCGCGTGCTGTTTTAAACTTTAAACTCCACTCGCTTTAAGCCTATCGACTAAAGCACACATATTAAGGCGCACAGATCATTCACAGATATGTGCGCCTTATGCTTTTGAGCCAACTGGAATTCCGTTACAATCTAGCCTCTCACATCGTCTTCATTTTCAGGATCTCGCTATGACTATTTCAGTTTCTACGCCCCATTGGGATCTGGACGCTACCTTGCCTCCACTTATGCTTGCCAACTTATCTCATTTGGGCCTCATCAAAGTCGTTGGAGAACAAGGCCACAGTTTTATCCATGGCCAAGTGACCACAGATATCAGCTCATTGGCCACAGATCAATGGCGCTGGGGCGCCCATTGCGATCCTAAAGGTAAAATGCTGGCCAGTTTCAGAACCTTTGCCATTCAAGATGCACTCTTTATGTTGATGCCAAAGGATGCCATCGAAGTCGATTTACCCCAGTTACAAAAATATGCCGTTTTTAGTAAAGCCACCCTAAGCAATGCATCCGCTGAGTGGACTCTGCTCGGGGTTGCCGGTGAACAGGCAAGCCAATTCGTGAACAAACATTTTGGTGACATTCAGCAAGAGCTCACACTCATTGAAAATGGTGCGATTTTAAAAGACGCTGAACGTTTTATTTTAGTATTAACACCAGATGCCGCAGCAGCTTTAGTTGCGCAATCGGAACTGAGTGTATTTGACGCCAGTGCATGGCAAGCGTTAGAGATTGCAGCAGGTTACCCCAACCTTGCCGCCAGCCATGCCAGCCAGTACGTACCGCAGATGTGTAATCTACAAGCGGTTAACGGTATCAGCTTCAATAAGGGCTGTTACATGGGGCAAGAAACCATAGCGCGCATGAAATATCGCGGTGGTAATAAACGCGCCCTGTATATCTTGCGCGGTCACACTAGTCTTCAAATCACCCTAGCATCAGGCCTCGAAATCGCGATGGAAGACAGTTTTCGCCGTGGTGGCCAAATCATTGAGTTTGTGCAGCGTGGCAATCAAGTCTTGTTAACCGCCGTACTTCCTAATGACACGGCTAATGATACTCAGCTGCGTTTTGCCGACGATGAACAATCACATTTAACGATCCAAGCACTGCCCTACTCATTAGATGAAGCGTAATACTTTGATTTAATATGATTAGTATAAAATATTGAAGCAGAATAAAGGCGCCAATGGCGCCTTTATCTTAGTCAATGCACTTCGAGCATCAATTTTCTAAATAAGTATCTCGAATGGCAATTGCTTCTGGCAGGATTTGCTTGAACTCCTCCACCAGCTTAGGATCGAAATGTTTTCCCGCTTGATTTTCAAATAGCTCCATAGTCGCTTCAATCGTCCAAGCCTGCTTATAAGGCCGTTGCGAAGTCAGCGCATCGAACACATCCGCAATCGCGGTGATACGCCCTTCAAGGGGGATTTCTTCGCCAACCAAGCCATTGGGGTAACCTGAACCATCCCACTTCTCATGGTGAGTTAAGGCGATACGACGGGCCATTTGCAATAACGGATCGCTATGTTCACCAATAATTTCTGCACCTATGGCAGCGTGCTGCTGCATAATTTCCCATTCCTGCGCATCAAGTTTCCCTGGCTTTTTCAGCACAGCATCGGGCGTACCGATTTTACCAATATCGTGCATAGGTGCCGCATTAAAAATCAAGTCACAAAAGGTCGTCGGTAAGCCGAGCTTTATCGCTAATATGCGGGCGTAATGGCTCATGCGCACAACATGTAGACCTGTCTCGTTGTCTTTGTATTCAGCGGCACGACCAAGACGACGGATAATCTCGAAACGGGTTTCTTCTAATTCGTGAGTACGAACTTTAACTTGTTGTTCGAGTAGACGTTTTTGATCATAAAGCGCAAGATGTGTTTTAACCCGCGCTTTAACGACAGGCGCACTTACAGGTTTAGTAATGTAATCCACCGCGCCCAATGCAAAACCTTGGGCTTCATCAGCAATTTCAGATAAGGCGGTCACGAAGATCACCGGAATATGACTGGTCAGCGGCTCTTGCTTTAGCAGCTTGCAGACTTCATAGCCATTCATACCTGGCATCATGACATCGAGTAGAATCAAGTCAGGCCGCGATTTTGTCACTAACGCTAATGCCCTTGGCCCATCGATCGCCACTTTGACTTTGTAATCATCACCTAAAATACCAATCAAAATATCGATATTCTCAGGTGTATCATCGACGACTAATATTGTTGCTTTTTCCATTAACAACTCCACTCAATGTCACGCATTATAAATTCGCGCTACCGCTTTCTATCCTAACTGTGAAATCACATCGTCAATTAAGTCGATTGCCTCATCAAACTGATACTGGTTAATCATAGATAAAGCGGGGCTTAATGTTTGCCACATTGCACTACTCACCTTCGGCTTTAACGCATCAATTTTTGCCACAGCACTGGCATCGGCTTCATCTAGATTCTGACGTAAGACCCGTAATGCGGCTCTCAAGTCCTCATCTGATAGCAAGTCCACCGCTTGGGGCTCGGCTTGATTCACTATCACAGGCTTAGCCTGTTCAATCGCATCGCAGATAGAGGCCACTAGCGGTTGAATTTGAACTAATTCATCTTCATAGGGCGCTTTCTCTGTTAAATGCAACTCAAGCAAACGCGCTAATTCCACCAATTTTGCCGAACTTAAATTACCCGCTAAGCCTTTAAGGGTGTGGGCGATACGCACCGCATCTTCGACTTGATTCGCCGCGATGGCTTTGCGAACCTGCTCCACGACATTACGTTGACTACTCACAAAACGATCAAAGATTCGTTGATAAAGACGCGTCGAATGCTGCACCAGTTGCAAACCTCTATCGATATCCAGCTCAGGGTGTTCTGGCCATTTGAGCAATACCGTTTGATCAGCGCCATTGCTGACTTCACCCTGTGCGCTGGACGAAGTTAACCGAGTTGAGGCTTCCGCCCTTATCGCAGCAGAAATTCCAGAAGAAGATCCGAGGTATTTCAATAGGGTTTGATAGAGCACATTCACTTCTATGGGCTTGGCAATATGGTCATTCATCCCAGCCCGAAGACACATATCTCTATCACCAGCCATCGCATTCGCAGTCATAGCGACGACAGGTAAATTTGCCAACTCAGGCCTTTTCCTTATCGCTTTAGTGGCTTGATAACCATCCATCACCGGCATTTGACAGTCCATTAACACTAGATCGAAATGCTGTTGGGATAGCTTATCTAAGGCAATTTGGCCATTGGTCGCGATGGATAAAATAATCCCCACTTGCTCTAAAAACTCGCTGGCGACTTCGAGATTCATCTCGTTATCTTCCACTAATAAGATACGCTTCCCTTGAAGTGGCAATAATAACTGCGGCGCCAGCTCTTCAGTGCGGCGTCTCACTGGCAATATGCCTTCACGGCCAATCGCATTCATTATGCCATCGAGCATGCGTGAGGCGCTGATGGGTTTACTGATGTACCCCGCCAGTGCTAATTGCTCAATTTGAGTGATGAATTCATGATTAGCATGGGCGGATACCATCAAGATCTTAGGCTGAGACTTAGCCTGTAGTTGGATCTGACGGGCGGTTTCTAACCCGTCCATATTGGGCATTTTCCAATCGATTAATGCCACTTCATAGGTCTGCAGTAAGCAGCGGCTTATTGCTTCTTCACCTGAACGAACCGTATCGACTCTAAAGCCCATACTTTCGAGCGTTGTACGCATTATGTCCCTGGCGGTCGCGTTATCATCTACCACCAGCACAGACATGCCCTCAAGCTCTTGCTCAAGCACTAATTTTTGGCCCTCGGAAATTTGTAACTTCACAGTGAAATAGAAGGTGCTGCCATGACCAAATTGACTTTCGACACCAATATTGCCCCCCATGAGTTCAACGAGTTGCTTGCAAATAGCCAAGCCTAAGCCTGTACCACCGTATTTACGGGTGGTTGAAGTATCCGCTTGGGTAAAGGATTTAAATAATTTTGCTTGCTGCTGCTCAGTTAAACCTATGCCGCTATCACGCACACTAAAACGCAGCACGACATCATCATCTTGCTGTTCAACAAGATTTAACGACAGTAATACTTCACCCCGTTCTGTGAATTTAATGGCGTTATTCATCAAGTTAATCAACACTTGACCTAAGCGTAGCGAATCACCATATAAATAACGCGGCACGTTAGGGGCGACTGCAAATAACAATTCAATCTGCTTGTGGGCGGCTTTTTCAGAGAACATATCGCTGAGATCTTCTAGCATAGTATCGAGCTGAAATGGCACTGAATCTATGTCGAGCTTACCCGCTTCAATCTTAGAGAAATCCAGAATATCATTGATAATAGACAGTAAAGACTGCGATGCCCGCTCAATCTTCTCCACATAGTTTTTCTGTTTTTTATCTAATTCGGTCTGTAAGCACAGCTGCGACATGCCGATAATGGCATTCATTGGGGTGCGTATTTCGTGGGACATATTCGCCAAGAAGTCACCCTTTGCTTTACTGGCGGCATCGGCTTGCTCTTTGGCAAGTAACAGTTCATCGGAGAGCAATTTAAGCTCTGTCATATCGACCATGCTGATCACAGCCGATTCAAATTGTCCTTGGGCATCTAACAATGCCGACACATTGACCGTCATCCATAAAGGCGCACCGGAAGGACGAATAAAACTCCTCTCGCCACGATAATGGTCAATTTTGCCACCGACCAATTCCTTAAATTGCGCCTTGGCAATATGCTTATCTTGCGCGCTAAGGACCTCAAAAATTGCGGTATTGCGTAAACTCTCCCGTGACCGCGCCATATCGGCACAGAATTGGTCATTACAATCTAAGATAACGCCTTTAACATCCACATTGACGATACCAATGGTCGCACCATCGAACAGTGCCTTAAAGTGCGCTTCACTGAGGGCTAACTCTTGTTCTATGCTCTTGCGTTGGGTAATGTCCATTACATACCCATTCCAAGTAATGGCGCCATCCTCTTCTACATGGCCGCTCGCCCCCGCCTCCATCCAACGTATGCTGCCATTGGGATGGCGATAACGAAACTCGCGTATCCATTGCAGTCTGTCTTCACTCTGACCCGACAATGCCCGCACGACATCCGGCCTTTCTTCATCAAAAATCCGCTCAGCTATGATGTCAAAATTACTCATTAGATCATCGCGATGTAGCCCCAGCATTTTCATTGCCGCACCAGAGAGAAAGGTAAATCTGCGATCAGTAGGCGAGTGCCACAACAATTGGTACACGGTACAAGGAATAGACTCTGTAATATTGGTCAATTGCAGGCGCGAAGCCTCCAACTGCCCTATAGCAAGCTTACTCTCTGTGATGTCATCAATACTGCCGTCGAACCAAAGTGGAACGCCCTCTTCGGTATAACTTGCCTTACCTTTCTCATGCACCCAGCGCACACTGCCATCGCGATGGCGGATACGATATTCCACTTCAAAGGTTTCTTGCTGCGCGAGTGCTCTATCAATATGCAAATGACATGTAGGCCGATCCTCTTCTAAAATCAGCGAAGCAAAAGTACGTTGGCGATTTTCAATAAACTGACTCGCTGCATAACCCGTAATCTCAGCAATATTGTCACTGATATATTCCATGAACCATACATCCGCGATACGAGTCCGATAAACGGCGCCGGGAATATTAGTCACTAAGCCACGAAAACGCTGTTCGCTATCACGGATCTTCTGCTCAACGGCCAGTTTTTGTGTCATATCGCGTATTGAAGCCGCCACTTGCCTTTGTCCATCAAAGGCAGGAGGAAGAATACTCAGCGCTATTTCCGCAATAAATTCATTACCATCGGCTTTTAACGCCCGTACATGACGGGCATTTGCCATGCCTCTATCGCGGCCTTCGCGCAGGAATGTTTGTCGCTCAAGTACATGCCCGTTTCCTAACTCTTGCGGCAATAACGCCTCAACCTGCAAACCCAGCATAGCGCCCGTTTCGTATCCAAAGAGCTGCTGACAGCGACTGTTAGTAAAGACGATTTTCCCAAGTTCGTCGACAATGAGCATGGCCTCTGGAGCGGCTTCTAGTACGGCATTTGACCAGACTGCCGCTGAAAACTGCTCAGTAACATCGGTAAATAACATCTCCACCGACATTAACTCACCCGTATCTGATAATAATGGCTGCATAAACACATCGAGCCTTCTTAAATGCCCTTTTTCATCCAGCATTTCCACTTGGTGCGAAGGCACATTTTGGCCCTTTAAGGCTAAATCGGTATATTCCCAGTTCTTCTCATTGAGGGGATTAGCCGAGAAGAGCCTTTGATATTTGCGCTTGAGCAAATCAGGGGTAATCCCCAACACCTTAGTTACCCCCTCACTAACCTGGGCGAGTTGACCATTGGGTTCGAGGGAACAGTAGAAAGACTTTTCACTCATGCCATCAATTAGGCGCGCAAAGCGATTACCGCGGGAATCAAGAATGGCTTGTTCACGTTCTGCGAGTAATTCCGCCATTTGATTGAAGGTAGTACTCAGCGTCACAATTTCACTCACGGCACCTTTAGGTACAATGAGCTGCTGAGTTTTACCCTGTCCAAAGGACAAGATACCCGACTCGAGTAGCTCTAGCGGCCGAGTTAACCGTTTCGCCGCGAGATAACAGGTCAGCAATAATAAGAGGGTTAATAAACTTAAATTGAGGATGATAGATGCTAGATCATCAAGCAGGGAGTTGAATAAATCTTGTTCTGGCGCTAATACAATCACACGCCACTTTAATTGCGGTACAGTCGCAATACTAGCAAGATAAACAACATCTTGGTTATCAACAAACCTTGTTTGACCATCAAGCCTTTTATCCTGTAGCGTCCAAAAATCGGCATTTTTATTCTTATCGAGCCACTGGGCTGAAGTCGTTGCCAGCACTTTTTCTTTATCTACATGATAAATAAGCCGCCCTTGATCGTCTAAAACCACCAGACGATTTGGTGCAATCCCCAATTGTTTTGGCAATCCATCTAAAGCTAAATCAACCGTGGCGACCCCAAAATAATTGCCTACCTCACCAAAAGGAGCCGAATAGGTCAACATCAGAATATTTCCCCCCCCCTCATCAAAGTATGCCTTTGACCAATAACCGTTCGCTTGATTGATAGCCTTACTCCACCAATCCCAAGTGCCATCGGTATAGTCGTAGCCTTCAGCGCCAATATCGAGATAATGGAGATCGTCGCTGCCACTTGTATCGCGGTAAACATAGGGAGAAAAGAGCTTGCGATTAGGAAAGGTGTTCGGTTTAAATGCGACTGCGGAGCCAAAAAAATCAGGATTACGTTTGACTCGATTCATCAAGACACTTTTAACACTCTCAGTGTCATTCATGTCTTCTTTACTTGACAAAAAACCAATAAAATCAGCAAGACCTTGGGTTTTGGCCTGCGCATGCTCGAGCAGAAACTGCAGACGAGAAGCCGAATGACTCGCCTCTTGTGTCAGGCTATGGTAAAGCCGATTCTCTGAGGAGATATAACTAAACCAAGCGTTTACACCATAGACACTCGCCATAATTAAAATGAGAGGCAAGGCTATGTGGGATAAAATCCTACTGCGAAAAGTACGAAGTTTACTTTTTTCCATGGCGTCGCCCTAAAGCCCTCGATTTTATAAACACTGCATTTAAAAATAGCACTTATAAAGTAAACGAAGAATTTAGTGGCGACAATGTTAAAGTTAAAATAATGTGAAGTAATTTGTTGTTTTAAAAACACTAATAAGCCGTCTCTAAGAAGCCGTCTCTAAGGTTTGATTAGGTAAGATACGAGCAAAATAGCTTTGGGTTTCGGCGATAATGATATGCCTCAAGCCCACAATGGCAATCAAGTTTGGAATCGCCATCAAACCATTAACCGTATCGGCCAACAACCAAATCACATCCAGTTTGATAAAAGCACCACCCGCAATCAGCACCAAAAACACCACTTGATACATGCGTAACCCGCGCTCACCGACTAAGTAATACCAACAGCGTTCACCATAATAATGCCAGCCCAAAATCGTGGTAAACGCAAAACACACTAGCGCAATCGTCACCAAATACTGACCCACAAGCGCTGAACCTCCCAGAGCAAAAGCAGCACTCGTCATTGCGGCACCCGCAGTCTCACCACTCCATACCCCAGTGATAATCAGCACTAAGCCCGTCATAGTGCAAATGATAATAGTATCGAAGAAAGTACCCGTCATGCTAACGAGACCTTGCTCAACGGGTTCATTGGTCTTCGCGGCAGCGGCGGCAATGGGTGCACTACCTAATCCAGATTCGTTCGAGAACACACCGCGGGCAATACCGATTTGAATCGCCTGTGCGACTGTCGCCCCTAAAAAGCCCCCCGCAGCTGAGAGTGGCGTAAAGGCAGATTCAAGCACTAAAGCTAAGGCGGGTAAAATCTGCTCGGAGAAACCGACTAAGATCCACACGCAGGCCAGCACATAACCAATCGACATCGCAGGCACAAGTTTTTGCGCCACATTTGAAATGCGCTTTACGCCACCCAAAGTGACTGCGGCAACTAACACAGTCAACACAGTTGCAGTCAACCAAGTCGGCACCTCAAAGGCAATCGTCAGTGCATCGCTGATGGCGTTAACCTGTGCAAAAGTACCGATACCGAAAAAGGCCACACCAACCCCAAAGAGAGCAAACAATTTCGCCATCCAAGGCAGACCAAGGCCGCGCTCGATATAATACATAGGGCCACCCGCAATCTGCCCACGAGCATCGGTGGTACGGTACTTTACCGCGAGCATACACTCGGCATATTTAGTCGCCATGCCGAAAAATGCCGCCAACCACATCCAAAATAACGCCCCAGGGCCACCCATTTTTATTGCCGTCGCCACGCCAACAATATTACCGGTACCGATAGTGGCGGACAGCGCCGTACAAAGCGCGGCAAAGGAAGATAAATCCCCATGACCTTTGGCAGGTTTAAACAACAATCCCATCGCCATCGGCAGACGAAATACTTGGATAAGCTTGAGACGCACAGTGAGGTAAACCCCTGTACCCACCAGCAAACAAAGGGTAATTGGGCCCCAGACGATGCCATTAATACTGGCAAGTAAAGCTTGAAAACTCATGATATTCCTCGAATATTAAACAACAAAATTAATAAACGGAGGAGGAAAAGAAATGGCTGTGACGCGCCGCAGTCGGACGCTATAGCGAACTATTTTGACCTAATCTCGGCCGAGAATCGCCTAAGCTGAACGCTAAAAGCGTAGCAAGCGAGAGCTCTACACGAGTGCTTTCAATAAGAGCAAAAGTGCTCCATCTCAAGCAAAAGAGTAAAAATAGCCCACGACGACAAACGACAGGGACTGTGCAGTCATCCTCTCCTCTGTCCTTTTGCCTGAGCGTTTCGCGTCGCAGGTTATACAATAACACCACGACACTTTCGCCTTCGGCGCCACCTGATTGCACAATGAGTGCAACTGGTAGTCTCTCCAGAGGCTCGTCCAGTAACAGTCCACGCCTATCGGCACCTGAAAGAGTGCTTTGTTTTTATAAGAATACTCGCTTCTGTAAAACCAAAGTTGCCTCGTCGGTGTGGGGTCAATTCCCCACTCTCCTGCTACCTTCATCCGAACGGATTGCTAGATTGAGATTTACTCCCAAGCTAACAGGACGCACAGAATGCAACAAACACGGCGTCAGCTCAAGCCGTTTGCTCACAGTTCGTCGAGGATTTAATTCAATTGACTATTTTTACGGCAAGTGACGATTTATGTTTTGTGATCCCGTTTATGATCCCATTACAGGAAAAATCAGTATCTATCTGAATAGAAAATGCTTTATCTTGAACACGGGATTGCAATGCTAAATTGCAGCCAAGATATGCTGCAGCCACAGTTGAAAACACTACTGACTACACCCGCCGCCAATGGATATAAAGGAGTTGCTCAATGGCCGACGTCGCTAAGCTTAACCAAGTCACCAAAGGCTTTCGCGATGGTGAGCAATATCATCAAGTACTGCAAGCGGTTAATCTACAGATCCACAGAGGTGAAACCGTGGCGCTTACAGGTCCCAGCGGCAGCGGCAAGAGCACCTTACTCAACCTGATCGCCGGTTTTGAAATGCCAGACTCGGGCGAAATCTTGCTAGAACAAGCATCAACCTCAACTTGGCAAGACAAAGATTGGAGCCGTTTCAGGCGCGATTCCTTGGGCGTTGTGTTTCAGCAATTTAACTTACTCACGCCACTCAACGTGAAAGACAATATCGCCTTCTCCTTAAGTTTAACCGCGCAGCCATGGTCGCCTTGGTGTGACTATCTGGTTGAAAAACTTGGGCTGATGCCACTACTTCATCGGCAAGTTGAAGCACTTTCAGGCGGTCAACAACAGCGTGTCGCCATCGCCCGCGCCTTAGCCCATAAACCGACCTTGCTACTGGCCGACGAACCTACGGGTAACTTAGATGATGTGTCAGGCAAACAAGTGATGGCACTACTGTGTGAACTGGCACGGGAAAGCCAAACTAGTATCTTGATGGTCACCCACAGCGAAGAATGCGCCGCCTTCATGCAAAAACGTTGGCATTTATCCCAAGGTGCAGTCGCTATCTATGAACAATAAACGGCTCACTAAGGCGACTCCCACAGCGCTTAAGCAAACAAGGCTTAGGTTAACTGGGCTGAGGCTGACGTGGCTTAGCCTAAAGGTTTTTATCGCCCATTATCGCCATGCGCCCATACAAGCAGGTGCCATTCTGCTCGGTATCGCCTTAGCTGTCACTCTGCTGATTGGGGTTAAAGCAACCAACGACAATGCCGTGCGCAGCTATAGCGAGGCGACTGAGTTACTGAGTCAACGCGCCGATGTGCTACTCACGCCGCCCCTTGGACAAAACACTTTAGATGAATCCGTCTATTTCGCCTTGAGACGAGCCGGATTAAGTCAGAGTCTCGCTATCGTAAGTGGTAAAATCTCCGGTAAAAACGGTCAGTTCTGGCAACTGGAAGGCAGCGATTTAGTCGCCGCATTGACACTACAAAAATCGAAACGTAACACCTCGACTGGCACACAATTAGCCACCTCGCCACAGATGAATGACTTACCGCTTGCCGATCTCCTCAACGGCGCAGCCACAGTAATCATGAGCCGCAGCCTAGCTGCCAAAGTGGCGCCCAACGGTAAACTTGTTTTAGAAAATAGCACCTTAGATGTCATTGCAATTGATGACAGTTTTGGTCTTGGCAGCGCCATATTGGCCGATATGTCCCTCGCCCAGCGATTACTAAACATGCAAGGCCGACTGAGCTATATCGCCATGTTCAGTGAGCGAGAAAACCTACCTAAACTAAAATCCCAACTCGACGCTTTAGGGATTACGCCCCAAAAGGCCAGCTTTAGCCAGCAAGATCAAGGCCAAGCGCTGATAGCGCTGACCCGCAGTTTTCACCTTAATCTTAATGCCATGAGCATGTTAGCCTTCGTTGTCGGCCTCTTTATCGCCTATAACGGTGTGCGCTACAGCCTAATGAAACGGCAAAAACTGTTAGTGCAGTTATTGCAGCAGGGAATAGAGCGCCGCGCCTTGATGACGGCACTGATGTTCGAATTAATTTTGTTAGTTGTCATAGGTTCAAGTCTGGGCTTTATCAGTGGTTTGCAACTCAGCCACTGGCTGCAACCTATGGTCGCCATGACCTTAGAGCAAATGTATGGCGCCCACTTGCTCCCCGGTATTTGGCAATGGACTTGGCTTTTTGAGGCAATTGCCCTCACCTTAATTGCCGCGCTCGCCGCTTGCTTGCCCTTGTATTTAGATCTTACGCGCCAAGCACTTGCACAAGGGGCGAATCGTTATCAGCAAATGCAGGCACACCGCAAAACCCATAGCATTCAATTTGCCTTAGCCTGTGGCTTATTGACCTTAGCGGCGTTGCTGTTTCCCTTCAGCCAAAGCTATAACATCAGCTTAGTGTTGCTCGGTATCGTCGCTATCGCTATTCCCTTATTGTTGCCGCAATTATTGCATTGGGGCGTCAGTGCGTTAATACCCTTGGCACGTCCTGGATTATGGCAATATCTGCTCGCCGAAACC
Source organism: Shewanella sp. SM71 (assembly GCF_025653905.1). NCBI lineage: Bacteria > Pseudomonadati > Pseudomonadota > Gammaproteobacteria > Alteromonadales > Shewanellaceae > Shewanella > Shewanella sp. SM71. Next base: position 102,578 of record NZ_JAKKRW010000018.1, read on the forward strand.
CGTGAGCTTATTGCACCGCTTTCCCTTGCTATGATGGCGATCTTACTGGCGCTCAGTGCCAATGTGTCGATGAACACCCTCGTTGGAAGCTTCGAACAAACCCTGCGAACTTGGCTAGAAACTCGCTTACATGCCGATCTCTATATCCGCCCACCGAGCCAACGCATCGACACGATTCAAACCCAATTGATACACGATCCTAGAGTCAGCGGTCTTTATCAGCAGTGGCAAATTGAAGCCCTGCTTTCACTGCCAGTTTCGACGGATAATCCGAGCGAGCAGACAATTCCGGTGAGCCTACTCAGCCGCGATGAATTTTCGACTCGGCACACCAGTGCGCTTAAGGAAAGCCTGCCCACATTGTGGCAATCCTACTTTAATGCACCCGTTGTATTGGTGAGCGAACCTCTTGCCATCAAATACCAATTACAGCTTGGTGATAGTGTGTCATTGGATGTACTCGAGAAAACAGGTAACAACAAAACCATTATTGGCGGCATTTATTATGACCACGGCAATACCCGAAACGAGGTCATTATCAGCCAGCCACTTTGGCAACTGGCCCAGTTGCCTGTACTGCCGGTGAGTTTAGCGGCAAGTTTTCACGGTAAAGAGCAAGGCAGTAGGATAAGTGAAGCAGAACTCGATCAACTACAAGTCCAACTGGCGACTGAGTTAGGTTTATCCCAAGCGCAAATCTACAGCCAAACTAAGATTAAAACCCAAGCTATCGCTATGTTTAAACGCACTTTTTCCATTACCTTAGTGCTGAATAGTTTGACGCTGATTGTCGCCGCGATTGGCCTCTTTAGTGCCTGCTTAATGTTGACTCAGGCAAGGCAAGCACCACTGGCACGGCTGTATTCCCTCGGCGTCAGTCGTAATGCTCTGCGCGGTATGGTGTTTATGCAGATGCTGATTGTGGTGCTGATAACTTGCCTGCTCGCTATGCCAACGGGCGCGCTGTTAGGTTACCTGCTTATTAATAAGATCACCTTGCAAGCCTTTGGCTGGACGATAAAAATGATTTGGGATTGGCAAGCTTACGGCCATGCAATACTGATTGCCTTAACTACCTGCACCTTAGCCGTACTCTTACCGCTGTATTGGCAAACCCGTAAACCACTGGTCGCCAGTCTGCAGCAGGAGACACTGTGATGAAAACACTCAATCTAAACAGTATTGTATGGGCAGTAGTTGGGTTAATGCTTATCGGCGGCTGTGATAAAACGCCATCGACGCAAAGCACTCAATCTAAATCCATGGCCAATGTGGTAGGCACAACCTCTGCTAATCAAGATGATTCGGGCTTTACGCCTGTTGTTCCCGGCTATAGATTTGAATTTCCGCGGGATCACTTGGCACATAACAGTTTTCGCCAGGAATGGTGGTATCTGACCGCGAATTTAACGACAGAAACAGGTGAGCAACTCGGCGCTCAGTGGACGCAGTTTAGAGTCGCCCTGAAACCCACAACTCTGCAAACAATCGCTCCACAAACAACAGTTCCGCAAGGAACAGATGCAACGCCCAAAAGTGAATCCACGTGGGAGACTCAGCAGCTTTATTTAGCCCACAGTGCATTAACCTCGAGTAATGCTCACTTGGCCCACGAAAAGTGGTCACGCCGCCATAGCGAGTTTGCCGAGGTGAAATTAGATCCTTATCAAATCCGCCTCGATAACTGGCACTGGCAGAGTGAAACCAATGCACTCTTCCCCGCGACCTTAACGGTGGAGAATCCTGATTTTAGCTATCGACTTCAGCTTAACAGCCAAGCGCCATTACAATACCAAGGCGCTAACGGCTATAGCCTTAAAAGTCGCGATGGCCAAGTAGCCTCTTACTATTACAGCCAACCCTTTATTGAAATTTCAGGTGAAATCAACCGCAATGGCAAAGTGGAGCAAGTCACAGGCCAAGGTTGGCTCGACAGAGAATGGAGCTCGCAATTTCTCACTAAAACGCAACAGGGCTGGGATTGGTTCGCGCTCAGGTTAAATGATGGCTCGACGCTGATGTTGTTTCAGTTACGGGATCAGTCTCCGGCAGAGTCCGCAAAGAATGCACCTATCTCAGCATTTTATAGCGCCAGAAGAATGTTTACCGATGGCACAGGTCGCAACATCAATTCCACTGACAATCCCAATGACATTCAGATGACGCCTCTTAAATGGCAACACACAGTCAATGGCGACTATCCCGTTAGCTGGCAAGTAAAAATCCCCAGCGAAAATATCGATCTCACTATCACCCCGCTCAATCCCAATAGCGCTATGCCATTATCAACGCCCTACTGGGAAGGCCCAGTGCAACTCTCTGGCAGCCATACAGGTACGGGTTATATGGAACTGACGGGCTATTAACGTTTTATGTATACTAAACAATGTGAATATAACTAATTGTTCCTAAATATGTTCTATCGCAGGATTTCGCAAGCATGCACGTCAGCTATTGCTCTTACCCAGAAATTTTATATACACCTGTAATTGGTAAAAAAGTATTGGATTCCCATCTACACACTTGTGCTTCCGTTAATGTTCACAGGTTCCAGATATACACAATAGTATTCTCCATAAATGTACTCATCACTATGCCCTAGTGACGACAGTGCTAAGCGCTTAAATATCAAACTGGGAGTTAGATCACTCGCAAAACTTTGATCCGGATCGACTATCGCTTTCAATACCTCTTGTGAGGTATACCCACATTTTTTATCAGGTCTAGACTCGCCAGTATCAGCACTCGGTTACCCTCCTTTTTAATCTTAGGCAACCGAGTTTACGCCACTACAGGTCATCCCATATGAGTCAGGAATACCACGTCACCAGCCTTGTGGTGCATGCCTCGCCTAAAGCCTTACAGCAGGTTGAAGCCAATATCCGCGCATTAGTGGGTACTGATATTCATGCAATTACACCCGAAGGAAAATTGGTCGTCACCCTAGAAGGGAGTAGCCAAAGAGCGATTCTTGACAATATTGAAGCCATCAATGCCCTGTCCGGCGTGTTATCTGCCAGCTTGATTTACCACCAAGTAGAACCATTAGCACAAGAGAGTGAGGAAATATTATGAGCATAAGCCGCCGCGAGTTTCTCAAGGCCAACGCAGCGGTTGCCGCTGCGACGGCCGTGGGCGTCACACTTCCCATTAAGATGGTCGAAGCCGCCGAACAAGCTGACAGTATCAAGTGGGATAAAGCTCCCTGCCGTTTCTGCGGTGTGGGGTGTAGCGTATTAGTGGGCACCCAAGCGGGCAAAGTGGTCGCCACTAAGGGCGATCCTGAAAGTCCTGTCAACCGTGGCCTTAACTGTATTAAAGGTTATTTCCTATCAAAAATCATGTACGGCAAGGACAGATTAACCACGCCATTGCTGCGGATGAAAGACGGCAAATACCATAAAGAAGGTGAGTTCACTCCAGTCAGCTGGGATGTGGCCTTCGATACTATGGCGGCGAAATGGAAACACAGTCTCGCCACCAAAGGTCCGACGTCAGTGGGTATGTTTGGCTCCGGACAATGGACTATTTGGGAAGGTTATGCCGCCTCTAAACTTCATAAAGCAGGTTTCCTTACCAACAACATAGATCCTAATGCGCGCCACTGCATGGCCTCAGCCGTGGGCGGCTTTATGCGCACCTTCGGTATCGATGAGCCCATGGGTTGTTATGACGATTTAGAAGCCGCCGATCAGTTTATACTCTGGGGCGCAAACATGGCTGAGATGCACCCAATTCTGTGGGCAAGAATATCCGATAGACGTTTAAGCAGTCCAACGTGCCGAGTACATGTGCTGTCGACCTTTGAAAATCGCAGCTTCGATTTGGCCGATAACCCTATGGTGTTCCGCCCACAGTCGGACTTAGTGATCCTCAACTATATCGCCAATTACATTATTGAAAATAAAGCAGTTAATACCGACTTTGTTACCAAACACACTAAGTTTGCCTTAGGCGTTGACGATATAGGCTATGGCCTGCGTCCAGAACATCCATTAGAGAAAAAAGCTAAAAATCCAGGCAATGGTAAATCCACGCCCATTAGCTTTGACGAGTATGCCAAGTTTGTCAGCACTTATACGCTGGAATATGCCGCCAAGATGAGTGGCGTCGAACCAGAGAAGCTGGAGATTTTAGCCAAAGCCTATGCCAACCCTAACGTTAAAGTCATGAGTCTGTGGACCATGGGCATTAACCAACACGTTCGCGGCGTGTGGGCGAACAACATGCTTTACAACATCCATTTGCTCACGGGCAAAATTGCCACACCGGGTAACAGTCCTTTTTCATTAACAGGTCAACCTTCGGCTTGCGGGACTGCCCGTGAAGTCGGTACTTTCGCCCACCGTTTACCCGCCGATATGGAAGTCACTAACGACAAGCACCGCGCCATTACCGAAAAGCTATGGCAAGTGCCAGAAGGGACAATTCCCGCCAAACCTGGCTACCATGCCGTACTCCAGAGCCGTATGCTCAAAGATGGCAAGCTCAACTGTTACTGGACCATGTGTACCAACAATATGCAGGCAGGCCCTAACATCAACGATGAGATTTACCCTGGCTTTCGTAACCCAGAAAACTTTATCGTGGTTTCAGATCCCTACCCAACCATCACAGCTATGGCGGCAGATTTAATTTTACCAACGGCAATGTGGGTCGAGAAAGAAGGAGCTTACGGCAACGCCGAGCGCCGTACTCATATGTGGTATCAACAAGTAAAAGCTCCAGAAGGCGCAACCTCAGATCTGTGGCAACTAGTCGAATTTTCGAAACGATTCAAAGTCTCCGAAGTCTGGCCAGCCGAACTGATAGCCAAACAACCGGAATACGCGGATAAAACCTTATATGAAGTGCTATTTGCCAATGGCGTGATCGACAAGTTCCCAACTTCCGATTGCAAAGCCGAATTAAACGATGAGAGCGAACACTTCGGTTTCTACCTGCAAAAAGGTATTTTCGAAGAATATGCAGCTTTCGGTCGTGGCCATGGCCACGATTTAGCCGACTTTGACCGTTACCACGAAACCCGCGGCCTACGCTGGCCAGTCGTTAATGGCAAAGAAACGCTGCGCCGTTTCGTTGAGGGGAGCGATCCTTATGTCAAAGCGGGTGAAGGCTTTAAATTCTATGGCAAGCCAGATGGCAAAGCGGTGATTTTCGCCCTGCCCTATGAACCCGCCGCCGAAGAGCCGAATGAAGAATACGATTTGTGGATGTCGACTGGCCGCGTGCTGGAACATTGGCACACAGGCTCGATGACCGCACGCGTACCAGAGCTTTACCGTGCCTACCCCGACGCGCAGATTTTCATGCATCCAGAAGATGCGAAAGCTCGCGGCGTACAACGTGGTGACGAAGTCATAGTGGCCTCACCGCGCGGTGAAGTGAAAACCCGAGTTGAAACCAAAGGCCGTAACAAACCGCCACGCGGCGTAGTATTTATGCCTTTCTTCGATGCGCGCCAGTTAGTCAACAAACTGATATTGGATGCGACCGATCCCCTGTCAAAAGAAACTGACTTTAAAAAATGCCCAGTGAAAGTCTTCAAGGCGGAGAATAACCAATGAGAAAAATACTCACCTTAACTGCGTTACTCGTCGCCATTACCGGCTGTTCAGGCCAGCAAACCGACACCAACGTAGCACCAGTTAATATTCAATCCCTCGCAGGAAACATGGCGATCACCGACATTCGCCCAGCCGATGCTATGGCGATTTATCCTAGTCGCGGCTCCGCCATTGAGCGCAGTTTTAGCGAGCAACCCCCGCTCATCCCACATAAGGACGATTACAAGATCACCTTAGATAAAAATGGCTGTTTAAGCTGCCATAGTTGGGACAAGGCAAAACGCATGAAAGCCACACCAGTAGCTAAGTCCCACGTGATTGATGATAAAGGCACAGTTAACGGACATAACTATGCCTGTACTCAATGCCATGTCGCTCAGGCCGAAAACAAGCAACCACTCGTCGAGAATCAATTCTCCGGCAAGTAAATCTCCATCCCCTGCAAAGCCAAGCCACCCGAATTGATTAGGGTGGCTTTTTGCTATTTAAGCGTCCTATCCTAATGAGTTGGCTTAGAGCCAGTAATGAGTATTCAAGTAAATATAAGACTAAACGTCTATCGCTGGTTCAGCGTCCGTTGCTGAACAGTACTTTCACCAAGGAAGGGATTGAGCAGAAGTTAAAAAGGCAAAGTGAGAATCGAGGGAAATAAAAATAAGAGCAGAATCTAAAACACAGAAAAGTAAAAACCCAGCCTAGGCTGGGTTTACTTGTTGTTTTGCTTTATGCAAATCACCCGCTGGAGCCGTTTTAGTTACTTGCGCCGCTTTAGCGTTTTGCACATCTTTTGCCACAGGCATAGCCGCCTGCCACAAAGCACCTACCCACAGACTTGAACTTGATTTCATCGGTATTCCCCTGTTTTGTTAACAAGGTCAAAGTAATACTTAGGCTATCATTAGTAAAATGAATAAATTCCATAATATGGATTCCATTTGAGCATGAACATCCCAATCAAGACCTTACAGTGTTTTCTGACCTTAGTGGAAACTGAAAACTTTACCCGCGCCGCGCAGAAATGTTTTATCACCCAGCCGACACTAAGCAAAATAATCCAGAGACTCGAGGAGAGCCTAGGGGAAACCTTGCTGATCCGGAATAACCAAAAGGTTGAGTTAACTCAAGCTGGTCAGCTCTTTGAGCACAGTGCACGGGAAATCCTCGGCCAATGGCATAGGCTGCAGGAGGACATGAGTAACCTTAGCGGTCTTAAATCGGGGCGGTTGCGACTGGGTGTATGTCCTATGATGAGCAGTCTTATTATTGGTTTGCTCACTAGCTATCGTAAGCGTTATCCGGGAGTTGAACTACACATGTATGAGTACGGTGGATTCGGCTGCGAACAAGCATTGCTCAATAACAGTCTCGATATCGCCTTTACCGCGCTCCCCACGACCCATGAGACAGAACTCGTCAACCAACCCCTAACTAAGTACCCTTTACTCGCATGCCTGCCTGAAGGACATCCCTTAGCCGAGAAAGACCACTTAAAATGGCAGGACTTCCAGCCCTATCCTTTTATCCTCTATAACGAAGACTTCTCCCTCGCTAAACTGATTAATCGCCTCAGTCGCAAAGCAGGTGTTCAACTCAATATTGCCTTTCGCAGCGGCCAGTGGGATTTCCTCGCCGCCATGGTCGAAGCCGATATGGGCGTCGCTATTTTACCTGAGCCTATCTGCAATCGATTAAGCACCAGCAAACTGGTCTTTAAACCTATGCAGCCCGCAATGACATGGGATCTGGCGCTTATTTGGCGCCAAAGTTTACCTTTAACACCGGCGGCCAAGGCCTTGCTTGAATTGAGTAAACAAAAAACTGAACGCTGAGAAGATAAAGCAAGAACTAATACCAATCACATTATTTTAAACAACGGGATACGAAACTTCGTCAGCCGTAGCGGGTGATTACAGTTGGATCTCTCCCATAAAAAAACCGCTGCGAGCCTAGAGGCCGACAGCGGTTTTTAAGGTAAGTTAAGAATTACTTCTTAGCTTCAGCAGCCTTACGTTCTTTAACTTGAGCAACAACTTTCTCAGCTACGCTAGCTGGACATTGGCTGTAGTGTGAGAACTCCATAGAGAACTGACCACGACCAGAAGTCATTGTACGTAAAGTACCGATATAACCGAACATTTCTGATAACGGTACGTCAGCTTTAACGCGAACACCTGTTACACCAGCAACTTGGTCTTTGATCATGCCGCGACGACGGTTTAAGTCACCGATCACATCACCCACGTTGTCATCAGGGCTGAACACGTCAACTTTCATGATTGGCTCAAGAAGTTGTGGTTTAGCTTTAGCGATAGACTGACGGAAAGCGCCTTTAGCAGCGATTTCGAACGCGATTGCTGATGAGTCAACTGCGTGGAATGCACCGTCAGTTAATTCGAACTCAACGTCTAACACTGGGAAGCCAGCGATAGTACCTGTGTTCATCATGCTCGCGAAACCTTTCTCAACTGCTGGCCAGAATTCCTTCGGAACGCTACCACCAACAACTGAAGATTTGAACACGAAACCAGTGTTTGGCTCACCAGGGCGGATGATATATTCGATCTTACCGAATTGACCAGAACCACCTGATTGTTTCTTGTGAGTGTATTGATCTTCAACCATTTGAGTAATGGTTTCACGGTAAGCAACTTGTGGCTCACCTACGATCAATTCAACACCATAAGTACGCTTCAGAATGTCTACTTTGATATCTAAGTGAAGTTCGCCCATACCTTTAAGGATGGTTTCACCTGAATCTTCGTCAGTTTCTACGCGGAATGATGGATCTTCAGCGATCATCTTACCGATTGCGATACCCATTTTCTCAGAACCGCCTTTATCTTTTGGCGCTACTGCGATAGAGATAACTGGCTCTGGGAACACCATAGCTTCTAAGGTAACTGGGTGTTTCACGTCACATAAAGTGTGACCAGTTTGAACGTTCTTCATACCCACGATAGCGATAATGTCGCCAGCTTGAGCAGATTCAATTTCAATACGGTCATCAGCTAGCATTTCACACATACGGCCGATACGTTCAGTCTTGCCAGTCGCGCTGTTCAGGATGGTATCACCCTTCTTCAGACGGCCTGAGTAGATACGTACGAAAGTCAGGGCACCGAAACGGTCATCCATGATTTTGAACGCTAACGCTTTTAATGGCTCATCAGCAGAAACGATAGCGAATTCGCCAGTTTCGTTGCCTTCTTCGTCAGTTAATGGCTGTGGTTCAACTTCGTCTGGTGCTGGTAAATAATCAACAACAGCATCAAGAACCAGTTGCATACCTTTGTTCTTGAACGCAGAACCACAGTATGTTGGGAAGAAAGCCATAGTACGAGTACCTTTGCGGATACAACGCTTGATATCTTCGATAGATGGCTCTTCGCCTTCCATGTACGCTTCCATCACAGCATCGTCTTGCTCAACGGCAGTTTCGATCAGCATTTCACGGTATTCTTCAACCATGTCAACCATGTCAGCAGGTACATCTTGGATATTAAAGTTTTCTGGTAAACCAGACTCATCCCACACGTATGCTTTACGAGATAACAGATCAACAACACCAGTGAATTCGTCTTCAACACCGATTGGCAGAACCATAACCAGTGGAGTAGCAGCTAATACGTCTTTAGTTTGCTTAACTACGCGTAAGAAGTCAGCACCCATACGGTCTAACTTGTTTACGAAGATAATACGCGCAACTTCAGATTCGTTCGCATAGCGCCAGTTAGTTTCTGATTGAGGCTCAACACCGCCTGAACCACAGAATACACCGATACCGCCATCAAGCACTTTCAGAGAACGATAAACTTCAACGGTGAAGTCAACGTGTCCTGGAGTGTCGATAACGTTGAAACGGTGATCTCTCCAGAAGCAACTTACAGCAGCAGACTGAATAGTAATACCGCGCTCAGCTTCCTGTACCATGAAGTCAGTGGTAGATTCGCCATCGTGAGTCTCACCGGCTTTATGGATTCTTCCTGTTAACTTAAGGATACGCTCGGTGGTCGTGGTTTTACCCGCGTCAACGTGAGCGAAGATACCAATGTTTCTGTATTTGGATAATTCGGTCATGATTCAACTTTAATGAGTAGTTTAAGAAGTAGACGGAGTATGCGACAAACACCGACACACCGCACATCAGATTATTTTAGGCGCATATTGTAAATTGGAACCCTGCTCGGCGCAAATGGCTAGAGTACTTTTTCACGATAAAGTCGCGTAATAATTTAGGTAAATAGCCATAAACACGAACTAAAACAGATAAGTAAAACACTTTAGCTTATTTTTCACTCAATCAATAAAAAACCTTAAATAAACCTCATTTTAATGGGATAAAGCGATTTTCAAGGGATTTCTATCGTATCGTCAGTACAAACATCAAACATTAACCTGCAAGCATGGATGCTAGAACAATCATGTTATACCTATCTCCAAAATAGAGATGACATCCGCAACTCACTTCAATCGCAGTCTTTTAGCCAAATAACCACAAATCAGTCTTGAGTAAACCCTTACGTGTCGATGCACATTTGATTACGCCCTTGTGCTTTAGCACGATAAAGGGCTCGATCTGCCCGCTCAAAACACAATTGTATAGGTTCGTTTTCTGCGAGCTTAGCGACACCAAAACTACAAGTTAAGTGAACATTGTCAGTAAATTGATAATTGTTAACCCTCTGCGCAATCCGCACACACAAGCTTTCAACTAATGGCAATGATGACTGTTGGCAGAGGATAACAAATTCTTCGCCACCCCAACGTGCGACCACATCAGAATCACGCACACAGTGCTGTAATACCTGTGACACTTGCTCAAGAATGCGATCACCGACGTTATGCCCTAGCGTGTCATTAATCTCTTTAAAGTAGTCGATATCAATCATTACAAGGCACATGCCTGCCACAGCAGATTTATCATGCTGCTCGTTATTAATAAAAAAGCGATTAAAGTAATGTCGGTTATACAATTTAGTTAATGGGTCGTGGGTAGATAAAAATTCGAGTTCGGCATTTGACGCTTCAAGCTGTTCGCGTAAAGTTTCCAACTGCTTATTCTTATCGGTTAATCTTCGATTATATTGACTCATAAAGTAAGTTCTCACCCCCAACATTAGGAGCAACAGACACGTCGCGCAGATAATTTGATACACAAGTGAATAGTTAGTCTCATCTATCACAGTCACATTATTCCACTTCTGATAAATCGTGATCCGCTCTTGCTCACTCACAGTGTTTAAGGCTTTATTTATCACAGGTAACAAGGACTCTTGACCATAAGCGACCCCCATCCGTAACTCATCTTCCGGCCCGCCCCAACCCGCAATTTTTAAATCCCATTTGTTGAATGTAAGCGTTAACCGAAAACATTGACCCAACAAACAGATCTGCACGTTTATCCAGAACCGACTGCAATCCCGCAGGTTCACTGGCAACAGTAAGCATCTCTATCTGAGGATAATAATGCTGAATATACTCAGCTAAACGATAACCTTTGGGCACGGCTAAAATACGCGTATTGATATTCTCCAATCCTTGCAGAAAAGGCTGTTCTTTAAGTGAAACAAGCACATTTGGTGAGCGGAAATAGACATCACTGAAGTGCAGATAAGTCTCGCGTATTAGCGTTTTATTCAACATAGGGGTTAAATCGCACTGACCACTTTGCAAAAAAGATAAAGTTTCGGTCCAAGAAGATGTCGGCACTAGCTGAAACTTAAGGGAAGAATGCGACTCAACATGACGAATATAGTCCGATGAAATCCCCAGATGCTTACCTTCTCGTATTCCTTCATAGGGCAACCAATCAGGATCAACGCAATAACAGACTATCACAGCAGACTTGGCGCTAACATCTTGATCCGCAAGTTTAGTACTAGACACCATGAAACGATCAGCATTCACCAGTAATGGCATACACAGCAATAGCGACAATAACCTCAATAAGCCACGCAATTCCATTGAAATTTCAACCTAAAAGCTGATGCTAGATGGGGAATGTAAAAAAGTGTATACGTGAAAACCACACAATACCAATTCCCATCATTGCTTATACGAAACGCTCGTTTGTCCATTGTGTCTTAACGCCTTCGTACATCAGCAAAACTTATCTTCATAAGGTGATCAGTTGATGGGAAAGAACGTTGCTAAGTTCACTCAGTCCTAAATTCACTCAATCTGAGTTTGGTATCACATTTTAAAAAGCCAATATTTATCGCTTGTTTCATCAGGGCTATCCTAAATAACCACCCTTACTCGCCATCCAAAGCCATCATAGCGCCTTTTGCAAACTACGATTATATGCAGTGGCACCTCGCCTTAACTTCTGCAGCTACGTTCTTTGGCCGCTATACCGCGATCATGATGGACTGTGCGGGGGCATCAAACAAAGATGGCAGAATATTTTATAATCTGAGATAAAACTGCAGCCTTATTCTCCGGAACTGAATCTGATAGAACAGTTGTCGCGGATATGAATAGAATTGATATAAAGCCAAATGGTGCAAATTATTCGTATCGTGGAAGGTAAAAAAGGGATTATCGAGAGAAAAATAGGAGGAAAACTGACTAATTGAATAGACACTAGGCTGGATTTAACAAATTGCAGACGCAAAAAAGCCAGCTTATTCAGCTGGCTTGGTTACATCTCAATGAGATAATTAGGCGCTTGGCGATGACCTACTCTCACATGGGGAGACCCCACACTACCATCGGCGCGTTTGCGTTTCACTTCTGAGTTCGGGATGGGATCAGGTGGTTCCACAAGGCTATTGTCACCAAGCAAATTCTGTTTATTACCGTGTCCATCTCTGGCTCACGCAAATAATAATTCGGAAAGCTGATTTGCTTTGTTTGAGTTCACACTTCATCAAGTGTCGATATTCTGTCTAAGGCTTCTTTGTAAAACCCATCTGGGTTGTATGGTTAAGCCTCTCGAGTCATTAGTACATGTTAGCTCAACGCCTCACAACGCTTACACACCATGCCTATCAACGTCCTAGTCTCGAACGGCTCTTTAGAGGAATTAAATTCCTAGGGATGACTCATCTTAGGGCTCGCTTCCCGCTTAGATGCTTTCAGCGGTTATCGATTCCGAACGTAGCTACCGGGCAATGC
>NZ_JAKKRW010000019.1:0-114406 GCF_025653905.1 Shewanella sp. SM71
GTGACTGCACGTCGCTGTGGCTGTTGTTTAAGGTGTAGGTCCAGTTACCGTCGGCATCAATGCTGAAGAAACCGTAGTTGCCATCGGCGACATTGGTTTGCACTTGGAAKACCGCTTCGCCGTTGTCGACGTCGGTGACGGTTAAGGTGCCGGCCACCGTTTGTACTGTGCCTGGCARGGTGTCGGTATCGCCGTCTTCGGTGACGGTGCCRGCATCGCTGTCGCCGTTACCGASCGTGATGTCAGCGGGATCGTTCGCGCCGACAATGGTGATGGTCACGGTGTGGCTGGCGGTGCCATCGGCACTGGTGACCGTGATGTCACGGGTCAGGGTTTCACCYGCCTTGAGTGACTGCACGTCGCTGTGGCTGTTGTTTAAGGTGTAGGTCCAGTTACCGTCGGCATCAATGCTGAAGAAACCGTAGTTGCCATCGGCGACATTGGTTTGCACTTGGAAKACCGCTTCGCCGTTGTCGACGTCGGTGACGGTTAAGGTGCCGGCCACCGTTTGTACTGTGCCTGGCAGGGTGTCGGTATCGCCGTCTTCGGTGACGGTGCCAGTATCGCTGTCGCCGACTGAAATGGAAGCAGGATCACTAACCGGGGTGACGTTAATGGTTAATGTGGCTGTTGAACCAGTGTCAGTGGTGTAGGTGATGACTGGTACTTGGCCATTCCAGTTTTCATTGGGTGTGAAGGTGTAAGAGCCATCGGCATTGATGACTAAGTCGCCGCCTTCTAAGGAAACGGTGATGCCCGCTGTAACAGTATCGCCATTCACGGTGAAGCTGACCACAGATAGTTCATTATCCACATCGCTGTCATTGGTGAGCACGTTACCGGTGGCAACGGTATCTTCATCAACGGTATTAGTATCGTTGGCTAACGCAGAGGCATCATCAACAGGGGTCACATTAATGGTTAATGTGGCCGTTGAACCCGTGTTAGTGGTGTAGGTAATGACTGGTACTTGGCCATTCCAGTTTTCATTAGGCGTGAAGGTGTAAGAGCCATCGGCATTGATGACTAAGCTGCCGCCTTCTAAGACGACCGTGGTGCCTGCGGTAACGGTATCGCCATTCACGGTGAAGCTGACAACGGACAGGGTGCTGTCGATATCGGAATCATTATCAAGCACATTGCCTGTTGCTGCAGTGTCTTCTGCAACTGTGGCGCTGTCATTTGCAAGGATGGAAGGATCATCGACAGGGCTGATATTAATGGTTAGCGTCGCAGTTGAGCCCGTGTTGGTTGTGTAGGTAATGACAGGTACTTGGCCATTCCAGTTTTCATTCGGTGTGAAGGTGTAAGAGCCGTCGCTATTTAAAACTAAAACACCACCTTCGAGAGTCACTTCTGTGCCTGCTGCGTAGGTGGTACCGCTGATTTCGAAGCTCACAACACTTAGAGTAGAATCCACATCAGTGTCGTTATCGAGCACATTGCCAGTCGCTACAGTATCTTCATTGGAAGTGTTGCTGTCATTAGCAAGTGCTGAAGGTGAGTCTGCTGCAATGGTGAATTGTGGAATATTGACCGTCGTTCCAGTCAGTGCTTGGCCGCTTGTTGAGTAGCCTGAAGCTGCAATGGTTTCTGTGCCGCTACGGGCTAGAGTGACATAGCCCGAGTTACCATCACTGCCTGGTGTGTTGCCTGCTGCGGTTTCTGGTAGGTTCTGAGTTGGGTCTTCACCGGATGCAATAAGATCTTGTAATGCTTGAATTTCATCTAGGGCTGCTTCGTTAGCCGTGCCAGAGGCTGCTGCAGTAGTTTCACTGGGCGCGACTTCATTTGATAGCTTAGTGCCATCATCGAAGGTAATTTCATAGGTTGCGTTTTCGCCAATATGGAGCACAGCACCTTTAGGGAGTTGTTCGCCATCCTTAGCGGGTTGATTTGAACCATCAACTTCGACATTGATTTGCCCTTTTACTAACTTAAGCAAACCTTTCTTTGATGTAATTACCGATCCCATAGTAAGCTCCCAACAGCCAAAGTGTGTTAATCCATAGACGCACAAGTCCAACAAATATGTCGCACTGTGATACAAGTGGTGGAATTTTAGCTAACGAAACGACTTAAGTCAATTTTTTGACGCGCTTGTGTCGCCTGTTCTTATGCGGTTTTACGGATCTTAATACGCAAAAGTGACAATTTTTAGACCTGTAACTAGATGTAGTAGCTATATCTATAAAAAGGGCCGTATTTAGTACTTTTTAACTCTAAGATTAAGCATCGTTATAAGAAATTAATCTGGATTGGGGGAGTGGTTTTTACGGAAAAGAAGCGACACAATCTAGTTTTTAACATTTTGGCAAGTTAAGTGGGTTTTAATATGTCTGCATTGGCAAGTGCCGTGATCTTTCGTTACTCAAATCACGGCGACTAGGTTGCAGGCATTGTAGAACTACAGATTAACCGCCTGACGATAACTTTGATTTGCGTTACCTTGTTCACCTAACTGTTCTTGAATCCGTGCAAGCGCCAACCAAGAGGCTTTTGTGGGTTCGAGTCGGCAAACATTTTGCCAGCAGGTTCTGGCTTCTTTCATATCCCGTGTTTGCTGATAAAGTTTAGCTAAGCACATCTGGTAGTCGGCATTATTCTCATGGGTGATTTCATGCTTGAGTAACTGCTTACGGATTTCTGTATCTTGGGCTGTCGTTATTTCTGGAATGACTTCTAAAAGCGCTGATTCAGGAGCAGTACGTAATTTTTTCGAGAGTAGCTTCAGCGCTTGCTCTTTGCGATTAAAGCGGCATAAACCCACAGCATAAATCGCCAAAAACTCAGACTGATTGCGCTCACTGCGAGATAACCACTGCCAGCATTCTTCTAAGGCTTCTTCGCCTTTAATGGTTGCGGCTTTGAGTAAAGCGCAGTGAGTGATTACATTGAGTTCATTTAGCTGGGTGTCATCTAGGATCTGGCGCTTCTTCAAAATAGGTAACAATAGCTTGAGCGCATCCCAATCCTCTTGTGCTTGATATAACTCGAGGGCGAGTTTGAGTACCGGTGCTTTGCTCTTACTTGTGGGGGCTAATTTATCGAGCTCGGCGCGGGCTAAAGCTAACTCTCCTTGTTTTAACAGATATCGAGTACGCGTGGTTGCGACGGCATTCGCGGCCAGCGGTTGTGTTGCTGCACGGTCAAGATATTGATCACGCTCTGCTATTTTCTGTTGATATTGGGCAGCACGAGCCGCTGCAAGTAAATTAAGTGCAGGGAGTTCGCCATTGTCGGCGCCTTTTATCATAGCGCGTTCTGCTGCTGGCCAATCTTCTTCTGCCAGAGCCAATGCACCCATTAAGGTATGCTTTTTCGCGGAGCGACGGCGCCAGTGGCGAGGAATAAAACGGCTACGCAGCATGAGATTAATGACGCTAATCACCAACCATTCTAGTACTTGGAACATGGCATAAAATACAATTAAGGCAATGATCCCAAAGACTAAACTGGTCTCAATCTGGTAGTCACCTGCCGCAATGTATACATAACCTGTGTTGCCCACCAACCAAGGGCTAATGCAGAGCCCTATCAATATTATCCCTAAGAAAATTAATATCTTGATCATAATGGCACATCCTCTGATGAGGTCAGCTCACCATAGCTTGTCAGCTGTAATAGCAGAGGTTTTGCGGCAAAGGATTTCAGAGTAATAGGATCAAGTTCTAATGTCGCCAATTTATCGATTTTGGCGATGGCTTCAGCAGTGCTGTGATCTTGAGTATCAAAATAGGTTTGAATCCACTTACGCACCATCATTAATGATTGGTGATAAGCGGCTCTGTCGTAGCGGTATAACGCAAGTTGAGATTGCAGCAGTTTATGACGAATATTTTCAATCAGATACCACTGTTGCTCAGGAGCAAGTAAAGCGGGTGCATCGGCTGTTCTATGGCGTATGGTGATAAAGTCTTGGGTTAACGCTTTCCACGTCTTCCCTAAGTTGTTCTGCCAGTCATTTAAATCGCCAGTAATGTTTGTATCTTCAGGGGCATCGGTTTCTGCATCGGTGCGATTAAGTGGCAGCTTATCGAGTTGCTCAATTAAGGCATCGAGGGCTAATACACTACCATCAATATCTGTGGTTTTAATACTTGCAGTCGCGGCGATATCTTTTGCTAGAGCCTTACGAATAGGTAGCAAAGCGGGATTGTTCATGGCGGCGATGGTTTCATCCGCCGATTTTAATAGATCGGTGGCGGTGCGGGGATCTTTTTCTAACCAAAGTTTACGGCCCGCCATGTTTACTAGATATTCGGCTTCTGACGCCATCCAATGCGTTGGGCTGCGTTGGGCAAGTTTATTGATCCTGTCCTGCAGTTGATTTTGGTCTTCTGCCAATTTTGTTAATTCTTGATAGGTCTTAGCATCATTCAGTTGTTGCTGTTCAAGCTGGCCAATACGTTGGTTGGGTTGTAGCAGGGCTTGCTGTAATTGGTCCTGCAGGGCGATATTTTTCGCATCCTGCGCCAGCAGTTGCTGTTGCATCTGTTGGTACAGCATAAAACCACCGCCAAGGGTGCAAGCGGTTAAACCCAGCGCTAATAACACCCCAAAGCGAATCGCCCACGAGCTTCTATTGGATGCTGGCGTTTGACTCGGCGTGCTTGAAGGTGTGGCTTTGGCTGTTTGGGATTCAGAAGATGGCGCTGAAGTTACGGGCGTGTCATCAGTCGTTATTGATGGTTCAATAATAGAGGTAGCCTGTAATTCAGGGCTCTTTGCGTCGTGCTTGTTGTTATCCATTTAACAGTCCTTGAAAACATGCTACTGCCGAAATTCGAGTTAAATCGGGCTAAATAGCGCTTAGAGTTTAAGGGCGTTTAGCACGGCTTTGCTGTTGGCGGCATTGGCATTGGTGACTTGGGTTATACCAAAGGCGTGAGCTTGAGCTTCTACTCGGTTACTTGGGACTATGATATGACATGAGCGCAGCCATGCAAATAACTCTTTTGGCACTAGATTAATCAGGTTATCCAGTACTTCACCGCTGGTGACGACAATAGTGTCGATGCCAAACTCTTGCCATTGTTGTGCGATCTGTTGTCCATTGAGTGGTGGACAAGCCCGTTGATATACTTCCCAATAGCGCACTGTTGCCCCGCGCTCAGCCAGTCGTTCAGCTAAGGCTTCACGGCCACCAACGCCACGTATGATCGTAATCTGCTTACCTTTAATATCTTGCAAAGGCGCGAGCGTGAGTAGACCTTCGGTCTGCTGACAATCATCTGGGGCTTCGAGGGCTTCAATGCCGAGCTGATTTAATGCTTCCCAAGTCGCATGACCTACGGCGAAATATTGAGCTTGAGGCCAGCCTTTTATTCGAGAATGAGCGGTTGTTAAGGCATAGTCGGCAAAGCTGACTGCATTAGCGCTGATACAGATAATCATATCGGCGTGTGCCAGTGGGTGCGAGTTATTCGTTGTGATGGGCGGCGTTGCTTCGACACACAGTAGAGGTGTAACCCAATGGCTAATGCCTTGTTGATTCAAGGCATCGATCATGGACTGATTGCGCCCTTCTGGGCGCGTCAGTAAGACTTTCATCGACTTATGCTTTAGCGTAAACAGCGTCGAGTATGCTTTTTGCGCCTTTGCTCAATAGCTCTTCGGCAAGGGCAACCCCTAATTGCGTGGCGTCGGTTTTTGGACCTGTGATCACGCCTTCGATGATTTCACTACCATCAGGGTTACCGACTAGGCCGCGTAATGTCATCTCATCACCATTGATTTCGGCAAATGCGCCAATCGGCACTTGGCATCCACCTTCTAGGCGCGTGTTCATCGCGCGCTCGGCAATCACACGGTAGCGCGTTTCTAAATGTTCTAATGGTGCCAGTAGGGCCTTAACGCGTTCGTCATTGGTGCGACATTCGATACCCACAGCACCTTGGCCGTTGGCGGGCAAGGATTCTTCAGCAGAGATAAAGCTAGCAATCCGCTCAGACAATTTCAGGCGAATTAAGCCAGCAGCGGCAAGAATAATGGCATCGTATTCGCCGTTATCAAGTTTAGCTAAACGAGTGCCTACGTTACCGCGTAAATCTTTGATAATAAGGTCAGGGCGTGATGCGCGCAGTTGGCATTGACGACGTAGGCTCGAGGTGCCCACAGTTGCGCCTAATGGTAATTCGCTGATCGTTTTATATAAATTCGATACAAAGGCATCGCGGGGATCTTCGCGCTCGCAAATAACTTCAAGGCCTAAGCCTTCTGGGAAGTCGACGGGTACGTCTTTCATTGAATGCACCGCGATATCGGCAAGATCGTCTAACATGGCGACTTCAAGCTCTTTGACGAACAACCCTTTACCGCCCACTTTGGCTAGCGGCGTATCTAAGATAACGTCGCCCTTAGTGCTCATTGGCAGCAATTCCACCACAATACCGGGGTGAATGCGTTCTAATTCGGCTTTAACAAATTCAGCTTGCCACATGGCCAGCGGACTCTTGCGGGTTGCGATACGTATGCGGTTCTCAGACATGCCTAGTTTCCATCAAAGATCTTAGTTGCGCCAATGCTAACATTGGCAAATCGTTTATGTAAGGAAGCCGTATCGATTCTTTGAAGTTGGCGATGTTCTAGATACCGTGAAAGTGTGACGGGCTTCACGTTTAGTTGCTCGAGTTTGTAAAAGTGTTAACATGAGCACATTTCCCATAAGTGCTTAAGTGTTGTGTTTTTGAATGGATCGGCAAATACAGTTTCCTGATATAGCAGAAAGACTTAATAAGGTACGTATTGCACGCGCCCTAGCTTTGCTATCGCCGCTACAAAAACACTTATTCCATTTGATCCCTTTTTTAATTCACCAGAACGGTGTTCAGTATCCTGGCTATCATGCCGCCAATACGCCCTGTGGAATCAACGAGTATCAGGTTGGTGAGACAGAGTCCCAGGCCTGCGATGTGTTCTCGCTGCCTTTTACTACTCAAGAAGCGGATATCAATGCCTTTGAAGGCGTTTATGCGATGGGGAGTACTGGCAGTTTTGGTCAAAATGCCAAGAGCGATGTCGATGTTTGGTTAGTACATAGGGCCGATCTGTGTGCTGAGGATTTGGCGCTAATCAAGATTAAAGCGACTCGATTGACTGCTTGGTTTGCCGAGTATCAGTTTGAGGTGAATTTTTACTTAGTTCATCCGCAGCAGTTTTGTGGCGGTAAAGCCGTTCGTGGATGTCAATCAGCGATGGCCCATGAGCATAGCGGTAGTATGCAACATTGGTTATTACTTGAAGAGTTTTATCGCAGCCAAATTCGTTTGGCGGGTAAAACGATTGCATGGTGGCCAGACGCTAAACTCAATCCTGCGCTCTTGTCTCTAGGCGATGTACATGAATTACCTGCGAGTGAGTACTTTGGTGCTTCGTTATGGCAGCTCTATAAGGGCTTAGAAAAGCCCCATAAGGCGCTGATTAAAGTATTGCTACTCGAGGCTTATGCCAGTGATTATCCCCATTCAACTCTGCTTTGTGATCACTTATGGCAGAAAACGCTCGCCGGTGATTTTTCGACGTCGAATGATGCCTATTACTCTATCTATGAGATTATCGAAACCTATTTACTTAAGCAGAATGATACTCGCCGACTAGAGATAGTGCGGCGCTGCTTCTATTTAAAATGTGGCGTGCACTTGAGTCGAACCCAAGAGGGCAAAGATTGGCGTTATCCTAAATTGCAAAAGCTGGTGCAGGATTGGCAATGGCCAGATAGTCTGATTAGCACTTTAGACAATTGTGAACATTGGCATAGTGGCCAGCTCAATTGGTTTAACGAGCAACTGAATGAATTGTTATTAGCGAGCTACCAAACCTTATTACGCTTCGCATCGACACATGAGTTAAATGAAGGTTTGCGGATCGAAGATTTGGGAATGCTGACACGCAAGTTGCATACCTATTTTAGTCAAGATGAAGACCAAATCGCTAAGCTGAATCTGCTGTGGAGTGCTTCAGTCGCTGAGTCCGAAGTGACTATGGTCTCAAGCTCCCGCGAGCGCCAATATTATCTGTATCGACAAGGGCCTCAGCCACAAAATTTGTTAGGCGAGTCGGCAATATGTAAGGGAAAAACCCCTTCAGCTTTAATTATTTGGGCATGTTTAAATGGGATCTCGACGCCGAGTACTCAATGGCATGAATATGGTCAGAGTAAGGCAAAGTCGAAACGGCTTACCGAAGCTTCTAAGCGGTTACTGAATTTTATCGACCACGATTGGCGTGTATCTAAACGTGACTTATGTCAGCCATGGCATTTTCGTAAGCTGATTTTCGTGCTCAATCTGGATTGCGATCCCACCATTGAATGGCAAGGACAGGAAATGATGGTCGATGTGATGAATGCGAACGTGTTCTCACTCGGGCGTAAAAAAGCCAATATGCTTGGTGCGTTAGATGCGATTTGCTTGAATAGTTGGGGTGAATGGCAGTGTCATCGCTTCGAAGGCGATACCGCGGTATTGCAAGCTTTAGCCTTTGTAACGCCGGGGCTAAGACGGGCCAGTTTACCTGTGGATATGGATGTGATCAGCTGTTCACAGAAGTTACGCCCACAGCTTAAATTAGCAGTGAAAAATCTACTAAAACAAACCATGCGTTTGTGCCAACAAGTGCAGCAATCCAGCACCTTAGTGCAGCCACTGCAGATAAGTCGTACTCGCTATGGGATCTTTTTTAATCCTTTAGGTATGGCTTATCAGGACTTGAGCGATGCCAAGTCATTTTATCAACAGTTATCCCGCAGTCATCTTGTACTATTGCCGCGGCCTGAATTAGGTGACGATCCCTTTTCGAGTATGCCGAAAGTGGTGCAAAACTATGCGGCTAAAGGCGCGATTCAGTATTTTCTACGCCAACGGGTCGATAACTTGGATGTATTTATCCTCGATGAGGAAAATCAACTAAGCCATTACGTGCAGGCGGGATCAAATATGGCCGAGTTGGTAAATAAAGTGAGCCATCACTATGTGTTCGATGAGCATTATGCTTCACGGGCGCGGTTTAATATTCCGCAATTTTTCCATTTAGTGCGGGTAGCCGGAGAGTTAACGGTGGCGCCTTTCGGTATCGATGTTAGCGATCAAGACACTGAGTTTTAGCTGGTTTTTAACATAAATAATGGGAGCCAAGGCTCCCATTATTGTTTTGCACTACGACAGGCTTAGATTAGAAGCTAAGCTTAATGCCGCCTTGGCGCTCGATAGACTCTTGCACGAATGGCATAAACTCGCCGCCATTTCGTCCGTCCATCCATTTACCTTCAACAAAACCAAAGTGATATCCACCAAAGCGTGTGGCGACCCAAATCTCATGCAAAGGTTCTTGCTTGTTGATCACTATCTTAGAGCCATCAACAAATTCTAATTGCAATACGTTGCCACTGGCATCGATATCAAGATCGGCATCTTGATCATCAATCGCAGTTTCAATCGCATTTTCTATGGCTTGGAACATGTCATCGGCGAGCTGGTGAAATTCTGTATCTGTCATGGCCATGCATTTCTGTCCTTTGCTTTCGTCAAGATGGGTGCGATTATAAGGCCATTAGTCACCAGATGCACAGATGTTGAGAAAAATGAGACTGTTTTTATTGTTATTGCTTGGTAGCCTATTCATTACTGCATGCGGCCAGAAGGGCCCCCTCTATCGATCTCCGGCCACAGAGGTGAATCAGCCTAAAAAGGTTGAGGCGTCTAAACCTGAGCCTGAAGTAGAAGAGATTAAAACCGAAATTCGAGCCATCGAAGTACAAAAAACACAACAATAATAGCAGCTATAACTATCATCACTATCGCAGCGATAAAGCGCAGTAAGGAATCAGACATTGGATCACTTTCTCTACCAACAAAATGCCCTGCACGCAGAAGGCTGCCAGGTCGCCGACTTAGCTCAAACCTATGGTACGCCGCTGTATATCTATTCCCGCGCCACGCTAGAGCGCCATTGGCATGCCTTTAATAACGCCGTGGCAGATCATCCACATTTGATTTGTTACGCGGTTAAAGCTAATTCGAACTTGGCCGTACTGAATGTGTTAGCACGTTTAGGCAGTGGTTTTGATATCGTTTCGGGTGGCGAGTTAGCAAGAGTGATTGAAGCGGGCGGCGATCCCGCTAAAGTGGTGTTCTCTGGCGTGGGTAAAACTGCGGCCGAAATGGAACAGGCACTTAATCTGGGCATTTATTGCTTTAACGTCGAGTCGAGCGCCGAGCTTGAGCAGTTAAATTTGGTCGCAGGTCGTTTAGGTAAAGTGGCGCCAGTTTCCTTGCGAGTCAATCCCGATGTGGATGCGGGTACTCACCCCTATATTTCGACTGGTCTTAAAGAAAATAAATTCGGTATCGCTATGGATGAGGCCGAAACCGTCTTCGCCCGTGCCCATGCTTTGCCACATTTAAAAGTGAAAGGTGTCGATTGCCATATCGGTTCGCAATTGACAGAAATTCAACCTTTCCTCGATGCAATGGATCGTATGCTAGCGTTGATCGATCGTCTGGCTGAACAAGGTATCGTCATCGAGCATTTTGATGTGGGTGGCGGTTTAGGTGTGACCTATGATGCTGAAACCCCGCCGCACCCTGATGTGTATGCCGCCGCCATATTAGCGCGTTTGGGCGACCGTCAACTTAAGCTGATCTTCGAACCGGGCCGTGCGATTGCCGCCAATGCGGGGATTTTTGTTACTCAGGTGCTTTATCTGAAAGAAAACAGCGACAAGCGTTTTGCGATTGTCGATGGCGCGATGAATGACTTAATTCGCCCAGCACTTTACAGCGCATGGCAAAATATTATCCCAGTCGTGCCAAGGGACTCTGAGGCCTATGAGTTTGATATTGTTGGTCCAGTCTGCGAAACAGGTGACTTTTTAGGTAAAGATCGCAAGCTGGCTTTAGTGGCAGGGGATTTACTGGCAGTGCGTTCGAGTGGTGCCTATGGTTTTGCGATGGCCTCTAACTACAACACGCGTCCTCGTGCGGCCGAAGTCATGGTCGATGGTGAGCACGCTTTCTTAGTGCGTGAGCGAGAAAAATTGTCTCAGCTCTGGCAAGGTGAGCAACTCCTGCCGTAAACTAGAAAAATTATATTGATTCAGGCGCTTGGTTTCATACTTAATGAGCGGCGCCTCGGCTTAAAGGATAAGTATCTTGATCCAATTCACTAAGATGCACGGACTGGGTAACGATTTTATGGTGGTCGATGGGGTCACGCAGAACGTGTTCTTTTCGCCTGAGCAGATCCGCCGTTTAGCCGACCGTAACTTTGGCATAGGTTTCGATCAATTACTGTTGGTTGAGCCACCCTATGATCCCGATTTAGATTTTCATTATCGCATCTTCAATGCCGATGGTACTGAAGTCGAACAATGCGGTAATGGCGCCCGCTGTTTTGCCCGTTTTGTGCGCAATAAAGGATTGACCAATAAGAGTAAAATCCGTGTTAGTACTTCATCAGGTAAGATGACTCTGCGTTTAGAGCGAGATGGCACAGTTACCGTGAATATGGGCGTGCCTATTCTTGAACCAAGTCTGATCCCCTTTAAAGCCAAGAAAGCCGAAAAAACCTATTTACTGCAAACACCACTGCAAACCTTTTTATGTGGCGCGGCTTCTATGGGCAATCCCCATTGTGTGCTCGACGTTGAAGATGTGGCGAGCGCCGCTGTTGCTGAAATTGGTGCCATGCTCACTAAGCATGAGCGCTTTCCCCGTGGTGTGAATGTGGGATTTATGCAAGTAGTGGATTCGGGCCACATTAAGCTGCGGGTGTATGAACGTGGTGCGGCCGAAACTTTGGCCTGTGGCACTGGCGCGTGTGCAGCTGTGGTTGTAGGTCAAGTGCAAGGGAAGCTCGGCCAGCAAGTGCGGGTGGATTTACCCGGCGGTACTTTAACCATCAACTGGGAAGGCGAGGGGAAACCTTTGTGGATGACGGGCCCAGCGCAGCATGTTTACGATGGACAAATTCAGTTATGACAGAGCCTTTGATGCCGCAGACGAATGTGCCCTTTGATGAGTTGATTATTCGCGAGTATCTGCTGGATAATCCTGATTTTTTCAATCGCTATCCTGAGCTATTGCTGGCAATGCGTCTGCCCCATCTGGAGCGTGGCGCCATCTCTTTGGTGGAACGTCGTCAAGAAATGCTGCGCCAGCGAGTCAGCCAGTTGGAAGAAGAGATCACCTGTCTGTTAACGATGGCGGCGCGCAACGAGAAAATTTACCAATTCAATACTGAGTTATCCTTCCAGCTACTGAATTGTGCCGATCTTGTGTCACTCAAAGAAGTGTTGGCCGACAGTTTAAAATTACAGTTTAATTTCAGTCATGTGCGTTTGATCAGCGTTCTCGATGCCGATATGAAGGCAATATGGGATCAAAGGCTGCATAAAGGTCACTATTTTGGTCGGCTAACGCAACAAGAAGCCAAACGGTTATTTGGTAGCGAAGTGGGTTCGGTGGCACTGACTAAATTGTCGGAAGACAACCCGGTGATTTTTGCCATTGCTAGCCAAGATGTCACCCATTTTCATCCTGATATGGATAACATGCTGCTGGAACAGTTGCGGCGTTTACTGGCGCATATGCTTGCCAAGCTGTAACGGCCGTTGAGCGATTTTGCTCACCCAAGGCTTGGCAAAACCCACGAGGAAACCGATATGAGTACGCAAACAGGCGAAGTGTCGGCATTAAATACTCAATGGTTACAAACCTTTGAACGTTATCTGAGTACCGAGCGGCAGTTGTCGGCCCATACAGTACGGAATTACCTTTACGAGCTTAATCGCGGTAGCGATCTCTTGCCCGAAGGCGTGCATTTACTCAATGTGAGCCGCGAGCATTGGCAGCAAGTGTTAGCCAAATTGCACCGCAAAGGTTTAAGCCCACGATCGCTTTCTCTGTGTTTATCGGCGGTAAAACAATGGGGTGAATTTTTGCTGCGCGAAGGCGTGATTGAGCTTAATCCCGCCAAAGGCTTAAGTGCCCCCAAACAAACCAAACCTCTGCCGAAGAATATCGATGTCGATGCCATCAGTCACTTGCTGGACATTGAAGGTACAGATCCGCTGAGTCTGCGGGATAAAGCCATGATGGAGTTGTTTTATTCCAGTGGTTTACGTTTAGCGGAACTCGCCGCACTTAATTTATCCAGTGTGCAATATGATTTGAAAGAAGTGCGAGTCTTAGGTAAAGGCAATAAGGAGCGTATCGTCCCTGTCGGTCGTTTAGCGATTACTGCGCTGCAGAATTGGCTCAATTGCCGAAAGCAGATCCCCTGTGAAGATAACGCCTTATTTGTGACAGAAAAAGGCAAGCGACTTTCCCATCGCAGTATTCAGGCGCGCATGGCTAAATGGGGTCAAGAGCAGGCATTATCGGTGCGAGTACATCCCCATAAGCTGCGTCATTCCTTTGCCACTCACATGTTAGAAGCGAGCGCCGACTTGCGGGCGGTGCAAGAATTATTGGGTCATGCGAACCTAGCGACCACACAAATTTACACCAGTTTGGATTTCCAACACTTAGCGAAGGTGTATGATAACGCCCATCCTAGAGCGAAAAAAACACAGGATAAATAATGCGTTGCTATCTTAGGCCTCAACATATTCAAGCGATCAGTTTCGATCTCGACGATACCTTGTACGACAATCTGCCGCATATTTTAAATGCCGAGGCTGAGCTGGCGACGTTTCTGTTGCAGACTTATCCATTATCGCAGGTGTGGCAACCCCATGATTGGCGCAGGCTAAAACTGCAACTTTTGCAGCAAAATCGTGAGCTCGCCCACGATACTAGCGCCGCCCGTTTAGCTACGCTTCGCCAAGGCCTAATACAATTAGGGTATTCAGCGACTGAAGCCGAACGCGGCGCCGAGCAAGGATTAGCATGCTTTTATTTTTACCGCAGTCATTTCCAAGTGTCTGACGAAGTGCTCTTATTACTCAAGCGCTTATCGCAGCATTTTAGATTAGTCGGGATCACCAATGGCAATGTGGACGCAGAGCGGATTGGTTTAGGGGAAACTTTCGAGTTTGTGTTGCATCCAGGTAATGGCGTGCATATGAAACCCGCTAAAGACATGTTCGCATTAGCTTGCTCGCGGTTAAAGATTGCACCGCAACATTTACTGCATGTTGGCGACAGCATGAATGCCGACGTTCGTGGTGCTCGATTGGCGGGGTGCCAGTCTGTGTGGCTAAATCCCAGTTTTGGTCGAGTCGATTCCTTACCGATAGCCGCCTTGTTGCCCCATTTAGAAATCGCCTCCCTCGACGCTTTGATAAAAGTATTGGCTATCGACGCAAACTAGCTTAGCGTGCATTTTTAATCTGTATCTTTGGGTGATTGAGATCAAGGTTTGCCAGCCAAATTTGCACTAAAGTTAAGTTTTATATCACTAAAGTCACTGACTAAGGCTATTTTATGGCGCGTATCGGGTTGTTATTACTGCTCTCTTTATGTTGGATCGCACCGGTATCGGCCCATGAGATCCATTCAGGTGGCGGTTTCATGTCGGGTTTTAATCATCCCGTATTGGGCTTCGATCACTTGCTGGCTATGTTGAGTGTGGGCATGTTGAGCACCCAGCTCGGTGGCCGCGCGATTTGGACTGTCCCCTTAGCATTTGTCACCTTTATGTTAGTGGGCGGGATTTTAGGTTTATATGCGATTGCCGTTCCCTTTGTTGAAATAGGTATTGCCCTCTCTGTGTTGTTGCTCGGTCTTGCTATCGCCTTCGACCGTCAAATCCCATTGTTATTCGCCATGGCCTTTGTGGGTGTATTCGCGATTTTTCATGGTCACGCCCACGGCGCTGAAATGCCGGAATTGGCCAGCCCAGTCCTGTATGCCCTAGGATTTTTATTTGGTACAGCAGTCATCCATTTAGGCGGCGTAATGATAGGCCTTGGAATGCAGCGGATGACAGGGCAACGCAATTTAATGCGCGTTACTGGCGTGGCGATTGCGGCCATGGGCGGCTATCTATTAGCAGGTTTTTAAAGTAATAACAGGATGTTAGATTTACTGGATTAACGCGCCTTGAGTTGCTTCATGCAAAGATGGGCGCGGCGTAGCAGTAGATTGACTTGCCGACGGCTCGCGTGCATGTCGGCATCTCCCACTCTAAAATAACTCCCTGTGTAAGGATCGCTGCCTACGTAGATAGGTTTTAGCTGCTCAGGCGCCAGCGGTACGCGGATACGAATCAGCTTTTTATTCATAATTTCAATAATCTGCACATCTGAAATCGCTAAAAGATTGTGACTAGTGCGACTCGGGTCATCGAGTATTTCCCAAAATTCTTGTAGAACAGGAAGCGGGTTGGGAATGCCTTCAATACTGAAATGGCCACGTTCTTCGCGTACCCCTAGGATGATCTCGCCACCCAAAGTGTTGGCAAAAGAGCTATAAGTCGCCCAAATGTCTTCGGGTAATTGACCTTGGCCATCGCGGCCACCTGCGAGTTTAAATTCTACTTGGGCCGATTCGTGCAAATTGGCAATATCATCGAGTGCAAATGATTGAAATGTCATGGCAGCTTATCCGTCAGCGACACATGACTTGTTGTAGCACGTCAACAATTGAAAGGCCAGACTTAGGTCTGGCCTCAAGGTTAAGCGGATGATCTGTAATTTGGAGCCGCTACGGGATAAACATTTAATCAATTATTGAGTCAGACCCAATGCCTTAGGAAATAGAATATTGTTTTCTAAGTGAATATGCTGATGTAAGTCCGCCTCAAATTCCGCCAGAGTGGCATAACAAACACGCCATGTAGTGCACGCATATTCAGGTGGTGTGAAGTCGTTAGTGAGCTCGTGTAATTTTTGCAAAATCAAACCGACTTCTTCATGCTCATGTTGCATCGCATTGATGGGGTTGCCAATATGGCCAAAGCAAGCCTCAACCTGCTCTCCATGACTCATGGCGCGGATCGCCGGAAACAGTATTTTTTCTTCCTTCATTAAATGTGGCATTAAGTCTTCAACTAAGGCTCGTACCCAACCCGCAAAGGGAACGATTTCGGCATAGTGCTCACCGTGAGCGCGAATCATCTTTTCGGAATATTCGACTAATAAAGGGGCTTTTTCGCGCACGTATTGATGGTGCGTTGATTCTATATATTCGATAAGTTGATCTAAGGGTAATTGATTTAATTCATCTTCTTTGCTACCGGTAAGTGTTGCGGCATTCAGCGCAGCAACCACTTTTGCAGGATCTACATCTGCACGCTCACAGGCGACCGCCAGTGATTTACCCCCGCCACAACAAAAATCGATACCAAATTGACTAAACACATGTGCGCGGCGAAAGTCTTCTGCCACTAGTTCACCTATTTTTCGTTCTAGCCAATGATTGTGTTGAGAATTAAACCCATGGGGTGGGAGTTGTGCATCTTTTGAGACAGAAGTAGCAGACATGAGTAGCTCCAGAGCAGCAATAAATTTACATTCATATTATTTGCAGCTTTAGTTTGTGACAACTAATCCTGACTAAAATAGTCAGGTTTTGCAGTGCCAGTCACATAAATGTAGTCAAATAGAAGGAAGGCTATCTGATTGTTCTGAGCTACAAGCAACAGGAAGCTAAGATGGCTAGCCCGTTATTTTGACCTTGTAACCTCGTTGAATCAGTTCGCTGGAGATTTGATTCATCCTAAGGGGGAAAATCGCCCTCAAAGAGCCAAAAAAGAGGCACGAGGGCGGGTGTTAGTGGTTGGCGTGAATCAGTCTGGTACAGAGTGATTCACGGATTAAACGACCATGAGGAAATCTATCGCTAACGCCGCGATTAAAACTTTAAATCAGGATACTTACTCCTTAGCAAAGGTATTACATGATTTAAAAAACAAAAGACTAAACCACAAATGCTGATGGTTTTTTCTGGATGCTTGTCCGTTTCAATTTTTACATACGTTGTTTGTAAGTTGGCCGATGAACTCGGAAATATAACTCTATGGTCAGCGTGCGCTTGGCCAATTATGAAAGACTTAATATGTATAAAAGCATTTAAGGCAAAATGGTAATTGGTTTCCCAATTCCCAGGGTCATTCTCAGATATTTTAACCATTAACTGATTAATGCTAGGAAAAGCCTCATTTTTAAACTCACATAACTCGTTAACTTTCCTAGCATGAAATGAAAATTCTAGAAGGCTAAAAGTAACTACTTCATTCCAAGAGCTACTCCACTCTGCTGGGAATACGGCGCTGGTGAAAGCGAACAACTGTAATGCATGTTTTTTAGCTTCAGATATATGTATTTCTACAAGCTTTTGTGTATTTTTTGAGTACATGAGTTCTGTTGACTTCCCTAATATTTATATAGTGCGCATGCGCATTAGCCCGAAGCCAGCGCAAAATGGCAGGATTTTGTGCGAGAACCAGACTAGGCAAGTCTGATTCACTCATTATCAAAATCTAACACTTTTTAGATCCATCAGATTGGATTATGGTCTCCATATTTAGGATTGGATTTATCGCCCTTAACGATAAATGCGCTGATGGATGCAGTGTGTCGATGGCAAAGCTGATGCAAATTGGGTGGTTTGCCTGTGAATCCCCGCATAGCCCTATACAGCATTCTTTTGATCTACTCCGCAATAAAAGTGACTAGCGCCTTAGGGTCGATAATATGCAGCTGCTGATCGCGTTTTTCGACAAGGCCGAGTTCAATGAGGGAGTTGAGTGCGCGGCGGTAGACGCGACTGCTGGTGCCAAAGCGTTCGGCTTCTTGCTCGACTTTGTTAAAGGCTCCGAGGGCGATATTGTTTTGACTGCGTTGTAGCAGATCGAGGGCGATATTGACGGCGATGGGGTGCAATAGGCGGTTGGTGTAGATTGCCATTGAGTCTTGATAATCCCATGCCAGCGCTGAGGCAAAAAAGAGCGCTAGTTGCGGTTGAGTGACTATGCATTGCTGCAGTTTGGCGGCACAAATTACCTCGGCTTCCATCTGATCTTCGGCCATCACTGTCCACTGGCAGGGCAGTTTGGTAAAAAACTCAATTTCGCCAAAAATATGCTGATCACAATTTAGCTCACCTAACTGAAAGCGCCGACCATTGTGGGCGCTAGTATACATGGCGACTTTTCCTACGGACACGACATAAAGCTCACGCACATTTTGCCCCTGTTGCAACATGATATCACCGGGGGAAAATTGTCGACTGGCCGTTTGGCACTGAAATAAGGCCTGCTTAAAGAGTTCGCGCTGCTCGCTTAATGTGTCGCCAAAGCGGCTAGAGAGTTCAGGATGTAACTGCATGTTGATGATAGTTGTGGATATTGATGCGATTAAGGTACGCATTTCGCCGCAGGATTGATACTCATTCGATCATAAAATATGTAAATCCCTGCGTGCGGGCTGGCACTTTGGCGGCGGTAGATGGTCGATCGCATTGTGTGTCGCCGTTGTTGTGACGCTGCAAACGTGTGTTATGACAGGTCGGTGTGAGTGTGAGCTTTAGTGAGAATGATGGCGCATTGGCTGCGCCATTAAGAGGATGACTTGGTGGTTATCTGGATGCTGCGTTTAGCGGCAAGGCTTACTGCTAATTAACCTCAACAAGCTCTAATCACACAGTGCGTTGAGCGCAGCTAAAATGGCATGTTGCTCACCTTGGGCGCTTGCTTTGGACGCCGCAACATAGTCATTAACTCCTGCTTTAACATCCTGCTCAAATAGCACTACGTTGGCTAGAATCGCTGCCACTTCAAGTTGGCGCAGTCGGCCGACGGTGAATAACGCAGCGGTTTCCATATCGGCCCCGAGCACGCCTTGGCGATGCCAATAGTGGCAGAGCTCCTGTTCTTGATCGGTATAAAAACTGTCGTGGGAGCGCACTACGCCGCTATGGGCAATAATATGATACTGCGCGCAGTATGCTTGCAGTTTGCCGACCAAACGATGATTGGCACAGGCCGGAAAACCGGGCTTTACATAGCTGGCAGAGCCGCCATCATCACGCACTGCGGCCTCGGCAATAATCACATCACCTATGGCTATTTGCGGTTGTAGCGCACCGGCGGAGCCGATGCGGATAAGTTGTTTAACACCGCATTGATACAGTTCCTCAAGGGCAATGATCGCCGAGGGCGCGCCAATGCCAGTGCTGCAGACGGTGATTATAGTGTCGCCATAACGGCCACGCATTAACCGAAACTCGCGGTTATCCGCCAAGGATTCGACATCCGTTAGATGCGCCGCGATGCGGTTGACTCGATTGGGTTCGCCGCAGACGACGGCTTTTTCACTGACTTGATGGGGCGCGACGAGAATATGGGGTTGAATACTCATTGTTGACCTTTATCAATTACTTAGCTTGGCGGTAGCCCCGAATTGTATCGGGCTACCGCGAAGGGAAAACTTAGATAAACAAACTGACAATTGCAGCATTCATCAAGTTTGCTAACGTCGCCGCTAGCAGTACTTTCATCCCGAGCTGACCTATCAGCCCCGCGCGTTGCGGGATCATTTGACTCAGGGCGCCACACACCATGGCCACTGAGCCGATATTGGCAAAACCGCAAAGGGCAATGGTCATAATGGCATTACTACGTGCAGACAGTTCCACATTGCCCATATTGGCGAAGGCAACAAACTCATTCATGGCGATTTTTTGCCCTAGGAAGGCGCCGGCAGTGCTTGCTTCAGCCCATGGAATACCAATCAACCAAGCTACTGGCGCAAACAAGGTGCCGAGGATCATATCTACGGTTAAGGTTG
This sequence comes from Shewanella sp. SM71, assembly GCF_025653905.1. Classification (NCBI taxonomy): domain Bacteria; kingdom Pseudomonadati; phylum Pseudomonadota; class Gammaproteobacteria; order Alteromonadales; family Shewanellaceae; genus Shewanella; species Shewanella sp. SM71. The sequence continues at coordinate 19,733 of NZ_JAKKRW010000019.1, forward strand.
GCATGCCAAACAGTTCACCAATCGCGCCTAATCCGCCGTTCAACAATGCCATGAGGCCAATACAGGCAATAATGACTGCGCCGACGATGGCAGCGATTCCCATACCAGCAATAGCGCCTTTGGCTATGGCATCAATAAAGCTGCTGGGCTTTTCATCATCGGGTAATTCTGGCACTTCATTAACGGTTGGCTCGGTTTCTGGGATAAGCAACTTAGCGAACATCAAACCAGCTGGAGCTGACATAAAGCAAGCCATAATCAGATAGTTAAGCGCAACGCCCATCCCCGCAAGGCCCGCTAAAATGGAGCCAGCAATCGAAGACAATCCGCCAACCATTACCGCAAAAATTTGCGCGCGGGTGAGAACGCGGTGGTAGGGCTTGATCAGTAACGGTGCTTCGGTTTGGCCGAGAATAATATTGCCCGCCGCATTCATTGACTCCGCCCGTGACGTGCCGAGTACCTTTTGCAAGCTGCCGCCAATAATTAACACAAACCACTGCATAATGCCTAAGTAGTACAGCAAAGAGGTGAGTGCGGCAGTAAAGATGATTTGCGGTAATACCTGTAACGCCCAGACAAAACCTATGCCTTCAACGCTGAAATTGACTAAGCTGCCAAAGGCAAATTTGATCCCTTCAGTACCATAACCAAAGACTTTGCCTACAGTATTTGATACGGCCAGCAGTACATCGGCACCGATCTTGGTTGCCAGCACAAAAAAACCGAGCGCGATGATAATGCCAAATGCACCGATAACGGCGCGCCAGCTGATCAAACGGCGGTTCTCAGAAAACAGCAAACCTATGCCTAAGAGTACAAGAATGCCAAGGATGGACTGGATCATACTGAGTGGTCCTTATATGAATTAATGGCTGCAATCACACGCTCAGCGTGGGCCTTTGCAAGGGAAAGGGTGTTGGATTTGTTACCACCTTCGGCGGCAGTGGAGTTCATCTCAAAGCTAATAATGGTATCGATAATCTCGACAGCGGCTGCGCGAAATGGGTGTTCGTAAGCTTGTTGGTATACGTTAAAGGGGAAAAAGTTAAAGCCTGTTTCGCTGTAGGAGTCCTCAGTCGCCCCCGCAGTGATAGAAAACAGGACAGGTTTACCTTGGAGCTGGCTACCATTAGGGCCAAAGGCAAAACCATAGGTAAATACCTCATCAATCCAATGTTTGAGCACGGCGGGGTAGGTGCTCCAATAGAGCGGGAATTGCACCACAATCACATCGGCATCGAGCAACTGTTGCTGCTCCGTGGCTGTATCCCCATCAAACTGAGCCACTGAATTGATACGCCAGCTCGGTTGCTCAGCCTCAAGGGCAAGTATGCAGGCATTGGCCACAGACTGGGTTAAGTTGGGGTGCCCGTTTAGCACGAGTATGTTCATTAGCTAGCTCCTGAGAGGAAACGGTGCCGCCATGCAGCCAAAACCAGAGGCTCAAGCACCGAGTTACGAAGTCATGGCGTGGATTATAGGGAGGGAAGGGTGAATACAAGAGGACATTTGTCTCCTAGCACCTGATGCAGCTCATACTATTGTGAAAATTTGATTAACATATCGATGTAAAAATGAATGAAGTGATAAGCGCAATGTCGGGTCATACCGAAATGCTAACGTTTATTAAGCGCTCAGCTCTGCTCCCAATCTTTTCATCCTGACTGCGTAAAATAGTGCTAAGTGCATGTGGCACCAATGTCGAACGCTGGTTAGCATTCTGTCATTGATGCTTCTTGCACGATGAAAACTTAATAAAGCGATAGGGCTTAATGCGTTTGATTACCCGAGTTGTCCCGCAATCATAAGTTCTTTTGTTTCAGGGACTTCATTATAGGATAAAACATGAAGTCCACGGGCGAATGCTAATGCATAACGCGCGAGGAAAGGCCTGAGTTGTGGAGAAACAAGTAGGATAGGGTTATAGCCTTTCTCTTTTGTCTCCGCGAGTAATTGGGGCATTCTTTGTTGTAGCTGCGCCAGTAGATTAGGTTCGATAGGGAAACTATCCAATGCAACTCTGCCCTGTTGCTGCGATTGATTTAACGCTGTCATTAAGGTTTGTTCTAATTCTGCGGTCAGCGTAAGTACATTCAACTGCGGACTGCTGCCTGCGATTTGATGCAAAATACTATTGCGTAAAGCGCAGCGCACATCGGCGGCGAGTAGAACGGGATCTTTGGTTTGCTCGCTGCATTCCAGCAAGGTCGTTGCTATGGTGCGTATGTCTTTTAGCGGCACTTGCTCTTTGAGTAACAAGCGGAAAACTTTGAGTAACTGAATGGGGGTTAAACAGGTACTGAGTGATTCCGCCAGTTTGGGGGCTTGCTTACTGAGCCTGTCAGTTAATTGCATAATATCATCATGTTGCAATAATTCAGGCAGTGATTCGCGCAATAACTTACTGACATGAGTGGCAATGATTGTCGCATTATCGACGACCGAATAACCTAAGTTAAGTGCTTTGGCCTTTAACTCTGGTGCAATCCAAATGGCATCCATTTGGTAAGCGGGTTCCTTGGTTAAAATCCCATCAATTTTACCGTAAACAGGACCACTTTTTATTGCGAGCAGCAGATCAGGTTCTAATTCGGCGATAGCCACTTGAGTGCCCATAAAGTTAATTTGGTATGCATGTGGTGCTAAAGCTAGATTGTCGCGCACTCTCACTTCCGATAGCAGAAATCCGATTTGTTCTGAAAGAGTACGTCTGATCCCTGTTAGGCGTTTTTGTAATTCTGCTCCTTTGGTTTTTTCGACTAGATGAACCAATCTATAACCTAATCGTACTTCGATGATGTCGGTAAAAGGCAGGGATTCCCAGCTTGGCGCTGAAGGTTCTGTCAGGCTGGTTTCTATGAGTTCTTCAGTTTTCTCTTCAGTAAAGGAGGCCTTATTCTGGTTTTGTTTCCACGCCGCAAAGCCTAGTAGTATTGCAAAAGATAAAAATACCAGTGCTGGCATGCCTGGGGTGATACCGAGAATCGCCATCACAATGGCTGCAGTGGCTAAGGTTCTCGGGTTAGCCAGTAACTGTCGACTCAATTGGGTCGGCATTTCTTCTGCGTCGGATACCCTAGTCACAATAATTGCGGCAGCAGTGGCGAGTAGTAATGATGGAATTTGTGCAACTAGGCCATCACCAATGGTTAATAACGCATAGGTTTTAAAGGCTTCTGTTGTACTCAGATCATGCATAAAGATGCCTATGCTGATCCCGCCAATAATGTTGATTGCTAAGATCAAGAGTCCTGCGATGGCATCTCCTCTCACAAATTTTGAGGCTCCATCCATGGAACCATAAAAGTCTGCTTCTCTGGCGACATCTTGGCGACGTAGGCTGGCTTGTTCGTGTGTGAGTGTGCCAGCATTGAGATCGGCATCGATTGCCATTTGCTTACCCGGTAGGGCATCCAATGTAAATCGCGCCGATACCTCAGAGATCCGCTCGCCACCCTTAGTGATTACAACAAAGTTAATAATCATTAGAATTAAGAAGATAACCGCACCGACGACATAGTTTCCGCCAATAACGACTTCACCGAAGGCTTGGATCACTTTACCCGCAGCATCGCCTCCTTCATGACCTTCAATGAGTACTACGCGCGTCGATGCAACGTTTAAGGTCAAACGCATTAAGGTCGCAAGGAGCAATAAGGTTGGGAATACAGAAAACTCTAATGGTCGCCTGATCGAGACGCTCACCAGCAGCACCATGACGGCAAGGACGATGTTAAATGTAAACAAAATGTCCAGTAGCCATGCAGGCAGCGGTAAAATCACCATTGCCAGAATAGCGAGCAGCATGACTGGAATGCCGATATAGCTGTAATTTCCTGAAAAGGTGCGAGAAAGCCAATTCATAGGTTAAGCAATCCTTTAATCGTGACGTAAATTAGGGGGAATAAAAAAATGTGGTAAAGGCTCAGGTTTCTGCTGTAAGCCCTTACGAGATGCTTTTATTTGCATGACATAACTTAATACGTGCGCTATGGCGATAAAAAGGGCACTGGGTATTTGTTGATCGACTTGCGTTGAATGATAAATAGCCCGCGTGAGCGGTGGGATATCAATAATTTCAATATCATGTTTTTTAGCGAGTTCTCGCATATAGAGGGCGAGTTCTTCGGTGCCTTTAGTGATGACGTAAGGCGCATCCGCTAAGTCAGGATTGTATTTTAATGCCACGGCATAGTGAGTAGGATTAACCAAGAGAACATCCGCTTTTGGAATGGTGGTATCTGCCCGAGAGCGAGCCATTCGTTGCTGTATTTGGCGGATTTTAGCTTTAATCTCTGGCTTACCTTCTTGCTGGGTATGCTCGTCTTTGACCTCTTGGCGTGACATACGTAATTCTTTGCTGTTATGCCAATATTGGTAAGGCACATCAATAAAGGCGATCACGAGCAGCCCAGTACCAAGATAAAACATGCCTTGCGACAGTAGATTGATGCCATCACGAACCGCTTCATCAATAGGGCGTTGATTGTAGCTAAGTAGTTCTTGTAAGTGACCATTCAAGAAAACCAACATAATTCCGATCAGTAACACAATTTTTAGGCATGACTTGAGTAACTCAACAAGAGATTGAGCGGAAAATATTCTTCCGACACCGGCAAGAGGATCGATTCGACTGTACTTAAAATTAGCATTTCCAAAATTAAATATCGGCCCCCCAGGTAAGGCTCCTGCAACTGCGGCCAACAGAGCAACCATGATGAATAGTGGGCCTAAGATGCTTAGCATTTCGACTAGGCTGGCGCCAAGATGGCGCATCATGATGTCAGGTTGAGCTAACTCTGCCCGCGTGAGCAGCATATTGTATTTAGCTAATCCACTGACTCTCGTCGCAAACCAATCCGCATTACTGGTCAGCATGGCAGAGCAACCAACGACCAGTGCTGCGGAGGCAAGATCTTTAGAGCGTGGAACTTGGCCTTCTTCTCTCGCTTTACGCTTTTTCTGCGGTGTAGCTTCTTCTGTTTTATCTTGTTGGGGCGTTTTACTCATGAGATCCCTCCGATAAATTGGTACATTGCAGTTAATGCGTCTAAGCACAGATCACTGTAACGAGTTGGAATGCCGCTTAACGAAAGGAAGACGCAAATTAAGCCCATCAACAAGGTCATGGGAAACCCGAGCGAGAAGATGTTTAATGACGGCGCAGCACGGCTTAATACACCAAAAGTGATGTTAACCATTAACATGGCGAGTACTGCGGGTATGGCGAGCATCAGCGATGCAGCAAATAGCCAGCCCATTCGACTAACCAATCCCATTAGCGGTAAGTCAAAAATCCCATTCCCAATTGGCCATAAACGAAAGCTATCAACAATGATGTTGAGACCGACTAAATGACCGTCAAGAGCCAGAAAAATCAATGTACCAAAGATTTGTAACCATTCACTGAGAATGGGGTTGGTGTCGCCATTAGCAGGATCGTTCATCACCGCCATCGCTAGACCCATCTGCATCGACATAATAGTGCCAAGCATGGTCATCACATGGATTAAAATGGTTAAAAATAGCGCGAGCATAAATCCAATCAGTAGTTGTTCTATGGCTAAAAATAATGATCCAAGCGAGAGCGCATCGACAGCGGGAACGGGTGGCAGCATAGGTGCAATAAGCGCTGCAATACTTAAGGCAAGAAAAATTCTTACTGTTGCAGGCACATAAGAATTACCTAACAAGGGCATTATCATAAATGCCCCCATGATCCGGCAGAATGGCCACCAAAGGCTGCCGATTAACATGCTGAGCTCGGTTGAGGTGAGGGAAAGCATATCAACCGATAATATGAGGAATATTCATAAACAGCCTGTCAAATAAATCACTTAGCTGTTGTATGAGCCAATGGCCTGAAAACAGAACCATAAGTAGAGTAATGATAAGCCTTGGCAGAAAACTCAAGGTTTGTTCATTGACCTGTGTCGCAGCCTGAAATACCGCAACGATTAAGCCTAGAATGAGTCCCGGTGTCACCAACACAGAAACCATGATGATGACGAGAAACATTGAGTCAGCAAAGAGCGAGGTCAGTTCATTGATGTCCATCTAGCTACCCAAAACTTGCGGTTAAGGTGCTTACCGTCATAGCCCAACCATCGACTAATACAAAAACCATCAGTTTAAATGGGAGAGAAATAATTAACGGTGACAACATCATCATCCCCATAGACATGAGGACACTTGCGACAACCAAGTCGATAACTAAGAAAGGTAAGAAAAGTAAGAAGCCAATTTGGAAAGCTGTTTTGAGTTCACTCAGTACAAATGCGGGCATAAGGACAAAAAAGGGGACTTCCTCTGCTGCTTTCATGTGTGTGGGTTCGTTAGCTATTTTCAGCATTTGCTCAAGATCAGTTTCTCTTGTCTGCGCCAGCATAAATCGAGTTAAAGGGATTTTGGCTATTGAGACAGCCTCCATCAATTCGATCTTACCTTGGTCATAGGGCAAATAAGCTTCCTTATAAATTTTGTCTCCCACTGGGCGCATAATAAAGATAGTGAGTACTAATGCTATCCCAACAAGCACTCGGTTAGGGGGACTTTGTTGTAGTCCTAGAGCTTGTCGGAGGATTGCTAATACAATGATAATACGAGTAAAACTGGTTAGCATCATCAGCATGATGGGCAAGAAACTAATGGCCGTCATGAGCGCTAAAATTTCGAGTTTAATGTTAACTGCTTGACTGTCTTGAGCGCTATCCAGTGTGAATAAGGTCAGTCCTTCCGATGCGAGGGCTTGGGGAGCAAACAATAGAATCGCCAGTAACAATACCCGAACTATCATTCGTTACTTGTCCCATCGAGAGTAATGCTCTCTATTTCCAGCAAACGTACGCCATATCTGCCAGCCACTTCTACGACTTCGCCTCTTCCTAATAGTGCTCCATTTACTCTGATATCCAGCGGTTCACCCACCATACGGTCGAGTGCGATAACATCACCTTCTCCCATACGATTCAGTTCGCCTAAAGACATTTCAGCACTGGCCAGTTCGAGAGTAACTTGAACAGGAAGTTGTTGAAAAAAATTATTATTTTTCAATTTACGGTTATGGGGGGCCGGCTTTGAAAATGCTCTCTCAGAGAAAATATCGTCCTCTAATAGAAAATCATCATCCGATAAAATAGATTGTTCAGCCAATGTCATGCTCCTCATGCTGATAAATATCTTGGGTCAATTTCGCTACCATCTGTCCTTCATGACTATGCACTGAGGCATGAAATAGCGGTGTGTTTCCGATTGATAACAAGGTTTTTGGATAGAGATTAATAGGTAAAATATCCCCAGTTTTTAATTGGCTGAGTGATTGCACCGGGATGCTATGTTGCCCTAATGTCAGCTGCATTTTTATGGGGAGACTTTTTAGCCAGACGGCTAGTTTTGCGGGTAAATCCGCAGATACTTCAGATTTCTTAGGCTGTTCGGCCAGATGCCCCAGTAAATGCTCAGTTAAGCAAAAGAGCATTGGAGGGGTTAGTGGGCCATTGGTAAAATTGAACGACCATACTGCCGATACTGCGAGTGGCATATGGCCTTTTATGAGCTCAACTTCAAGATTATTGGTTTCAATCGTGCTATTAGGTAGCTCCTCCACTACGGAAAGTAGCAACTTTTTGGCTAACCTAAATTCAGATTGGCTGGGGTTTCTCAAAGGAGAACTTAATGGTGTTGAGGTATTACCGTAATAATTACTCGCCAATTGATCGAGCGTACAGCGATCAATTCTCCAATAACCGAGGGTATTTTGATGATGTTTTAATACAAACCATGCATAGCAATGTTCTGGAACGACAGGTGTTCTAGGTTCTGTTAACGTTGACCCCGAAACAGCGGGATGACCCTGTCTTAGTAGCGGAGATAGGATATTATTTATGGCATCGATAAGTGGACGATGTAGCTTTTCTAGCTGTTGCAATAATCGCGTTCTCGCTAGCTTTTCTTGAACTAGCATAATAGGTCTAATTATTTCATCAGAATTTGATTTTATAAGCCTAGCTTTCGCTGTCGTCTTCATTTTACTTCCTATTAAACGTATTTTTCCCGCTAGAATACTGCTTGGCGACCTCCGCGATTCAGTTGGTGCATAAAAAATATACACAAACAGAGAGCCTGATTTTTTATTTCTTTATCGTTAAGGATTAATGAATTTCTTAAAACAGTTGAGCGTCCTATCACATAGGCATAAGGTTGGAAGCTGTTTTAAACGACGAGGATGATAAGGTAATAAGGCTAAAGTATTCAATAATAATTATAAGAAAAGCTGAAATATATGTGAATAGAAATCTAGGGTGACTGAGTTTGTAAACAAAATGTTTGTTTTGAGATTGTGTAAGAAGATATTAATGCTTTAGGTTTTGCATTTTCGCGTCAATAAAAAGGCGGTTAGATATTATTTTGACATTTGTCGATATTTTGGCTGGCAATATTTATGTCAGCATTTACATATTGATTATTAATGATGATATTGTGTTGCAAATCTGTTTGTCTTTGATTTTCATTGTTTTTTGTGCGCTATGGTTTGTGATTTATTTAATATTAAACATTGGCGGTTAAATTTCGTCACTATTTTAAAAGTATCGATGGTGCATTTTTATCATTGTCATATATTATTTTACAAATATATTTGGTATAAGTCAGTCCTAAGTTATATGCATCACTTTTTTGCGGTTTTTCTTTTAGACCTTTCATGGTTGATAGCAATTGATTCATATAATTCGGTGATACCTTAAACTTTGTTGCTGGTCACATTTCTTATCGATGATTGCACTAGAACACGTTTTAACCTTATTTAGTTGAGGGCATATCCTTAGCCATTGTCAATGTGGATACTCATTGTGTGTAGTTCTCTATCGCTGGCTTTGATATTACATGCGGAAATATATCTTCCGCATTCAGCTTCCGCATTTGTTTTTACTGTTCTTAATGGCTTGAGTTATTTATTGCTCATTCATCTAGATGGATAAGTAAGTAGTAATAGATTTTATATACACTCAAACACAAAGACTTATAGGTCTAAATTAAGGTGTTATTTAATGTACTGTAAACGAAAGGGAGTTAGTGAGTGGGTGGCCTAAGTATACGGATTGAAGGGTTAAACATATCTGCGGAACTTGCATGCAAAATAACACATGAGGATTTTTATCTGTGGAGTGATGCAATGGAATTACCTTGGCTCACTATCGTTAACTTATCGGATTGTAGTCCTTGTGATGTGAAGTCCTATCTTGCCCGTTTTCCTGGCCGTAATATCGTCGCCTTATTAGCACCAGAGCAAGGTGAGTTGGCAGCCGCAGCAATGCGAGCTGGCGTACAGGATTATCTATTAATTCCCGTAGAAACTGAGCAGTTACTTGCCTCCATTCAACGATTACACCGTTTAGAGTTACCTGATTCTAGTTTGGTTGTCGCGGCTTCTGTTAGTCGACAATTGTTGATGTTGGCCCATCGCGCCGCAACCACTGAGGCCAGTGTTTTATTATTGGGTGAAAGTGGTACTGGTAAAGAACCGCTTGCTCGTTATATTCATCGCCACTCCTCCCGTTCACATAAGCCTTTCGTTGCGATTAACTGCGCTGCCATCCCTGAAAGTATTCTAGAGTCCGTTCTCTTTGGGCATGTCAAAGGTGCCTTCACTGGTGCCATTTGTGATAAGGCAGGAAAATTTGAGCAGGCCAATGGCGGTACTTTATTACTCGATGAAATTGGTGAAATGCCCTTGCCGTTACAGGCGAAGTTACTTCGGGTGCTACAGGAGCGTGAAGTCGAAAGACTTGGTGGCCAGCATGTTATACCACTGGATATCAGAGTCATTGCCTCTACCAATCGCGACTTAAGACAAGCCGTGGAGTTTGGACATTTTAGGGAGGACTTGTTCTATCGATTAGATGTTTTACCTCTGAAAATTAAGCCTTTAAGAGAACGAAAGGCTGACATCCTGCCTCTAGCTGAACATTTCTTAAATTTATATGGCCAATCTGATTGCTCAAGTCGCTGTTATTTCAGTGAGCACGCAAGACAAGTGCTCGTTAACTATGATTGGCCCGGAAATGTAAGAGAGCTAGAAAATTGTATTCAACGTGCATTAGTGATGCGTAGAGGTCAGGCGATTCAAGTTGCGGAACTCGGGTTAAACATTCAAGAAGAGATGCTTGAGTTGGAGCCTTTAGGCGCCTCAGATGGGCTTAAAGCGTCAAAACAACAGGCAGAGTTTCAATATATTATTGATGTACTTAAACGTTTTAATGGACAACGCACGTTAAGTGCAGAGGCGCTAGGGATGACGACTAGAGCCTTAAGATATCGCCTCGTACAAATGCGGGAAGCGGGTATAGATATCGAAATGTTATTAGAGCAAGCGGGTCGAGCAGCTTAGAGCAATCAAAAAGTAATAGGAATGGAATATGTCTAGTGGAGCGATTGTTAGCTCAAATATGTTAATGGAAACCTTAAACATTCATCGTGAAGTGGCTAAAGGGGCGATCAACATCACTTCAAATCCTGCCGATAATGGTATGGCTTATGGGTCATTCACTGACTTGATTAAGAGTAAAGTTTCTGCCGTTAACCAAGATCAGAACCAATCCTCTATGGCGATGGCGGCTGTCGATAGTGGAAAAAGCGATGATCTCGTCGGTGCTATGGTGGCTTCGCAAAAGGCCAGTTTGTCCTTTGCGACTATGCTCCAAATTCGTAATCGTCTTGTGCAAGCATTTGACGATGTAATGAAGATGCCTATTTAAGGAATTGTGTGAATGTCTACCACTTTTGTTCAATCAGGTCAGGATATTACCGGGACTGAATCTTCGTCAGGATTCATTGCTGGCATGACCCAAAAATGGCATCGTTTTAACCGTGGTGATCGTCAGGTTATCGCCTTAGCTTTACTTGCGGTGGTTGTCGCTAGTGTCATAGTGTTGATGTTATGGACTGCTACTGCAGGGTATCGACCTTTATATGGCAGCCAAGAAAATGTCGATACCTCTCAAGTGTTAAATGTCTTGGATGCAGAAGGCATTGATTATCGCCTCGAGGCTAATACTGGGGCAGTCCTCGTTGCAGAAGAGCAAGTCGGTAATGCGCGTATGCTTTTGGCCGCAAAAGGGGTAAAAGCGAAAGTACCTTCGGGTATGGAGGCACTCGACAATACCGCGCTCGGCACGAGTCAATTTATGGAACAAGCTAAGTATCGCCATAGTTTAGAAGGTGAATTAGCTCGCACTATCATGTCGTTAAAGTTGGTCCGTGCCGCAAGAGTTCATTTGGCGATACCTAAACAAACTCTGTTTATCCGTCAGGAGCCTGAACTGCCGACGGCTTCCGTCATGCTGCAGCTAGACCCGAATACTCGACTCTCTGAAACACAAGTTGAGGCTATTGTTAATTTGGTTGCTGGCAGTGTGACTGGACTAACGGCCAGTAATATCAAAGTTGTCGATCAAGATGGTCGATATTTAAGTGAGAATATTTCAGGCAATCAAGATCTTAGTCAGTCTAGAAACAAGCAGTTACAGTACACGCGTGAACTTGAGAATAGCTTAGTGGCTAATGCCGCCTCTATGCTCGAGCCTGTGCTTGGTCAAGATAATTTCCAAGTGCGGGTGACTGCAAAAGTAAACTTCAATCAGGTTGAAGAAACTAAGGAGTCACTCGATCCGCAAAATGTCGTGACTCAAGAGCGCACGAGTGTCGATGATTCAAGTAATACTATTGCCGCGGGAATTCCTGGAGCTTTAAGTAATAAGCCACCCCAAGCAGGGAAAGAGGCGACGAATGATAAGACCCGTAATTTGAAGCAGGAAGAAAGTCGTCAATATGACGTTGGTCGTTCTGTGCGTCATGTTCGTTATCAACAAATGCAGCTCGAAAACCTCTCAGTTTCAGTGCTTATTAATAGTGCTACGGGTCAAGGAGCATTCAATGAAGAGGCTCAACTGGTTAAGTTTGGCAATATGGTCAAGGATGCCATCGGCTTTTCGGCGGCGAGAGGTGATAGTTTTACCATTAATGCCTTTGAGTTTACCCCAACCGTCGCTGCCGAATTTACGCCGTCACCTTGGTGGCAATCAGAAAATTACCAAGCTTATTTACGCTACATCATAGGCGGCATCCTTGGCTTTGGACTTATTTTGTTCGTATTAAGGCCGCTGGTTAAGCACTTGACCCGAACCGCTCAAATTACCGCGCCTAGAATTGAGCCCGTTGCATTAAGTGCCGCTTCCGCTGCTGCACTCGATGGGCATTCCGCCGAAACTTTATCAAATCAAGCACATCAGTTACCGAGTGCCGACTGGCTAGGCAGTCAAGGTTTACCCGAGCCTGGCTCACCTTTGACCGTTAAAATGGAGCATTTAGCCTTGCTCGCAAACAAAGAACCCGCGCGTGTTGCAGAAGTGATAGCTCATTGGATAGGCGATAAAGACGGTGAATAATTCAATCGAAATTAAGATGGACAATTACGCCCAAGCGGCCATGTTATTACTGAGTATGGGAGAAGAAGGTGCTGCCATGGTCATGGCGCATTTGGATCGTAACGATGTGCAACACTTAAGCCATAAAATGGCACGGTTATCGAGTATTACCCAGCAAGAAGCCGAGGCAGTACTCAGCCGTTTTTTCCAACGCTATAAAGAACAATCGGGTATCGCCAGAGCCTCACGGTCCTATTTACAAAAGACACTCGATATCGCTTTGGGAGACAGAGTCTCTAAAAGTCTTATCGATAGCATTTATGGTGATGAGATTAAAGTGCTCGTTAAGCGTCTTGAATGGGTTGACCCCCAATTACTTGCCCGTGAAATCACCCATGAGCACTGCCAGTTACAAGCGGTATTGTTGGGATTATTACCACCAGAAAGTGCCGCTAAAATCTTAAAAATGTTGCCTAGTGATAGCCAAGATGAGGTGCTCGTTCGTATCGCGCAACTTGGCGAATTGGATCGTAATGTTGTTGAGGAACTGCGAGAACTGGTTGAGCGCTGCATGTTGATGGCAATGGAGAAAAGTCACACGCAAGTGGCGGGTGTCAAACAGGTTGCCGATATCCTCAATCGCTTCGAAGGCGACAGAGAACAGTTGATGGAAATGATCAAACTCCATGATAAGCAGATGGCGATTGATGTCACCGATAACATGTTTGACTTCATTATTCTTGGGCGACAAAAGCAAGAAACGTTGCAGACCTTATTAGGACAAGTACCTTCTGAAACCCTATCGTTAGCATTAAAAGGCATTGATTTTGAATTGAAAGATGCCTTGCTCAATGCCTTGCCTAAACGTATGTCGTCAGCGATTGAAACGCAAATTGAAGCGTTAGGTGGTGTACCTGTTAGCCGAGCGAGTGGGGCGCGTAAAGAGATAATGGAACTGGCGAAGCAATTAATGCAAGAAGGTGAAATTGAATTGCAGCTATTTGAAGAACAGGTCGTTGTTTAATGGAAAACAAGCATTCTCGTTGGCGTCTAAATACCAATCTCGCTCGTCGTTATCGTTTTCCTGCATTACACGATGCGGTGGAATCAAATTCCGATGCGGGCAGTGATTTTCAAAGTTATCAACAAGCATTCGATGAGGGTTATGACGAAGGTGTTATTCAAGGTAAGAGTGCGGGTTATGAGGCTGGCATAGAAGAAGGGCGCATTGCTGGACATGCAGCTGGTTTTCATCAAGGTCGGTTAGATGGGCAGTCAGCGGGTAGAGCATCCATCGATGAGCAGCTCAACAGTTTACTCGTACCGCTAGGTGCTTTGAGAGAGCTACTCGAAGATGGTCATGCAAAGCAGGTTCGTGAACAGCAAAATTTGATCCTTGAATTAGTACGCCGAGTGTCACAACAAGTGATTCGCTGCGAGCTAACCCTGCAGCCACAACAAATTCTTAAACTCGTTGAAGAAACCTTGAGTGCGTTGCCCGATGACCAAGCGGATATCAAAATCCATTTAGAGCCGAGTGCCGTGACTAAATTAAAAGAGCTCTCGGAAGATAAAATCCGTGGCTGGAATCTCATCGCTGATAGCAGTATTTCAGCGGGCAGTTGTCGAATTGTGAGTGATAAATCCGATGCAGATGCTTCAGTCGAGACACGACTCGATGCTTGCATGAAGCAGGTTGAAACCAAGTTGAATGAGGCTGAGATTGGAGTCTGATGTATTTCATGACGATTGGCCTCAGGTTCCAGTTGCAAGGGTTTATGGACGTCTCATTCGAGTTAATGGTCTATTGCTTGAGGCTGTTGGCTGTCAGCTTGGCATGGGGGATCGTTGCCAGATTGAAGGGCGAAATGGTCGTTTAATTGAGGCTGAAGTCGTTGGCTTTCATCGGGACGTATTGTGCCTTATGCCGATTGAGCCTACACAGGGCTTGATGCCAGGTGCCAGAGTGCTGCCTATTACGGATGAGCAAACAATTGCTATTGGTGATGGTTTGCTTGGCAGGGTGCTTGATGGACTTGGACAGCCACTCGACTTACTGGGCGATTTAACCGGTGTTTCACAAGTCCCGCAATCTCACACGAGTTACAATCCTTTGCTGCGCCAGCCTATTCGGCAGCCGCTAGATGTCGGTATTCGCGCCATCAATAGTTTGTTGCCCATCGGTAGAGGCCAGCGACTCGGGCTCTTTGCGGGCTCTGGTGTGGGTAAGAGTGTGTTATTAGGCATGATGACTCGTTTTACTGAAGCAGATGTCGTGGTGGTTGGCTTAATTGGTGAGCGTGGCCGTGAGGTCAGGGAGTTTATTGAAGAAACACTCGGTGAAGAAGGGCGTAAACGGGCTGTGATTATTGCAGCCCCTGCAGATACCACACCGCTCATGCGATTACGTGCAATGCGGTTATCCCACTCAATTGCCTGTGCTTTTAGAGATCAAGGTAAGCAAGTGTTGCTATTAGTCGACTCATTGACTCGTTATGCTCAGGCACAGCGTGAAATCGCCTTGAGTTTAGGTGAGCCTCCAGCAACCAAAGGCTATCCGCCATCGGCATTTGCACAGTTACCTAGACTGGTGGAAATGGCGGGCAATGGTGAACATCCGACGGGAACGTTAACCGCGTTTTATACCGTATTGGCCGAGGGTGATGATCAGCAGGATCCTGTTGCAGATGCAGCGAGAGCTATTTTAGATGGCCATATAGTGCTAAGTCGTAAATTGGCCGAGCAAGGACATTTCCCTGCGATTGATCTTAATGCGTCAGTGAGCCGCTTAGCCATGCACATAGCGACCTCTAGCAGTATTGAACAGAGTCAGATCTTTAGACATCTTTTGAGTCGTTACAATGAGGTTAGAGACTTATTACCTTTAGGTGGGTACCAAGCTGGCCAAGATCCTGAAATGGATCTTGCTGTGCGAGTGTATCCAGAAATGGCACGATTTTTACGCCAGACCACACACAGTAAAGTCAATCTGGCTGAAAGTTTAGTGCAATTGGAACAGTTGATGGGAGTTATGGGATATGAGCCAGCGTCATCTCTCTAAGTTACGTGTTCAAGCTGAAAAGAAATTAGCGCAGCTAGGGCAAAAACGCGATGATTCCAGCCTAAGCGTCCAACTAAATCAACAACAAAATCAAGCCTTAGCCCAAATGATATTGACTTATCGTGGTGCGAAAGAGGGCTCAAATGTTTTGCTCTGGCAAAATTCCGCAAGTATGGCGCAAGTGTTAGAGCCTATGCGGGTGAAGTTAGCTCAAAAGGAGGTTTTTCTACAACAGGAACAACTGCGTATTGATCGCCTATGGCGTAAGCAATTAGGGCGTCAGCAAGGTTTGAAGTGGCTTGAAAAACAAACACATATACAAGAACAAGCACAAGTGGCGCGCCGTGAACAGGCAATTGTTGATGATATGGCGGGTTTCTATTACAAGAATAAAGGCCAATAGGCGCTGTGTCATTACAGCTGAGAGCCACCTTTTAAACTATGTCCCATTAGCGAGGGCTTTGGTAACTCTCAATAATTCAGTTTAATTAGCGTTTGGCACCGTAATCAATTTCATGGTGTTGGCCATCTTGATTCAGGATACGGTTAATCGTTTCTTGCTGTATTACGAGCAATCTGCCGTTGGTTTCATTGGCTGTTTGGCTATCTTTAACTAACAGCTGCAAGTTGTCCCATGACATTTTTATTTGCGGTCTTAGGTGATCAGGTAGCGCCGTGATTAAGCGTCTCATGCCACTATTGTCACTATTAAAACCTAGTGTCGCGAGATTTTCGCTTCGCTGTTTGGCTCTCAAAGCCAACTTGTTACACAGTGCAGTTTGACGCTCGTTATGGGCTAAGAGCGCATCATTATCCCTGCGTTGCATTAATTCACGTTGGTGCTTAAGCATTGATTTTAATTGACTATATCCCTCAAGATCTTGACGAATATCGCGAATTAAACTTTGAACAAGTTCGCGTTTATTTACTTGACTATTATCCATGCTGTATCAATATCTTATCTGCAATTTTATCTAAGCTCAGCTCAAAGCTGCCATTACTTAAAGCCTGACGTATAGCAGCAACTTTATCTGTGTCAACGTCGGAGATGGTATGTAACTCTTTCTGGGTTTGTTCTAACAATTGCCAGTCGTGACTAATATCTTGTCGTGTTGGCGTTGATAGATTTTCTGATTCAACGGGCTTTCTGGGCGTATTAGCGCTCTTACTCGTGCTGAACTCAGTGCTCAAGGCACTGCTAATTTTATTAATTTCCATAGATGTTCATCGTCATAAATGGCTAGATATTAGATATAGGCGACCTAAATAGGATAAATCTAAAATAAATTTTTAAATTTATTCTAAGGTGGCTTAAATGTTAAAAACGGGTTTCAACTCTCCCCTTAGCTATGGGGTAAGCGGTAATGATTTTCCCTGAACTACTATTCCTCACTCTAATGGCATCACCTTGTTTACCCGCATCCATAGCAATCCCAATCATATTGGCATAAAAGGTGGCACTGACTGCTTCGATAATCACTTCATCCCCTATGCTCACGAGTTCTGGTGCACTTAAATTGCTTGCTCTTATGGGTTTGTTTTTGATTATTTTTCTGGCAACCGCTTGCCCTAAAATGTGTTTTTCATCAGTAATAATGTCTTGATCTGACGCAGTTAAGGGCAACATTTGCCATTGTAGATTTTCTGATGTGACAACTTCATCTCTCTTAAGCGTTTTGTTGGCAACAGGAATGTAGGCGCTGAGAGCAACCTTGGCCCGAACATAGAGTGACCAGCCTTCAGAGGCACAGCTTATTTTTCGTTGGATCCGACCGAATGGGAGCCCTTTAGCAGCCTCGACTTGGAGCGCTGTGCTACACGTTTTTAGCTTGGCAGTGCTGGAAGGAATGTGCAGTGTGATTTTTTTGCTGACTTTTTTTATCTCTTGCGATTGTTGCCACTTAGCTATCTCTGCGGCTACGGAGTTTGTCATTTGCTGAGATATTTGTTCTGTCGCCGTGATCTTCCCTTTCGCGTGCACATTGAGCGGAAGTAACCCTATGCTCAGTAAGAAAGTGAGGGAAAAGAACTTTCCGTATATCAATAGCGATTTCATTTAACCAACTGTTTTATATGAATAAGTATATTGGCATGCTAATTGTAAGCTGCTCGGCCATCTAAATTAATTACGCATACAGTACTAGGAGTTGAGATGGCTATCAACCTTGATAAAGCATTAGGAATACATCCTCAGACACTCGATTTTAGAGTGGAGAGAAGCAAGGTATTAGCGAGTAATTTAATCAATGCCGAAACTCCGGGGTACAAAGCGAGAGATTTGGATTTCAAAGCGGCCATGAAGCAAGTTGAAGCAGGCATGCAGATGAATCAAGAGTACAGCCTCGCTTATCGCATGCCTTATCAAAATTCTGCCGATGATAATACCGTGGAACTCGGTAAGGAACAGGCAAGATATTCACAGAATGCGATGGATTATCAAACGAGTTTGACATTTTTAAACATGAAAATAGCCGGTCTAAAGTCTGCTATTGAAGGTCGTTAGGAGCCTGTATGTCATTTGGCGATATTTATCAAATAGCGGGTGCTGGCATGAATGCTCAGACCATACGTTTAAATACGGTCGCGAGTAACTTAGCTAACGCTGGAACTGCCGCCGAAAACCCTGAGTCGGCCTATCGAGCATTAAAACCCGTATTTGCGACTATTTACGATGCGACTCAACAAGGTGCGATTGGTGCTTCGATTGAAGTGAGCGACATAGTCCAAGCGGATGCCCCATTGGATATGCGTTATGAGCCGAATCATCCCTTTGCCAATGAACAAGGCTATGTTGCTTACTCTAATGTGAACACGATTGAAGAAATGGCTGACATGATGGCGGCAAGTCGTTCATTTGAAACCAGTGTTGAAATCATGAATCGTGCGCGTTCTATGCAGCAAGGTTTATTGCAACTAGGGAATAAATAGCAATGGAATTGGCTCGCTCTGGTAACAACTCGATTCAGAATCCTGCAGGTGCATTAGCGGCACCAGGGAATGATGCTGCGTCATTAAAGAATGAATTTATGACCTTAATGATTGCACAAATCAAGAATCAAGATCCCACTAAACCGCTTAACAGTGCTGAGTATATCTCTCAATTAGCGCAGTTTTCGCAGGTCGAAAGCTTAGAGGGAATGCGGAAGAATCAATCAAGCCAAATGGTCATGATGGAAAATTTGGGCATAGTACAGTCGGCATCTTTGATTGGTAAGAATGCCATGGTGCCTGTGTCTGAGTTTCAGCTCGATGGTGAAGCGGTTGAAGGCAAAGTGTATTTAGAGAATGCAGCTGAAGGCTTAGATCTTGAAATTATCGATGCACAAGGTCAGGTCGTTAGCACTATTCAACTCGGTGCTCAGGATGTTGGTGATGTTCGGTTCTCTATCGATCCTGCTGAGCTGGGGTTGTCTGCAGGCAAATATGAAATCAAAGCTAAGGCGACACTAGGTGAAAATAGTTTAGTTGCGCCAACGTATATTAAGGCACCGATCGAGAGAATCCATTTCTCCAGTGCATCCGGCATGATGATGGCTGAAATGGGTCATGGTGTTGGGGTTGTTTCTGTGCTCAATATTTCTGAAGTTTCGTAAATTATTTTTATAGGATATTAAGATGTCATTTAACATAGCTTTAAGTGGTTTACAGGCGACGACTCAAGACCTCAACACTATCAGTAATAACATTGCTAACGCATCAACGAGTGGGTTTCGCGGTGGCCGTAGTGAATTTGCATCAATTTATAATGGTGGTCAGGCGGGTGGCGTTGGCGTGATGTCAACGAGCCAAAACTTCTCTAAAGGTGGCAGCTTAACTTATACCGGTCGTCAGCTTGATATGGGGATCCAAGGCGAAGGCTTTTTTGTTCTCAAGGGGAATGATGGCGGCGCCATGTATGCTAGAGCAGGGATGTTCCATAAGGACAATCAAGGCTTTATAACCGATCCAGTCGGTAATCGTTTACAGGGATATTCTGTGAATGCGACGGGAAGATTGCAAACTGGTAATGCGGGTGATTTACAGGTACAAACGGCTTCTTTAGCGGCCAAAGCCACAACGAATGTCAGCATGGTTTCAAATCTCGATGCGAGAGTCGATGTTATTCCTCCAGCGGTCCCAGCCGTGCCATTTGATCCTAAAAATATTGATAGTTATCACTCTATTGGTACCACCAGTGTCTACGACTCTTTGGGTACAGAGCATGTGGTGACTCAGTATTATGTAAAAACAGCGCCGAATGAGTGGACGGTTAATTACACTCTGGATGGGACTCTTCTGCCAGACCAAACAACATTAAAATTTGATTCAAAAGGCATTTTAGATCCAACTACAACAAAGGATACCTTCGACCTTACATTGGGTAATGGGGCATCACCGCTTAAATTTGATATCAATTTTGATAAAAGCACTCAGTATGCCGCCAAATATAACAACTCCAGCTTATCTCAAGACGGTTACACCTCGGGTGAATTGAAAGGTGTGCGTCTGGATGACAATGGTATGTTGTATGGCACTTATACTAACGGCCAAGATCAATTACAGGGTCAGGTCGTCCTCGCAAACTTTAGTAATCCCAACGGTTTATCGGCCGTGAGTAACAATGCTTGGGTGGCTACAAATACCGCTGGGCAAGCGATTATGGGGGCGCCATCTACAGGAACTATGGGCACTGTAACGGGGGGGTATTTAGAGGGCTCGAATGTGGATACGACCGCTGAAATGGTTAACCTCATGTCGGCACAACGTAATTATCAATCTAACGCCAAAGTTCTTGATGTGAACTCGACTATGCAACAAGCATTACTTAATGCCATTTAAGAAGAGACACTGACATGGAGAAGATGCTTTATACCGCCGCCAGTGGTGCAGTTCGTATTCTTGAGGCGCAAAGTATTCGCGCGAATAACTTGGCTAACGCTGAAACTGCAGGATTTAAAGCCGACCTTGAGCGCGTTAATGCCGTGCCTTTAGCTGTTCAAGGTAATAGTTTGAACACAAGGGTTATGGCACAGACTGAGAGTAGTGGTTTTAGCCAGCAAAGTGGGGTGATCAATCCTACGGGCCGTTCATTGGATTTAGCGATTCGCGATCGTGGCTTGTTCAGTGTGGCTGTTGACGGTGTTGAAGCATACACCCGTTCAGGTGCAATTGAGACAAATGCCGAGGGGCAACTGACTATCGATGGCCGGCCTGTATTAGGCGTTGATGGGCCAATAGCGCTGCCTGAGCATAAAGATGTCTTTGTGGGTGAAGACGGCACCGTCAGTGTTTTACCCTCTGAAGGCGGGATCATTGAGGAAGTGGGTCGATTAAAGCTAGTGAATCCTGACTTTGCCTTAATGCAAAAAGGGCAAGATGGGTTGCTCTATCGTCGTGATGGCCAAGCAGTGCCACAAGATGAAGGTGTGTTAGTGGATAGTGGCTTCCTTGAGTCGAGTAACGTGCAGGCCGTGTCAGAGCTTATTGCATCTATGGATTTGAGTCGTCAATTTGAGATTCAAGTTAAGTTAATGAAAAGTGCAGAAAAGCTGGCCGAGGCTGGTAATCGTCTGCTGGGCAATGTTTAAGGGTTATTGGTATGCAATCAGCGTTATGGGTAAGTAAAACCGGCCTAACAGCACAAGATACGAAAATGACTGCGATTGCCAACAACTTGGCAAACGTGAATACCACTGGTTTTAAGCGTGACCGTGTTGCGTTTAATGATCTGTTTTATCAGGTTCAACGTCAGCCAGGTGGACAGGTTGATGCACTGAATAATCTGCCATCGGGTCTGCAATTAGGTGCAGGAACGAGAGTCGTTGGTACTCAAAAAATATTCACTACTGGGGATATGCAAAATACTAGTCAGCAGTTGGATTTAGCGATCGAAGGTCATGGTTTTTTCCAAGTAGAAGAGCCAAATGGCGATCTTGCTTATACCCGTGACGGTCAGTTTTATCGCAGCAGCGAAGGCATGATGGTCACATCACAAGGTTTACCTTTAGTGCCCAATATCGTGATCCCTGAAGATGCGCTAACCGTTACTATTGCCAACGATGGTGTAGTCACAGCGAAAATGGCGGGTGAAGCTGAACCTCAAGATTTAGGTCAAATCACGCTTGTTAACTTTACTAATCCAGCAGGGTTAGAAGCTCGCGGTGACAACCTTTACCGTGAAACGGCTGCATCGGGTGTGGCGGTTGAAGGTGTGGCGGGTGATCAAGCTTTAGGTGCTTTAAGACAGGGTGCGCTAGAGGGCGCAAACGTCAACGTGGTGGAAGAAATGGTCGAAATGATTTCCACGCAGAGAGCATATGAGATGAATGCCAAAGTTGTGTCAGCCTCAGACGATATGCTCAAGTTCCTCAATCAATCGGTTTAGAGAGGCAATCATGCGTTGGTTATGGTTTTTATGGTTTGCACTGTTATCGGGTTGTATGTCGCATATTCCAGATAAGGAGACTAAACCTGGCACTAAAGAGTGGGCACCGCCTGAGATTGACTACAGCCTGCCAGATGCAAAGGATGGCAGTCTTTATCGTCCCGGTTTCATGTTGACACTTTTTAAGGATAAACGTGCTTTCCGTGAGGGCGATATTTTAACCGTCGCGTTAGATGAAAAAACCTATTCGAGTAAGAAAGCGGATACCAAGACCAACAAAGAACAAGATATGGGTATGGGGCTTGCGGGCAATATTGGTGATAAAACGGCCAATGCTGACGGTAAAACCTCTTTTTCGAGAGGGTTTAATGGTGCAGGCTCAAGTACACAGCAAAACCAGTTATCAGGTTCAATCACTGTAACTGTTTCTAAGGTTTTACCTAATGGTACCTTGTTGATCCGTGGTGAAAAATGGCTGCGATTGAATCAGGGCGATGAGTATTTACGCTTACTTGGCATTATACGTGCTGATGATATAGGTAATGACAATACGATATCGTCGCAACGTATTGCCGATGCCCGAATTATCTATGGTGGTCAAGGCGCTATTGCTGACAGTAATGCTATGGGATGGGCTTCTCGCTATTTCAATAGTCCATGGTTCCCGCTCTAGCAAAGGATATTTTGATGCTACGTTGTTTATTATTGTTACTTTTGGCTACTGGTACACTGCAAGCGGAAGAGCAAAGCCGCTACTTGATGGATATTGTCGATGTGCAAGGTCTGCGTGATAACCAACTCGTGGGTTATGGCTTAGTCGTCGGGTTAAATGGGACGGGTGACCGCTCTCAAGTTAAATTTACCAGTCAATCTGTCGTCAATATGCTTAAACAGTTTGGTGTACAGATTGATGATAAAACCGATCCTAAGTTAAAGAACGTCGCCGCTGTTGCTGTGCATGCGACTATTACATCTCTGGCGAGCCCAGGACAATCCTTAGATGTGACGGTTTCATCCCTTGGTGATGCAAAAAGTCTTCAGGGCGGAACCTTATTAATGACGCCTCTTAGGGCTGTCGATGGTGAGGTTTACGCGGTAGCGCAGGGCAACTTAGTTGTTGGCGGTATTTCTGCCGCCGGTCGTAATGGATCATCTGTGACTGTGAATGTGCCAACTGTTGGCACTATCCCCAATGGTGCCTTACTTGAGGCACCAATCAAAAGTAACTTTAGTGATAATGAAGACATCATATTAAACCTTAAGGATCCCAACTTTAAAACCGCCCGAAATATCGAACGGGCTGTGAATGAACTATTTGGACCCGATGTTGCACGTGCGCAAGATCATGCCAAGGTTCTGATACACGCGCCTAAGTCGAATCGAGAGCGTGTGACTTTTATGTCAATGCTTGAAGAACTCAAGATTGACCAAGGTCGACGTTCACCTCGAATCGTGTTTAATAGCCGCACGGGCACTGTGGTATTAGGGGGCGATGTTGTGGTTCGTAAAGCCGCTGTGAGCCATGGCAATCTGACAGTGACTATTGTTGAACGGGAAAATGTCAGCCAACCTAATGGCGCTTATCTTGGCAATGCAGCGGGAGAAACCGTCGTCACTAACGATAGCCAAGTGCTGGTTGAGCAAGGTAATAAACGGATGTTTGTGTGGCCAGAGGGCACGTCAATCGAGGAGATTGTGAGAGCAGTTAATAGTTTAGGTGCTACTCCAATGGATTTGATGGCTATCCTGGAAGCCTTATCCGAAGCGGGTTCCTTAGAAGCTGATTTGGTGGTGATCTAATGAAAGTTGAAAATCCAAACGGTTACTTAAGTAAGCTCAATGCCGATGAGCTGATAAAGGCTAATGGTGAGCAGGGCGCGCTAAAGATGGTTAGCCAGCAATTTGAAGCCCAGTTCCTGCAAACAGTGCTTAAACAGATGCGTTCCGCCACCGACGCTATGGCCGATGAAGATAATCCTTTAACGACCAAAAGTAATAATGGCCTTTATCAAGACTTACATGATGCGGAGTTGGCAAATCGCTTGAGCCAAGTCAATGGTATGGGATTAGCTGAAGTGATGACTAAGCAGCTATCACGTTCATTTCAGTCCGAGAAAGATCCGGTCGCCTTTGATCCTCAACAGATGACAACTACAGCAATGCAGCCTGCGCTTATAATGCGGCCCATTGTGAAGGATTTTAAATGAGCATGTTGAATATTGGTAAGTCTGGCTTACTGGCAAGTATGGCGGCATTGAATGCGACGTCAAATAACGTCGCTAATGCTATGGTTGCAGGTTATTCACGTCAGCAAGTCATGCTAAGTTCAGTTGGTGGTGGCGCATATGGCTCTGGCGCGGGTGTGTTTGTGGATGGTGTTCGGCGGATCTCAGATCAGTACGAGGTCGCCCAATTGTGGCAAACCACGAGTGCCGTTGGCTTTTCTAAAGTGCAAAGCAGCTATTTGCGTCAGGCTGAACAAGTATTTGGTGCAGATGGAAATAATATTTCAAAAGGTCTTGACCAATTATTTGCAGCATTAAACTCCTCTATGGAGCAGCCTAATTTAATCGCTTACCGACAAAGTGTGCTCAATGAGGCTAAGGCCGTCGCTCAAAGAGTGAATGCGATTAACGATAATATTGACTCGCAGCGTAATCAGATCAATGGGCAACTGGGGACATCGGTCAAAGAGATAAACGCACAACTTGCGATTATTGCTAATTTCAATCGAGATATTCAGGCTGCCAGTGTGACAGGTACAATTCCACCTGCACTGCAGGATGGCCGCGATGCGGCCATTGATGACTTAGCCGCTATTATCGATATTCGTGTCGTTGAAGATAGCCAAGGTATGCTCAATATCTCGCTGGCCCGAGGTGAGCCGTTATTGACTGGAAATACCGCGGCTAAACTGACCAGCGCACCTGATCCTGCTAACCCTAAAAATAATCTAGTATCGATTCAATTTGGGGCGAGTCAGTTTAACGTCGATCAGACTGCGGGCGGCAGTTTAGGGGCATTACTTAACTATCGTGATACTCAACTTGCTGACTCTCAAGCCTATATTGATGAATTAGCGGTGATGTTGGCAACCGAGTTCAATTCCATTCTCGCTTCTGGTACTGATTTAAATGGTGCAACACCATCACAGGATCTCTTTACGTATCAAGCCAATAATCCTGGTGGGAGTTTATCGCTAACTGCTGGTTTTACACCTGATAAACTTGCCTTTGGTCAGGATGGCACCCAAGGAGATAACACAAACTTGAAAGCCTTAGTGCAGTTGGCCAATAAGGAACTGAGTTTTACTAGCCTTGGTAGTAGTACCAGCTTAGCGGAATCCTTTTCCAGCAAAGTCGGCCAATTGGGTTCTGCTTCTCGCCAGGCTATTTCATTTGCCAAAACCAGTGTGGATTTGCAAAAAGATGCACAAGTCCAGTGGGCGAGTACCAGCGGTGTTAATCCCGATGAAGAAGGGATTAATCTGATCATTTATCAGCAGTCTTATATGGCCAATGCCAAGGTGATTTCCACTGCGGATCAGCTGTTTCAAACTATGCTAAGTAGCTTTTAAGGACATTATCCATGCGTGTAACAATGCAAAATCTCTACACTAATAATTTAAACAGTTTGCAGAACACAACGTATGATGTCGCACGTTTGAATCAAATGCTTTCTAAAGGCGTTTCGATATTAGCGCCTTCTGACGATCCTATCGGCGTTGTTAGGGTAATGGATAACCAGCGCGATTTAGCGTTAGTGCAGCAATACATTAAAAATATCGACTCGTTAAGTACCAGTATGAGCCGCTCTGAAACCTATTTATCCAGTATGGTTGAGACGCAGCAACGGATGAAAGAGATCAGTATTGCCACCAATAGCTCAAACCTTTCGGCAGAAGATAGAGCTTCCTATGCTTCTGAAATGGAAGAACTCTTAAAAGGCTTAGTGGATAATATTAATGCTACAGATGAGTCAGGTAATTATCTGTTTTCAGGTAATGTGATTGATAAAATCCCCGTTGTTAAAGATGCTACTGGTCGATATGTGTATCAAGGTGATGCCAATCAGAGAACAGTGCAAACCTCAAATTCTTCATGGACAACGGCTAATGTCACCGCTGAGCAGTTATTATTTTCTAATGCAGGGCAAGATATTCTAAACCAAACAATGGATTATATTAGTGTGTTGAAGGATCCGAGTTTGTCGCCAAGCGATCCTGCCTTTAGCGCCGCCGCTAATGGAATACAAACCGCCTTAAGTGAAACCTTAGATAGCATAGGCGCAGCCATTACGGATTTTGGTGGCAAGCAGAATAATCTTGCGTTAGTGAAAAGCTCCCATGAAGAGATGGTGTTATTTAGCAAGCAAGTGATCGGTGAAACGCAGGAGCTTGATTATGCTGCCGCTACCGCGGAGTTTAATGTGAAGCTAACCGCATTAAAAATCACTCAACAAACGTTTGTGCAGATTAGTCAATTGTCCCTTTTCAATCATATGTAGGTAATGAGTTAAATGATCAAAGGGATCGGTGAGTCGCTTACTCAGTTACACCAAAGTCAGACGGTAACGTCTCAATATGTTGCACCAATATCGGCTTCACCGCGCAGCATCCCTAAGGCGCGGCCTATCCCTAAACATAGGTTAGAAGCCTATGGTCGTTGGGCTAAAGTGACTCAAGAGCAGCATAATATCAGTGCTTCGCAAGTTGTATTACAGAGTTTAATCTTAGCTAAGCAGTTAATGGGGCAGCTTAATAAGCAGTTACAAACCTGCCTGTTTAATAAGAATACGATTATTGAGGATACCTTAAACAGAGCTGAAGAAGTGAGGCGTCAACTTATTGAAATAAAACCTCACTACCAAGGCAAGCGTTTACTCGATCATCATCTCAATTTGATTTCAGTATCCCAGCCTGCCGCTTTGCATCTTTTTAAGTTTAGGCGGGTGGATCTCACCTCGCCTAAGAACCGCGATGAACGCATAACGCTATTTACTGAAAAGCAAACATTGCATTTGCTTTTACCAGCAAATAAAAATCGCCTAGCGCTACAAGAGATAATAGGGCCCGTATTAGCTTCGATCGGGATTGGTATTGATCGTTCATCCCCCCATGACACTGTATTTATGGCGCAGGATGACACTTGGACAAAGCTTTGCGGTGGGATTTTAATGGTCGGTGAGGGCCAAAGACTCCCTGCTGGTGAGCCAAGAAATATTCCACTTGAAGAGATATTTAGTTGGCAAGATCCCCGTGAATGGCATTTTGATAATACTGAAAAGTTAAAAATCACCTTAGCTAAAATCGCTAAGGTTGAGAAAAAAGTGACATTACAAATAGAGGAAATTAACGCTTCCCATCGCTTATTACTCGCAAAGGTTAAGCAATTGACCGCATCCAGTCAGCCTAAGGTTGAACTCCAGCATTTGCATAAATTTATGCAACCCTATCCTTTTTCCTATCAAGTGACATCTTTAATGGCGCAGGGAAATACCAACCGTGAGCAAGTTAGCGCATTGCTACTCTAATTTTTTGAGTTGAATCCCAAGTTAGCGCATTTAATTTTTGAAAATACGATTTTGGGTTTTAGTGTTGAGGGATTTGTGTCGCCTTATTGAGTTATGCCTGAATTCAGGTTTAACCAAGATAGCCGTTATTTTCTGGAGAATTAATATGTTAGGTGTTCACACTAATTACGCTTCAATCGTTGCACAGGGCGCTGTAAACAAAAGCAATAACCTACTGACTAACGCGATGGAGCGTTTATCAACAGGTTTACGTATCAACAGTGCATCAGATGATGCAGCGGGTCTGCAAATTGCTAACCGTATGAATGCAAACGTGAAAGGTATGGAAACTGCCTCACGTAATATTTCAGATGCGACCTCTATGCTGCAAACTGCTGATGGTGCGTTAGAAGAGTTAACGACCATTGCCAATCGTCAAAAAGAATTGGCTACTCAAGCATCTAACGGTGTTAACTCAGCGGATGATTTAACTGCTCTGAATGCTGAGTTCACGCAATTGAATGCCGAAATAACGCGTATTGTAGAAAATACCACTTATGCTGGTAATAAATTATTCGATACTGGTGTATTGACCTCTGGTACTGGTGTTAAATTTCAAATTGGCGCCGGAACAACGGAAACCATGACTGTTAAATTAGGCACAATTCCTAAAACGGTTGCAGGTACTTTAACTGGTGGTACTGCCAATGCTGCCATTGCTCTTGTGGATACCTTCTTAGCCGCAGTGGGTACTGAGCGTTCTACCTTAGGTGCCAACATTAACCGTCTTGGCCATACTGCCGCTAACTTAGCGAGCGTTACCGAAAACACTAAAGCCGCTGCAGGCCGTATTATGGATGCCGACTTTGCGGTTGAATCTGCCAATATGACGCGCAATCAATTATTAGTTCAAGCAGGTACAACGGTACTGTCTTCAGCTAACCAAAATACGGGTTTAGTTATGGGCTTACTGCGCTAATTTTATTCAATTAGTCAGTGTTAGTTTTAATACCAGTAAGCTTAGCTTGCTGGCATTTTTTATGGTGTTTGTGCATGCCATTTCAGTCTAGTTTTTATAATGTCATACACTCTATTTTTAAATAGGTTTTAGTTAAGCGCTTGTGTGGTCGCTTTAGTTAGTTATCCCTGAACTCAGGTCTAACCCCGCTACTCGTTATTTAATGGAGAACTTATATGTTAGGTGTTCACACTAATTACGCTTCAATCGTTGCTCAAGGTGCTGTTAACAAAAGTAATAACCTACTGACTAACGCCATGGAGCGTTTGTCTACCGGTTTGCGTATCAATAGCGCATCTGATGATGCTGCGGGTTTGCAAATTGCTAACCGCATGAGCGCTAACGTTAAAGGTATGGAAACCGCTTCACGTAATATTTCTGATGCGACCTCTATGCTACAAACTGCAGATGGTGCGTTAGAAGAATTAACGACCATTGCTAATCGTCAGAAAGAACTCGCCACTCAAGCGGCAAACGGTGTGAACTCTGCTGATGATTTAACTGCGCTGGATGCTGAATTTCAACAGCTAAGTTTGGAAGTTGATCGTATCGCAAAAAATACGACTTATGCGGGTAATAACTTATTCACTGCTATAGCTGGTACTGTGACTTTCCAAATTGGTGCAGACAAGGCTGAAACGATGACAGTGACAAGTGCAGCCCCAGTTGCGTTGGCCGCTACTGTGAAACTGGATTCTGGCGATAATGCAAGGTTAGCAATTACTGCAGTTGATGATTTTATTAAAACTGTGGGCACTTCACGCTCAACTTTAGGTGCCAACATTAACCGTCTTGGCCATACTGCGGCTAACTTAGCTAGCGTAACTGAAAACACCAAAGCCGCTGCTGGCCGTATTATGGATGCCGATTTTGCGGTTGAATCTGCCAATATGACCCGCAATCAATTATTAGTTCAAGCAGGTACAACGGTACTGTCTTCAGCTAACCAAAATACAGGTTTAGTGATGGGTCTACTGCGCTAATTACAATTAATTAGTCAGCTTGTTAGTTTTAATGCCAGTGAGCTTAGCTTACTGGCATTTTTTATGGCGTTTTGAGCATGCCATTTCAGTCTGATTTTTACAGCGCTAATGCACTCATTTTAAAATCGGTTTTAGTTGTGGGCTTGTGTAGTCGCTTTAGTTAGTTATGCCTGGATTCAGGCCTAACCAAAACAATCGTTATTTTCTGGAGAACTACATATGTTAGGTGTTCATACTAATTACGCTTCAATCGTTGCACAAGGTGCTGTTAACAAAAGTAATAACCTACTGACTAATGCCATGGAGCGTTTGTCGACGGGTTTACGAATCAACAGCGCATCTGATGATGCTGCGGGTCTGCAAATCGCTAATCGCATGAGCGCTAACGTAAAAGGTATGGAAACAGCTTCACGCAATATTTCTGATGCGACCTCTATGCTACAAACCGCTGATGGTGCGCTAGAAGAATTAACGACCATTGCTAACCGCCAGAAAGAATTAGCGACTCAAGCCTCTAACGGTGTTAACTCAACAGCTGATTTAAAAGCGCTGGATGATGAGTTTAAGCAATTAAACACCGAAATTACCCGTATTCTCGATAATACAACTTACGCCGGTAATAACCTATTCAGCACATTAGAGACTGGTGTTACTTTTCAAATTGGTGCAGGTACGGGTACGGGTGAAAAATTGCTCGTTAAAACAACCGTCATAGATGCCGCCGCATTGGCTGCTGGTGATTTAAATACTGCTGCGAATGATGCCATTGATCTTGTGGATACTTTTTTAGCAGCAGTCGGTACTGAGCGTTCTACCTTAGGTGCCAACATTAACCGTCTTGGCCATACAGCGGCTAACCTTGCCAGTGTGACTGAAAACACTAAGGCCGCAGCTGGTCGTATTATGGATGCCGATTTCGCGGTTGAATCAGCTAATATGACCCGCAACCAATTATTAGTTCAGGCGGGTACAACGGTACTGTCTTCAGCTAACCAAAATACGGGTTTAGTCATGGGTCTACTGCGCTAATTACAGTTAAGCCAGTCAGTTTAGTTTTAATGCCAGTGAGCTTAGCTTACTGGCATTTTTTATGGCGTTTTGTGGATGCCATTTAAGTCTGTTTTTATAGAGGTGATCCCATCTATTTTTAAATAAGTTTTAGTTTTGCGCTGTTGCTGTCGCCTTAGTTAGTTATGGAGCGATGCTGAGATTCAGGCATTGCCAAGATAACCGTTATTTTTCAGGAGAACTGATATGTTAGGTGTTCACACTAATTACGCTTCAATCGTTGCACAAGGTGCTGTTAACAAAAGCAATAACTTACTAACTAACGCCATGGAGCGTTTGTCGACGGGTTTGCGTATCAATAGCGCATCTGATGATGCTGCGGGTTTGCAAATCGCTAATCGCATGAGCGCTAACGTGAAAGGTATGGAAACGGCTTCACGCAATATTTCCGATGCGACCTCTATGCTGCAAACTGCTGATGGTGCGTTAGAAGAGTTGACGACCATTGCTAATCGCCAGAAAGAATTGGCAACCCAAGCGGCTAACGGCGTTAACTCTACTGATGATTTAACTGCATTGGATGCTGAGTTTAAACAGTTGAACGAAGAAATTACCCGTATCCTCGAAAATACAACTTATGCAGGTAATAATTTATTCAAAGATACTACAGGCGTACTTGTTAAAACTGATGGTGTTACCTTCCAGATTGGCGCTGGTAAAGATGAGACATTGAAGGTTGAACTCGGCGCTATTGATACAACAATCACAGGCGATTTAACTACATCTGCAAACGCCAATACCGCAATTACAGCAGTTGATTCTTTCTTAGCCAAAGTAGGTGCAGAACGTTCAACCTTAGGTGCCAACATTAACCGTCTTGGCCATACTGCGGCTAACCTTGCCAGCGTAACTGAAAATACTAAAGCCGCTGCCGGCCGTATTATGGATGCCGATTTCGCGGTTGAGTCAGCCAATATGACGCGCAACCAATTATTAGTTCAGGCGGGTACAACGGTACTGTCTTCAGCTAACCAAAATACAGGTTTAGTCATGGGTCTATTGCGTTAATGTTATTGGACTGGTGATGTTTTGGTCACAGCTAAAATGCCAGTTAGTTGCGCTGACTGGCATTTTTATTTTAGCCACGGTTTATGTATTGGGCGGTAGTCGCTAAACCCGAGATTGAAACCTATAAGGTTCATGTTTTAGTGGGTAATTTTCGATAACACAAAGTGGAAGATGGTTTTCCTGTTTAAGTGTCCATGCGGAAGTATTTAGCTGTGTTTGGGCCAGTTAATTATTTAAATCTCTTTAAAAACAGTAACTTGTTTTTGGCATGCGTTTTGCTCTAGAACGAGTGGAGGTAGTCATGATTTCAGGTATGAATGCAGCACAATTTGCTCAGCAACTGATTGGCGCAGACCGCGCAGGTAAAGATACGCTTTACAAAGGTAAGCTAACTGCCAGCAAAACACAGTTAGATGCTTATACGTTGCTCGAAAATAATATGAAGAAAATGGCCACTAAGCTGAGTGAAATGGGTGGCGATGCAGCTAAAGGCAAAATTGCTACGGTTACGGGCGAGAATGCGACCGCGACAGTTAAATCTGATGCGCCTAAGGGCAACTATGATTTGAGCGTGCATAAACTTGCGCAAGCGCATCAACTGACTAAAGCCTATTCCTCTGAAAGTGAATTGTTGCCAACGTCGGGCATTATCAGTATTCAAGTTGGTAGTGATCCGACTAAGCGCATGGAAATTGATTTGGCAACGGTTAATGGCGGTGCGGCTATTTCTGTGTCTCAGTTACGCGATGTGATCAATAAACAAGTGGGTAATCCTGGTGTACAAGCGTCATTAGTGCGCACAGGTAACCAAATCGAATTTATGCTGTCTTCAAAGGAATCGGGTGTCGCGAATCAAGTGAAGGTTGAGTTTAACGGTGCCGATTGGGGCATGACAGAACGTCGTGCAGCACAAGATGCGGAACTTACATTAAACGGTATCAGTATTACCAGCAGTAGTAACTATCTAGAAAATGTTGTTGATGGTGTAAGCCTCGAATTAGTCAAGGTGCATGCGGTTGGTGAAAGCAGCATGATTAAAGTCACAGACGATTTTGAAGCGAATAAGAAAGCGGTTAAGGATTTTGTCGATTCATTTAATTCTTTAATGACGCAAATTAATCAATTAACTCGTTCTATGGGCGTTAAGACCTCTGACTCTGGCTCTTCCGATAAAGATAAGGAAGACAAAACCACTGCAGTGAGTGAAGCGCAAATTGGAGTGTTGAAGGGGGATACCTCTATTCGCCTTCTCCAGTCTAAATTACGTGATTCTGTATTTGCAACGGCTGCTAATGGCATGCGTTTGTCTGATATCGGGATTGAGATTGGACGAGACGGAAAACTAAAAATTGATGATGCTAAGCTGACCGATAGCTTTAAAAGTGATCCAGAAAAAGTACAAGCCATGTTTACTGGTCCTGACAGTTATATCAAAAGCATAGAAAAGACCCTAAAACCTTTTACACAGTTCAATGGCTATATCGATCAAAAGCAGGAAGCGCTAAATAAGCAGATTAAAAGTGTGAATGACAGTATGGCGCGCCATGATTATCAAATGAATCAAAAGTATCAGATTTATTTAACCCAGTTTACGGCAATGGAATCCACCATTAATCAGTTTAATTCCGCAAGTCAGTTGTTTTCATAGGAAGCAGTAAAAAATGTTAAATGAGTACGATCCATTTAATGCCTACAAGCAAACCGCTTTAGATGCACAAGTAGCGGCAGCAACAACCCATGACATGGTGCGTATGCTACTTGATGGTTTATTGGAAGAACTAGAGCGGACCGCTGGCCATATGGAATACCAAAGGTTTGAGGCGAAAGGAATGAGTATCCATAAGTGCCTTAATATCGTGCATGGCTTGGACTCTATGCTTGACCTTGAAAATGGTGGTGAGGTTGCCGTGAGTTTACATCGTCTCTATGACTTTTGTAGCCGTCAGCTTGTCAGCGCCAGTGTCGAAAACAGTGCTGAAGCGCTAGTTCCAGTGACTCAGGTGATTACTAATGTCAGAGAAGGATGGACAAATCTCAATTAAGCAGTGGGCGCGTTTTGCGAATGCTTTACGCCAATATGCAGATGCTCAGGATTGGGAAAGCGTCCGAAAAGTGAACATCGCTTTGATCAAAGCACTGCAACAGGCTGGTGAGGCTCATGATATTGAGCAGAAATTGGCACGTGCAGAATTAAAGCGGGTTCATTCCCAAGTGCTACAAGAGTTGATCTTGGCTCGTGATGAATTAGCCGCTGAAATGGGTCGCTTTAAGGCGCAACAACCAGGTTTAGCCGCCTATCAATTAACACAAGTAAGTGGAGCTTTGGATGATCTCTGATCTTCTTTCAACTCGTCCTGTTGGCACAAATACCAGCTTGACGACTAAAGTGGCAAGTGCAGTTGATCAAGATAAATCAGAGTCATTTACCTTGTTGGGGTTGCCAGTCGGATTGTCTGCAGCGCCTCTCCCGTTAGAGGGGACTCAGTGGACTCAGAATGCCGAACATGCTTTAGAAAGAGATGCTGATACTTTTTTAAATCAATATGTTAATAGCAATTTATCTGACTCAGTATCTTTTGTTCCTGTTGTACCAGGAGTATCTCCGTCACTGTTAAATACTGAGATTAACTCAGCGCCTATTATTCAAGATGGCTTAGCCGCCACGCCTCAGAACAGTCTCGTTTCACCGACTGCTGTCGCGCCGTTTGTTCCTGTGATTTTTCCTGCAGAAACGGTTAAAACGGATCCGATAGGTCGAACTCCTGCGTCTTTAATTGGGCTTTCAGCCACAGATCAAAGAGGAACGCTATTTAGTTCAGGGATGACCTCATCTATGGCTCTTGCAGGAAGTCGTACTCAGCCTGCGGGTATGAGTGGCGAATCCTTGAAAATGAGCGGCGTATTTACGCAGGATTCAACGCTGGCAACTTTCTCTGGGGATTTTGAGCATTTGAAATCTGACTCGTCAGTGTTTCAGCGTGTGTTGGCAGAACTTAGGGGGCATGAAGTTAAAGATATTAATGCGATAGGATCTCAGCAGGTTGCGGGTACGCAGGCTGCAAGTGCTACTCAATGGGGCCCTGTATCTCTCACTCCCATGGCTTCTTTAGCGCAGCACTCTCAGGAGATCCTTACTCCCTTAAGAGAGCATCTTCGTTTCCAAGTCGATCAACATATTAAGAAAGCCGAATTAAGGCTAGATCCGCCAGAGCTGGGCAAGATTGAGCTCAATATTCGTTTAGAGGGCGATCGTTTACAGGTGCAAATGCATGCAGTAAATCCGGCAATTCGAGATGCATTACTCAATGGTTTGGATCGTTTGAGAGTGGATTTAGCAATGGATCATGGCGGTCAAATTGATGTCGATATTGGCCAAGGAGAATCGCAACAGCATCAACAGGAAACTGCATTATTCTCCTCGTCGATAGCGGCTGAAACTACAACGGATAATGTAGTCGATGTGATGGCGAGAGAGAAATCTCAATTAGATTTATTGGCTTAAGTGCCGGAGTCGTTTAATGGCAATTTTAAAATCTCGTTTAGTAAAGATAATTTTAGCGTTACTTGTGCTCATTAGTTCGACCGCAGGTGCATTTTGGATTGGGACAAGTAGTGGAGATTGGAAGCTAGCAGAGCTTTTTGCATCGGAACCTGAAGTCGAACCTGTACCAGTTGCCAAGTTTTACCCGTTAGAAAAGTTTGTGATATCGATTCCTGGGGATAAGTATCCCCATTACATGCTGCTTGAAATGTCATTAAAAAGCCGTAATCCCAATATGAAAACGGTGTTGCTGGAGTCAGATCCACTTATACGAAACGCTATGATGAAGATGTTCTCACGTAAAACATTTGAGCAGTTGAACCACTTAGATCAGCTTGACAGTTTACAATCAGAGGCGTTGATATTGATGGTTAAAGTGCTGTCAGATAACCAATTACCTTCAGATATTGATGAAGTACTCTTTACTCGCATGGTGATCCAGTAAGAGGCCTTATCATGACAGCAGCGGGCCAACTCGCATATCAACAAACCTGTGATTATCCAGCCGAAGAGCGTCAATCTGAACAACAGATTATTCGACAATACTTGCCATTAATCAAACGTATAGTCTCGCAAATGCGCAGTCACTGCGGCGTGATGTTATCACTCGAGGATATGGAGCAAATTGGCATGATGGCCTTGCTTGAGTCATCACGTCGGTATCCTGGCGAGCTGGATAATGGATTTATTTCCTTCGCTGGGCAACGGATTCGCGGTGCAATACTCGATGAGCTGAGGCGGCAGGATTGGCGTCCTAGACCTGTTAGACAGCAGGCCCATGAGCTTAATGATGTAGTTAGACGTTTGAGTCGAGAGATGGGACGTGAACCAAGCGATCTTGAAGTGGCCAGTGCGCTTGGGCTGAGCGCGGAGGATTATCGGGAACGTTTATACTCGACGCAAGCAGAGTCGATGAAAAGCTTAGATGAGTTGCTATTGGGTGGTGATCATCCAGTAGACAGAAGTAATGATGTTGAGCGGTTAATGCTGAAGCAAACTTTGATCAAAGTTATTTCAAAATTAAATGAAAGAGAACAGCTAATTCTGTCGCTTTACTATCATCATGAGCTGAATTTAAAAGAGATAGCTATGGCATTGGGATTGACTGAAACGCGTATTTGCCAGCTGCATAAATCAGCTATTTCACAGTTAAAAACAATATTGCAGCGCTAAAGTTTAAAAGTGAGAAGATCGTAATGAGTAAACTAGTTGGGCTGTTAATCATTTTAGCTTCTGTGTTTGGCGGATATGTTTGGGCGGGTGGAGCTTTGTCTGCATTGTGGCAGCCTGCTGAAATTTTAATCATTATGGGGGCCGGAGTTGGAGCGCTCATTATTGCTAACCCACAATCAGTGTTAAAAGAAATGCTTGAGCAGTTAAAAGAATTATTTAATAAGGGCAAAGAAGATCCTGAATTATATCCTCAGTTATTTCCTTTGATGGGCACTTTAATGGCTCAGATCCAATCTCAAGGCTTAAAAGTGCTCGATGAACATTTAGAAAATCCTCATCAGAGCTCTATTTTTCTAATGTACCCAGCTGTGCTCAATCACCCAAATGTTTTACAGTTTTTAATTGATAACTTACGAGTGCAGTCTATTGGGAAAATATCTCCCCATGACTTAGAGCATATCCTAGAAGAAGAAATTCATCGTATAGAAGAGGACAGATTACGGCCATCGGAAGCTTTTAGTAAAGTGGGTGAGGCTATGCCTGGCTTTGGTATTTTAGCTGCTGTACTCGGTATTATCATTACTATGTCTAATATTGATGGCCCAATTACTATGATTGGTGTCAAAGTTGCCGCGGCATTAGTCGGTACATTTATTGGTATTTTCGCGTGTTATTGTTTCTTCGACCCAATGTCAAAGGCATTAGAACATCTGGTTGATCGTAAATCGGCACAGCTTCGGTGCATAGCCGCTATTTTAGTGACCTTTTCAAAAGGTAAACCACCAATGATGGCTATTGATGCGGGACGGAAACAAATACAAAGTGAAAATCGTCCTTCATTTATCGAGTTAGAACGTTGGATGGAAGGGCAGAGAAGCTAATGCTCCATAAAAATGAGCCGATTATTATCAAGCGGCGAAAGCGAGGAAAGCGTAATCATGGGCATGGTGGTGCGTGGAAAGTCGCTTTTGCCGATTTCACGCTTGCTATGATGGCGCTCTTTATGGTGCTGTGGATCATGCAAATCGCTGATCAAAAAGAGCGAACCATGATAGTGCAGTATTTACGTGGAGATATGAATCCCACTGGTCCAATGAATCCATTTGAGCTAAGTCAGTCATCTTCGATTATTGATTTAGAAGGAAATATGTCTATTGCTCCTCCAATCATACCTTCCAATTCTATGCCTAGAGGTTCAGAGTCAGAAGGATTAGAGGAAGGTGCGCTCATCCCCGGGCAATTTGATACTCAGGCGCAATTAACTGTGCTCGCCAGAGAATTGAATCGAGTCGTGCAAAGCTCGAGCATGGCTGAGAACATTTCTGTGACTATTGTGCCTCAAGGCATACGCATCTTAATTCACGATAATGTGAATCAATTTATGTTTACGCGGGGCAGTGCACAGATGCAGCCCTATTTTGAAGAATTACTTTTATCTTTAGGGCCTATTTTAAAAAATATAACTAATAGCATGGTTATTTCTGGTCATACGGATTCAACGCCTTATGCGGGCAGTTTATTTACCAATTGGGAATTATCGAGTGAAAGAGCACTATTAGCACGAAGAGTGCTTGAGCGTGGCGGTGTTAAACGCGATCAGGTTATTCAGGTGACGGGTATGGCTGATCAGGTTCCTTACATCACTTCGGATACTGCTGCGGCGGCTAATCGTCGGATTGAGGCGCTTATTTTAACCTCCTCTGCTGAACAGTTATTAAGAGGCATGATTGGCGCTCCGAACGATACAGTCCCAAGTGGCGTTACAATCAACGAAATTAAGCGCCAAGCAAACACTCGCTAGTGTTAATACCTGCTCTCATTTGTTAGGGATGACTATGAATCTGTATGAAGAGTTTGTACATTCTGAGGATGAAGTTGAAGCGACCCCTGAGTATCAGATTATTGAATTTGATAATCGTCGAACTCATCAAAGATTTAGCCTGAGACGAAATAAAAGAGCGCCACTCGCATTTGCATGCGATGGCCTGACAGTAAATTTATCAACAACTCGCTGGTTTGTTATTACGCCGATTGGAACTGCAAATATAAAAGATATTAGCATTGGCGGTGTTGGGATTTTGTGCAATGAACCACTATCAGTAGGGAGGAGATTCTATATTGAACTTGAGCAAACACGAGTCTTATGTGAGGTAACTCGAGAACACACGATTAAAGGTCGATTGAAGTTCTTAGGCGCTCGCTGGATTTATCGTGATAAAGCTGAAGTCCAGAACTTGATTGATGCAATTAGACTAAGGGCGAAAATATAGGATATGCAATGGCTGCATCTTTTCATCGAAACGGCTCGGATAAATTACAGAAGGTCTTTCTGTATCTTATTCTGCTGAATTGGCTATTGCTTATTATTGTTGCACTCAATATGAATACATTACGCTTTAGCCATGGTGTTATGATTTCAATTATGATTTTTATCTATAATTATTTTCTGGCTCATTTATGTTTTATTCGTGCTGCCAGAGCGCAAGATGCTTATCTCATTTACCCAGTGGTTATTGGCGCACTCAGCTCCTTTTTCCTCGTTGTTTATTTCTTCTTTTTACTCTAAATCCCCTGCCTATAAAAATGAGTTGCGACTCATTGTTATAGGCTTTTGTTGAGCATTTTTGCATCTAGCTCACATGCTTTGTGGGTCGCTCGCATGGGAGCGACAACTTGGCCTTGTTTAGAATATTCATGCAGCTGGGTAGGTTTTGCCCGCGGTAATTGCGACAAGCCCAAAAGGGACCGAATCGACCATCCTTTAACAGCATATCGCCACCACAGAGGCTACAAAGTGGTGCTATATGACCACAGTTCTCATTCAAACATACCTTAAAGCCAGCAAAGCGTGTGCGGGTCATTGGGCTAGCACAGAGCTCACAACCTTCTTCCTTGTGATCGCAAAGGGGAAAATGTGAGCAGGAATAAAACGATTTAAATTTTCCCGTTCTAGGCTTAAGCGTTCCCGTGCTACAACGCACGCATTTTATGTCTTCAAATAACCTTTGTACTAAAGTGGTGCTGAATTCATCTTGTTCAATTGCGTAGCCTTTTGTAAGCAGTTCGGTGACGAATGGGCTCACGTCTGTCATATCGGCAATCACATAGGCGCGGTGTTTTGCCCGCGTTAACGCGACATAAAACAGTCGACGTTCTTCTGCAAATTCAAACGCTTCCGTTTTTGGTAAAAATGCATCTAGTATCGGAGGAGTGATTTTCATTGAAGGGAAGCTATGCATTCCCGTTTTCATCCCCATGATCACTACATAATCGGCTTCTTTCCCTTTCGAAGCATGAAAAGATTGGCACTCAATCTTCAAGTTGGGATATTTAGCTTTAAGTTGGTTAACTTGGATGTTATCGGGTAACTGAAACCAAAAACGTGCCAGTAAATAGACGCTTGCTACGCTGTTAAGTTTGTCACTTCTAGCGCTTATCCTTGCACTAATGGCCGTTAATGCTTGTTCCAGTGCATTTGGGCTTGGTTCATTTAGGCTTGACTGCTCGTTTTCTCCGCGGCGTAATATTGAGACTGCAGGGTAGGCTACCTGCATGAGGGAGCGAATGTCCTTCCTCAATTGCGTGGGATTCTGGGTGACAAACTGAGTGGCGACTTGCCCAATACTACTGTTAAACCTAAAAGTCAGATCCAAGTAGCTTTGGGTTGTTGGGCCAAAATATTGGCTAAATTGCGTTGTTAAACTCACATCTGCACCGCTAAAACGATAAATTGCCTGCCAGTCATCCCCGACACAAAATAAAGACGCCAACGCTTTAGAATGGGGTGCACAGGAATCTCTCAAGGCGCGGACTAAGCGGGCACGTGGTTCTGAAATATCTTGGAACTCATCCACCATAATAAAACGCCACGGGCTAATGAATTGTCCGCGTTGTAGATACGTCAACGCTTTGCCAATCATGTCCTCAAAATCAATGTCGCCATTTATCGCTAAATGCTGCTCATAGCGCGTGAGTATGGGCTCAAGCAGTTCGAATGCCTTGCGGGTCTGCTGAGCATCGGCGGCGCGAGCAAATACACCCTCAAGCCCATGTTCATCAAGGCAAGCTGCTTTATACAGCCCAATTAGCTGACTAAACATTTTTGCCAATTCAGTCACGCGGCCTAGTTCATGCAGGGTGGCGAGTATGGCTTCATCGGGTAAGGGCGCGTATTGCACTTTAAAGACCTGTAAAGCTTGCTCAAGCTTACTGATTAACAACCCTTTTTTATGTTGGTAATAAAATAGCTCAATACACTTAGTACCATGCTGTTGATGTAGCTGGCGTTTCCATACCATCGATTCCAAGTACTTTTGGTTATCGATATAAGGGGCGGTATGCTGGTGTTCATCAATACCATAGTATTCAAGATAAACTTGGTATTCAGGCAGATAGAAATCGGGTTGATACTGACGAAAATCAATACTGCGCACATCATGCTCATACTTAGCTTCATAAACATATTCGATGCCATTGCTAAATAGCCAGTTGGCAATGTAGAGCTCACCAAAGCTTTTGACTCGCTCACCTTTAAGACTGCGAATATCGTTATCATTCAAGTATTGAAAATAATCACCTTCCATATCGAACTCGAATGGGCTTTTTTCAACATAATAGAAACGGCTGAAATATTCGAAAAGTTGTTTACGGTAAGCCTCATCTTCAATCAAAGTCTCAAGGGTATTGTGCACCCACAGCTCTTTGGCTTTGTCATCCTCTGCCCAAGGGGACAAACTCGGTTTTGCTCGCTCAACGTCGGCGATAATTTTTGAGCCTAAACTGTGGAAGGTGCTCGCCTTGATATCATCCGTACCGAGCCTGTTTTTAATCCGCTCATCCATCTCGTCAGCCGCTTTACGGCCATAGGCTAATAGCAATATTTCATCGGCTTTTGCTTGACCACTCTTAAGTAAATATCCTGCTCGACCAACCATCACACTGGTCTTTCCCGTGCCTGCGCCTGCCAATAACAAGTTATTGTTATCATCGATAATACAAGCTCGGCGCTGTTTTTCGGTTAAGGGATTAGATTCTACATGCTCAAAATAGTCAGCAAATTTAATGAGCTGCGACTGAATATAATCTTCACGCAGTTGCTTTATATCGGCGCGAGTCCATCGGTGGATTTGCTTAAGCCTCGCTAACCCTGTGTGTAGATTTCTCGCTAATGGCAGGTTTTCACACCAAGGGAACCAACGCTGATATTCGCGCGCGACTCTGGCTTGTATCATTTCCACCCGTGATTCACGTAAATAAGTGTGTGTCAGTGTCTTATCCACTTTCGCCATTAACTCAGCAACGCGCGGCCCATTGGCATTTGCCCAATACTGTGCGATTTGATAGCTAAATTGATGTTGTGCAAAATAGCTGAGAAACGGCAGTTGATAGGCTTTGCCTAATACCGTGAAACCGAGTAGATAACCTAGTGGACTTAAGGTAAAAAATGGTGGGGAATCGAGCTGTTGCCAGGTAAAACATTCGTCAGCTGCTACTTTGTTAGCGCTGCGAGAGTGAGCAAAAAAGCCGCCTTTAGTGCGATTAATGCTAATACCACTCGTGGTGAGTTTTACCGCATCAGCTTTGCCAATAAAGAAACGGCCAAACCAACTGTGTTTGATATCTTGTTCAGAGTGATTCAATGACAATGTAAAACCTACGGCTAAAAAGTTTTAGAATTAACAGACTGATTTTTAAATGCATTATAACTTAAAACCCGATGGCTCGTGTCAAGGTTGTGCTATGGGCTGTATGGATTATTTATTAATTTTGGTCGCTAGAGCAGCTAAGTGCATTGTATTGGTGAATGATGTCTTAGTTGGCGTGAGAGGCGTGGCAAACCAAGCATGATGGTAACTGTGTAACTATGTGCATAAGAAGGGCGCGCATTAGAAAGGTTTACATTAGAAAATGGTGTATCAGAAAGCAAAAAAGCCTGAATCTCTTCAGGCCTTTTCTTTTTCAATACAACAGCTTAATCCTTGCGGATTAATTCATGCCGTATTTTTTCAATTTTTTACGCAGAGTACCACGGTTGATACCTAGCATGTTTGCTGCGCGGGTTTGGTTGCCACGAGTGTGTTGCATGATGATGTCAAGCAGGGGCGCTTCAACTTCGCTTAGCACCATTTCATAAACTTCTTGTGCTTCCTGACCGTCCAACTGTGCGAAGAAGTTAGTTACGGCACGCTTGACGGCGTCACGTAATAACTGGGGCTTGATAGTGCCGTTTGCGGTTTCGATTTTGCCAACGGTAAGCTGGTGAACTTCTGTGTTAGTTGTCTGATCAAACATTCTATTCTGCTCTTTATTAATTCTGTACTAATTCATCAAAATAACATTCCACGAGGGAATACTGTTCTGCAGCGGTTTCCAGCCGATTAAAGTCAGCCCTAAATTGGCGCTGAGCTTCTTGGTCTAGGTACCATCCCATATGTTTTCTGGCGAAGCGGATACCCTTGTATTCACCATATAAGTCATACAGTTTGGTGAGGTGTTCCAGCATCACTTGACGCTGTTCGGCAACCTCAATGGGCGCTAGCTTATTACCCGTTTCCAAGTAGTGCTGGATTTCTCTGAAAATCCAAGGCCGTCCTTGAGCACCCCGTCCTATCATCAAGGCATCGGCACCGGTGTATTCCAGCACAAAGCGGGCTTTCTCCGGACTGTCGATGTCCCCATTGGCGACGACAGGAATCGAGACATTCTGTTTGATTGCTTTGATCGTGTCGTACTCGGCGTTGCCTCTGTACATACATTGTCTCGTGCGGCCGTGAACGGCGAGCGAGGCGATGCCACAATCCTCTGCAATCTGGGCGATTTGAACACCATTCTTGTGTTCTGGCTCCCAGCCGGTGCGAATCTTTAACGTGACAGGCACATTCACTGCGGCGACCACGGCTTGTAAAATCTCTTTTACCAGCGGTGGATTTTGCATCAGCGCTGAGCCAGCCAGCTTTTTATTCACTTTTTTCGCGGGGCAACCCATATTGATATCAATGATGTGAGCACCTTGTTCGACATTGAACAAGGCGGCTTGCGCCATTAAATCAGGATCAGCCCCTGCAATTTGCACTGAGCGGATGCCTTCCTCGCCAGAATGCGTCATGCGCTGGCGGCTTTTATCTGTATCCCAAACCTCGGGATTGGATGAAAGCATCTCGGAAACCGCTAAGGCTGCGCCATAACGAAGACAAAGATTGCGGAAGGCTTGATCGGTGACACCTGCCATTGGTGCCACGATCAGCTGATTGTTCAGTTGATAGGGTCCAATCTGCATTTTATGTTTCACCTTAGCTCTTCAAAGGGGCGCTATAGTAGCCCTTTTTGTTGGCCGTGAAAAGGTCAATAAATGACCTAGAGGTAATTTTTTTTCTTGACTTTTAATTGACGAGAAGTCAGAGGCTAAATTGTTGGAAGCCAGCGGTGGCGCATGTTGCGCCACCCTTTAGCGCTATTTACGCTTACCTGTCAAGCGGCTCCAATCTTCTTTGTGAGCCGCTGCGTCCATATCGAACCATTGGCTATAAAAGTCAGAGATTTCTTGGGCTTGTTCTTTGAGGAGGCCGGAAAGGGCAAGTTTGCCACCGGTTTTTACGCGTTCTGCGATCAAAGGCGCTAAATCACGCAGTGGGCCAGCAAGAATATTGGCGACCAGTACGTCGGCTTTGAGATCGGCGGGTTGGTCTTCTGGTAAGTACAACGCCAGCTTGTCAGCGACATCATTGCGCTCGGCGTTGGCACGCGAGGCGTCGATGGCTTGATAGTCGATATCGATA
This sequence comes from Shewanella sp. SM71, assembly GCF_025653905.1. Taxonomy (NCBI): domain Bacteria; kingdom Pseudomonadati; phylum Pseudomonadota; class Gammaproteobacteria; order Alteromonadales; family Shewanellaceae; genus Shewanella; species Shewanella sp. SM71. The sequence continues at coordinate 63,657 of NZ_JAKKRW010000019.1, forward strand.
CCTGTGACTTTTTTCGCACCCAGTTTCAGTGCGGCTACGGCTAAGATGCCTGAACCACAGCCAAAATCGATCACTTCTTCATCGCTTAAATCTAAGCTGTCTAGCCACTCTAAACACAGTGCTGTCGTGGGATGAGTGCCAGTACCGAAGGCAAGACCCGGATCTAAGATCACATTAACTGCGGTTGGATCTGGGATTTCGCGCCAGCTTGGGCAGATCCATAAACGTGTGCCGAATTGGATTGGGTGGAAGTTATCCATCCATTCGCGTACCCAGTCTTTATCTTCAATTTGTTCGACTTTATGGCTGAAGTTCTCACCGAGGAAAGGCAAGGTTTTCAGCATGGCGATGGTCGGTGTCAGATCGGTTTCTGCATCGAATAAGGCCACTACCACGGTATCGCGCCACAGTGGGGTTTCGCCCAATTTAGGTTCAAAAATAGGGGTATCTTTACCGTCTTCGAAGGTGATAGAGACTGAACCTTCTTCCATGAGCAAGTCGCTGATGGTTTCAGCGTCATCGCTATTGGTGTTTATACGGAGTTGGATCCAAGGCATGGGGGCATCCTGTGACTGAGTGTTCATAAACTAAGGGTTCAAAATATCGCGGTATTGTATACCCAAACTATCCCAAAATGCAGGACGTAGCGGGAATTTAAAGCGCTTTAGGTAAGGTCGTTTGATTATCACTAGGCTTTAGGTTCGACGACTGGCTATCCTGGTATTACGCTTTTGTCTATACAGACAAGGCGTTAGCTGTCGGGTATGGATTGGTGTTAAAAAACGAATTGTCAGTTTTATTATTTGGTATAACACTATGAAAAATATTGGTTAATTGGTTTTACCTTTGTTTGGTTTTGATACGTTTTTTGTGATCATCTTCTAAGAGTTGAACTCCGTCAGGTGAGTTGGCTCACGCTTTAAATCTGTGACACTGAAGCCTGATTTGAGTTGCTGCTATGGTGTAGTTTGCCAAGAGGTGCCAACGATAAACGACATAGGTTAATTCAAGATGACAAGCATAACTCGAGTTCACAATAGGGTGAGTACACCGCTAGGTCATCCTTGGTCGGCTAAGGCTGATAGGCTGCAGAGTGCGACAGGGATTATGCTTGGCAGTTTTTTACTATTACACATGCATTTTGAATCGAGTATTTTGCTGGGTAAAGAGGCTTTTTATCGGGTCGTTCAGTTGCTTGAAGGTGGGATGTTTAGCAGCACAGGACATGGTTTTCCTATAGTCACTAAAGTGTTTTCAGTGTTTATGCTATTGGTGGTGATAGTACATGCCGCGGTGGCGCTACGGCGTTTTCCGGCGCAGCTAGGGCAATGGCGAGCCCTGCGTTCGCACATGGGGAATATCAAGCATAAGGATACCCATGCGTGGTTTTGGCAACTGATCACTGGCTTTATCTTATTTTTCCTCGTTCCAGTTCATCTCTTCACTATGATTTTGAATCCCGAAATTGGCCCGCATTTATCGGCTGAGCGGGTTTATCACGATAATGCTTGGTTGCTGTATGCGCTGTTACTTCCCGCTGTAGTGGTACACGCCATGATTGGTCTCTATCGCGTGGCGGTAAAGTGGGGCATAACCACTAAACGTTCAGGTCTACGAAAATTCGCTAAGGTGCTGATTATTTACTTGCTATGCCTTGGTACTGCGAGCCTTGTTTCATATCTATTTATCGGTAGCGAGCTCGGTATTCCTGTGCAGCCCTTCGTACCTGAGTAGGCTTTAAGCCAGCAGCAGGATTTTGTTTCACTGCTATTATTAAGCATTAGGTTAATTATTCAGCACTCAATTGATCTGGCTCACGTTTTCGTGTGGATGTGTGAGCGATATTGGTTTGCGATAAGACTTAATGAGATTGGCTCGATAAGGTCAACGGCGTGAGGCGATAGGATGGCGATCAAATTAAATATTAAAAAATGGAGTGCTTGGCTGGATTTAAGCCAGAGTTTGTCTGGGGTAATACTCGCAGTCTTTTTGTGGACCCACTTAGTGTTAGTGTCATCGATTTTATTGGGTGCGGATGCCATGAGTTGGGTGGCACGCACTATGGAGCTGAGTTTTCTGTCCGCTGATGGACACGGTTATCCTTGGGTAGTGACTTGTATTGCCATTGGTATTGCCATTTTGGCGTTAGTGCACGTGTTAGTGGCATTGCAAAAATTACCCATGAGTCTGCGTCAGCAAAGGGCTCTGCACCAACAAATGCAAGTGATCGACCACAGCGATACTCGCTTGTGGCGCTGGCAAGCCATTACCGGTGTAGTGATTTTACTGCTGTTGCCTGTGCATTTGTGGCTTATTGGCTCGGCTCCCGAAACCATTGGCCCTCAGGGAAGCGCCGATCGTATTTGGAATCAAGGTGTCTGGATGGTGTATCTGCCTTTACTGCTCACTGTGGAGTTACATGCAGCAATTGGCATTTACCGTGTGGCTTTGAAATGGGGCGCGGCGCGGGATCTCAACAACCGCAGTCGATTACGTAAGATCAAGACCATAGTGAGCGTGCTATTTGTCACTGTTGGTGTCGCCTCACTTCTGGCATTTTTACCCTACGCGAGTTAATTCCGCTTTTAATCAATGATTAAGTTAATCAGTGAATAGAATGTCGAACATAAAAAAACAGCACAAAACAATAGACCCCATTAAGGAGCAGGCGTGAAACTGATTTATACCGATTCATTGGTGGTAGGAGCTGGGCTCGCGGGCTTAAGGGTCGCTATCGCTTCGAAAGAGCGTGGGCTCGATACCTTAGTGCTGTCACTCATTCCTGCGAAACGCTCCCACTCAGCTGCCGCTCAAGGCGGTATGCAGGCGAGTTTAGGCAATGCTGTTAAGGGAATGGGCGATGATGAGGATGTGCATTTTCAAGATACGGTAAAAGGTTCCGATTGGGGCTGCGATCAAGATGTCGCACGGATGTTTGCCCATTGTGCACCTAAGGCCGTGCGTGAATTAGCAAATTGGGGCGTGCCTTGGTCTCGGGTGACTGCTGGCCCAAGAGAAGTGATAGTCAATGCGCAAAAAGTCACCCTACATGAGGCCCAAGAAGCCCATGGATTGATTAATGCGCGGGACTTTGGCGGGACTAAAAAATGGCGCACTTGTTATACCGCCGACGGTACAGGTCATTCGCTGTTATACGCTATGGATAACAAAGCGATTTCCATGGATATTCCCGTCCATGAACGTATCGAAGCCTTGGCACTTATTCACGATGGTAAGCGTTGCCATGGCGTGATTGCTCGTTGTTTGATTACGGGTGAACTTAGAGCCTATGTGGCTAAGTCCACTACGATAGCCACTGGTGGTTATGGCCGAATTTATGAAGTGTCGACCAATGCGATTATCTGCGAAGGTATTGGCCAAGCGTTGGCATTGGAAACTGGCGTGGCAAGGCTTGGCAATATGGAGGCGGTACAATTCCATCCCACTGCCATTGTCCCCGTGGGCATTTTAACAACGGAAGGGTGCCGTGGTGATGGCGGCTTATTGCGCGATAAAGACGGTTATCGCTTTATGCCTGACTATGAGCCCGATAAAAAGGAGTTGGCATCGCGGGATGTCGTATCGCGTCGCATGACCGAACATATACGTAAAGGTAAGGGCGTCGATAGCCCTTATGGCCCGCATTTGTGGCTAGATATAACCCTTTTAGGTCGCAAGCATATTGAAACGAATCTTAGGGAAGTGCAGGAAATTTGTGAGAATTTCCTTGGCATCGATCCCGCTAAAGATTGGATCCCTGTACGCCCAACTCAGCATTATTCTATGGGCGGTATTCGGACTAATGCCACAGGTGAAAGTCCGCAGCTTAAAGGCTTATTTAGCGTAGGAGAGGCGGCCTGTTGGGACATGCACGGCTTTAACCGTTTAGGCGGTAATTCGTTGGCCGAAACCGTGGTTGGCGGTATGATTATTGGTAAATATGTCGCCGATTTTTGTGAGAACAATAGCCTTGAGATCGACACTCAGCTTGCTGAACGGTTTATGCAGCAGGTGCAGAGTGAAATCGATATGCTGGTCGAGGGTGATGGTCACGAGAGCGCCTTTGAGCTCAAGCGCGAAATGCAGCGCATCATGATGGATTATGTGGGGATTTTCCGTAATGGCCCCGAGCTTGAAAAAGCGGTTGCCGAACTAAAAGTGTTGCTCGAGCGTTCGCGTAAACTCGGGCTTAAGTGTAAAAAGCGTCACGCCAATCCCGAGTTAGTTGAAGCCCTGCGGGTCAAGCGTATGCTAAAAGTGGCGCTAACCGTAGCCTGCGGCGCCGCAGCGCGAACAGAGAGTCGTGGTGCCCATGCTCGCGAGGATTATCCACAGCGAAATGATCGAGACTGGCTGAATCGCACCTTGGCCAGCTGGCCGGATCCCGAGGCACTCGAACCTGTGCTTAACTACGAAGCACTCGATGTGATGAAGATGGAACTCCCGCCGGGTTATCGTGGTTATGGCATCAACAACGCCATAGTGCATCCCAATACCGAAAAGCGTGAACAGCAAATTGCCGAGATTTTAGCTGAGCTAGGTGATGATGCTGACCGTTATCAAAGGCAGCGGGCTCTTATGCCCTTTGAATTACCCGAGAGCTTACAACCCAATAATGAACGTTTAAGTGATACTTTAAAAAGTCCATCTGCCAATGCATTAGGAGAAAAATCATAATGAGCCAAGGTCGTCAGTTAACCTTTAATATCTTTCGTTATGATCCGCAGGAGCCAAACGATAAGCCGAAAATGGTGCGTTATCAGCTTACCGAAACGCCGGGGATGACGGTATTTATCGCCCTTAATAAACTCAGGGAAGAACAAGACACTTCATTGCAGTTCGACTTTGTCTGTCGTGCTGGCATCTGTGGTAGCTGCGCTATGGTGATCAACGGTTTCCCGACGCTAGCTTGCCGCACCTTAACGGCCAAATACCCTAAGGGCGAAATCACCTTAATGCCGCTGCCAGGTTTTGAGTTGATTGGTGATCTCTCGGTTAATACTGGTAAGTTTATGCGGGAACTGGCCGAACGCTTAAAGCTGTGGTTACACCCTAAGGCCAATGATATAAGCGTGCATCGGCTTGAAGATCCTATGGATCCAGATGAAGCTGCGCGTTTGTATGAGCTAGAGCGCTGCGTTGAATGTGGTGTATGTGTTTCCGCCTGTGCGACGAAACAAATGCGTGAAACTTTTGTCGGCGCTGTGGGCATGATGAAAATAGCTCGTTTTGAGATGGACAGCCGTGACGCTCGTACTGCCGAGGATTTTTACCATGTGATTGGCAATCAGGATGGCGTATTTGGTTGTATGACTTTACTCGGCTGCCAAGACAACTGTCCTAAGGATTTGCCACACATGCAGCAAATCGCGTATTTACGCCGCAAGATGGCCATGACTTTGATTTGATAAGTGATAAATGATGAAAAGCGCCAACGTGTTTGGCGCTTTTTTGTTGATTAGCAGGCGTAGCTTTTGTGAATGTCAGCTCGATTGATTATGTCTGCGGTTTGAGCGACGAATGCTTGAAAGTGCGTACTCGCCATATGTTCATCCAGTGCTGCTTTGGATTGCCAAATTTCGTACATCCAGAAGATATTTTCATCATCTAATGAGTGATGCAGTTTGTATTCGATGCAGCCAGCCTCGGTATGAGTGTCTGTCACGAGTTGCTTGAGTATCTTAAATAGCGTATCGCTTTGGCCTTGATTCGCTATGATTTGGGCAAATACTGTTATTTTCATTGGTTAAAACCTTCTAAAACAATTTTACCTATTGCTTTGCCAGACTCTATCAGAGCGTGAGCTTTGATTAAGTTTTGGGCATTAATGGTGCCGTAGTGCTCACCGAACGTACTCTGTAACTCGCCTGTATCGATAAGGGCGCTTAAGCGGTTGAGTAAGTGATGTTGTGCAATCATATCCTCGGTCTGATAAAGGCTGCGGGTAAACATCAGTTCCCAGTGTAAGGATAAGCTTTTACGCTTAAGTTTCATCACATCTAATGGCCCTTTAGGATCATCGATTAATGCTAGTTTTCCTTGTGGCTTAAGCACTTGTACTATTTCATCAAAATGCTGATCGGTTTGGGTTAAGCTAATCACATGGGTCACATCAGTAATGCCAATATTGGCAAGTTCCTGTGAAAGTGGCTTGGTGTGGTCGATAACAGCATCGGCACCAAGTTTGTGCACCCATGCGGCGGATTCAGGACGAGATGCAGTGCCTATGACTTCTGCACCTGTGAGTTTTACTGCAAGCTGAGTGATGATTGAACCCACTCCGCCGGCCGCACCGATAATTAAAATACGGGCGTCAGTTGCCGAACCATCTTGGGGTAAAGCTAAACGGTCGAATAAAATCTCCCATGCCGTAATCCCCGTTAAAGGTAATGCCGCGGCTTGGGTATAGGTTAAACTTTTAGGTTTATGGCCGACAATTCGCTCATCAACCAATTGATATTCTGCATAACTTCCGCTGCGACTGATATCACCCGCATACCACACTTCATCGCCAACGTTGAAAAGACTGACTTTCTCACCAATGGCTTTGACGACACCGACCGCATCCCAGCCGATAATTTTGTATTCGCCTGCAGGTGCAGAGCTAGATGCACGGATTTTTGTATCAACCGGATTGACAGAAATGGCTTTGATTTCCACTAAAAGGTCAAAACCTGTCGCAGTTGGCTCGGCTAGCGTGATGTTTTCTAATGCATTTGGCGCTGTGATTGCACTTGCTGTCTGGTAACCAATGGCTTTCATGTTTATTCCTCTGGGTGTACTTGCTGGAGTCGACTTATTTGAGTGTACTTGTATCGTGTAGCCATTGTGTGGAATATTAGCCAAGAGATAAACAGGATAAAGTTTGTAATTTTTTCAAAGGATTTTTGATAATCATGCTAATTAATGATTTAGCTTTGTTCGTGCGAGTCGCTGATTGCGGCAATATATCTGCCGCAGCAGCCGAGATGGATATCTCCGCCGCTTCTGCCAGCGCGGCAATAAAACGGCTTGAAAAACAGCTCGATACTAGCTTATTTATCCGCACGACACGCAGCTTACGTTTGACTGTGCAAGGTGAACGTTATCTTATTCATTGCCGACGTGCGCTAAGCGATTTAGCGCTTGGCGAACAAGCTATCGCCAGTGATAAAGGTAAAATATCCGGCACCTTAAGCCTGTCGGTTTCTTCAGACTTTGGCCGTAATCTTTTTGTGCCTTGGCTCGACGAGTTTTTGCTCGATTTCCCTCAACTGCAAGTTCGCTTGCACCTTGGCGACAATATCAGCAGTTTTTATCACGATAAAATTGATGTCGCCGTGCGCTATGGAAAACCGCAGGATTCTAACCAAGTGGCTTTCCCTATCTGCAGTGTTGATCGTGTCTTGTGCGCCTCACCTGAATATCTCGCTAAGTTTGGTGCGCTTGATTCATTAGAACAACTAGTCGAGCATAATTGCTTGTTTTATAAGTTGGATGATCGCACCCACGATCAATGGCTATTTAGGCGTGATGGTCAAGAATTCAAAGTGCGTGTCACGGGCAATCGTAGTGCTAATGATGCCGAGATTGCCCGCCGTTGGGCTGTGGCTGGCAAAGGGTTGGTATTTAAGTCGAGTCTAGATCTGGCCGATGACTTAATCTCAGGGCGATTAGTACGTTTGTTGCCTGAGTATCAGGGGGAGCCCGTCGATTTGTACTTAGTGTGCCCAGGACGTGAACATGTCACTCCCGTGGTGTTACTGCTTCGCGAAATGTTACGCCAACGTTGTAAGGAGCTGCAAATGCAGTTGGCGGCTCGTCATATTCTCCCACAACACCCTTAAGCAATTGCATTATGGTGGTATATGTAAATAAGCGCACTGCATGTTGTTATTTATTTATAAATAAAGTTTTCTAAATTGTTTTGTTGGGTGGGCTTAGTTGTTTCTCATTGTGTTTTTTTATGTTTAATTTTGCTGGATTTTTCTGATCTAACTCATATTTATTTTAATTTAATATGAGTTAGCTCTTGTGTGAGTTGTAAATATTTTTTGTTCGTGCGTATGATGCAACAAATGTATCTTTTTGTATCTTTGGCTGTGATGTCGCAGTGGAGATTATTTATAGCATGACGTATTGACGAGCAATGTTAACGAAATTAGCCACAAAAAAATATCCAAAAATACCAAAGCGTTTTCTTTTCGCTGTGGGTGAGTGGCTGATATTTGGAATATTATGGGTGAGTTTACCTGTGAATATTGCCGCGTTGTCTAATTCTTGTGTTATTAAAAATAATTATTTATCAATGGCTTCGGTGTTGGCATTTCACTGTGAACCTGTTAGCCATCAGTCAATAGTAATAGTTGGTGAATATAGCGCTCCCCTTTGGGCTGGGTTTGCCCAAACGGATTTTGAAAGCATATTTTGGGGAGCGTCTTTTTTCGTTTTTTTGGGTTTTATTTATTTCGTCTTAACCATATTTATACGTAGTTATATTACTAATATAGAAAACTATTATTCAGTTTTACTTAATTGGATGAAATCAATTCAAGCAAGTACATCCTAGCGTTAAATAGAGCGCATGCTCACTATCAAGATTTTTCATTAAAAATATAAATCAAGGTTTTATTATGCAACCAACGAGTAATCAATATTATTCGTCGATTCCTCGTCGACGAAATAAATGGTCTGTGCTTTTCTGCGTGCAGGTGATGCTGGCCAGTTTCTCCTTTGTCGGCCAAGCATTGGCCGTCAATGAATTTGAGCTAGCAACGGATGCACAAGCAGCAAAATGGTCTGGCTACGTTAATGTGGGTTTTACGCGAAACATTTATGACTCGGAAAGTTATTACGCCTATCAAGCCTACAACATCGATAGCCGTATCGATTACAAGGCAAATTGGGGCAATGTGTTGTTTACCCTTGGGGGTGAAAAGCAAACACTACATGGCAAAGAGTCCAGTTTTTATGATCCTTTGCTGGAGTACCGCACGCCACTGTATGCCTTAAGCGATACCGTCTCATTGAAAGGCAGTTTAGGTGTGTATTTACCCGCAGAACGTGAATCAAAACTAGATAGGTTGCAATATGCGCCGCGCATTGCCGCGTACTTATTTTGGAGCCCGCTAGATAACCTAAGTTTTTATTTTTCACCGCGCTATCGCTACAACGCTTACCAATACAAAACCGCTGGTGAGCGCGTGTTAGTTGAACAGCAACTCGATGGATTACTCGATGCTTATTGGCAAATAACGGCCAATTGGTATTTGGATATGAGTGGTCGTTATCGGATTTCCAAAAACTATTACGGTCGTCGACTCGATGATCAATTTACCTTTGCCCAAGAACTCGGTTGGTCGTTTAAGTCTGATTGGGTGTTGGCTGTTGGTCACAACAATAGTGGTCGTTTCTATAACCCAGAAGTGGGGACATCTCAGGGATTTGAGATTTATGACAAAAAGAGTTCAACCTTTTATTTGTCAATTACTAAATATCTATAAAAACAGTAGTTAAGAGGAATCTATGAAGAAGTCCATGGTATGTCTGGCGATCACCAGCGCACTGACCCTTGTGGGGTGTGGTGCCGGCGATGAGCCTTATAAAGAACTCCCGAAAGATGAAAAGCAAGTCACCACTGCCGACATCGATAAAGCAACTGAGCGGCAATATCTCTACATTCGCAGCGTGGGTAAGGCTCCGCGTTATGCTGCCGAGGTGCGAGGTTTTACCCAAGGTGATCCTAAGTTGGTGACCTTGCATAAAACTGAGAATGGTATCCAAGTACGTCAAATTGACCGAGATAATATCGGACTAGGCCATGACAGTCGTTATCCTAATGAGTATAACCAAGCGCCAGTGTTAACCATTCCTGGCGAATATATCGACTTTAAATGTACTGAAGATAAATGGCGTGAGTGCGTTAACGTAGAGCAAGTTAACACAGATGCTAATTTAACATGGCAGGATAAGCGCTATTTTGTCCCTGATTTTGCCAAAGCCAAAATTGCCGAGTTGAGCATTAATGACATTTTCACCTTTGGTGAATGTGTTACTGAAACAGAAGCCCCACGACTAGTAAATACTCAAGGCCAAAAAGGCTATGAGATGGATTTAGCTAAGGGCGTGGTTAACTTTGAAATTGAGCATATCTATCAAGCTTCACCAAGTTGCTTTAACCAATTTTACGGTGGCAACCTCGACAACCTATCCTTTACGACCACCGAGTTTATTTCGATTGTGGCGGTGGATCAGTTAGCCAGTAAAGACTATCAAGCGATTCCCTATGCCGAAAATGAAAAGGGTGCATTTGGCTTCTTTACCTCCTCCCATACCTATCGTGATGCGACTGACTCAGAGGGCGTTGACGGGTATGTGCGTACCTACTTGAATCGCTTTAATCCGGCCAAATCGGAACTGACTTATTACCTGAGTAATAATTTCTACGATGCGAAAAATAAACCCTTTTTGGATGCTGCCATTGAGTCTGTTACGGCAATTAACATTCAAAACAAGCTGTATAAAACCGGTTTTCCACAGATAAAACTTGAGCAAGCCAATGATAAACGCCATGGCGACCTGCGCTATAGCAACATCACCTTATTCGATGAGCCACTGGATAATGGCTTGGCGGGTTATGGTCCATCAGCGGCAAACCCACTAACAGGTGAAATTGTTAGTGCGCGAGTCAATCAATACAGCTCGAATCTAAAACAAGGCGCAGTACGTTACTATCGCCAAGTGCGTTTAGATTATAACAGAGGCAAATTGGACGCGAATTCAGTGACGTCGTTAACGGGTGAGCCATATGTCTCTCGTTTGGACAAGCCTGATGTCAGCCTAGACACCGCGCCAGTTGAGGCGGCTGCATTTGAGCAACCCACTCAGCAACTTATCGCTGCACCCAAATCGATGTTATTAACGCCCAAGGATAATAGTTTCGATGCTTTAGCGGATTTTGATGAAAAAACACAAGCGTTTTGGTCTGAAAACTCAATGATGCATGTGGATACCGTGTTTGCTACGGGTGGTAGTGATCGTGAATTACCTCGCGGCATTAAGGGTCATGAAATTGACTGGAAAAAAGCTGAAATGTGGGTTGACGGCAAAGTGGGTGGTAAGTTAGCGGCATTTGAAGATCTGCCCATAAGTTTACAAGACTCCTTAACGACAGCCCTAGCTGCACAAGCATTTGCTGGCACCTTAACCCATGAGTTAGGGCATACCTTTGGCTTAAGGCATAACTTTGCTGGGAGTCGCGACCACGACAATACCTTTAACCAAGCGCAACTGACGGAGTTAAAAGTCGCCTTTAGCGATGCGGGTTACCCAGACATTACTGTTAATGCCGAGTTTTCCAGCCAAATGGATTACAACGTGAATCGGTTTGCGACCACGTTTGAACCCTATGACTTAGCCGCGTTACGTTTTGGTTATGCCCGTGAAGTAGAAACGAAGGCCAACGAATTTGTGTCGCTCAAAGCGGAAGATGTCAAACGCCGTGACGAACTCGCCAAAGGAGTTGTTAATGGAGATACTCGATTTGGTGTGCTCTATAACATTGAACAAAACAATAGCCTACGTCAGTATTCTTACTGCACTGATGAACATGTGTCCCTTAACAGCAACTGTAATCGTGGTGATGCAGGTAAAAACTTAGATGATATTAATCAGTTCTATATCGAGAAGTATTTTGATAGCTACGAGACCATGAACTTACGCCATAATCGTCAATCTTTATTTGAAGATCATAGCCTAAGTTACGCCATTAATCGTAAAGCTCAGTTTGATGAAATACGTCAATTCATTGAAGATGTGAGCTTTTTAGAGCAATTATTTGGTCTATCTGAAAACTTTTTCGCTGGTGAATGCGAACGATTGGCGGCGGCAGGTAGCGAGGCTTGGTATTGTGCGAATCAGCGGGCGATGAATCAGTCGGCAGATTTTTTCCTCAAGCTGGTGGGAGAAAATGACGCCACATTGGACGTGACATACAAGCAAGCCGATGGCAGCGTGGCCTTAAGACAACAGTACAATTTTGGCAAAGTGCTTGAACAATATCGTTTTAAAAGCGGCGATATGAAGGCGAAGTTTGAGCCTGGTGAGGTGATAAGTCAGTTCTCTGATTCTCCAGAAGCCTTGAAAGAGTTGATCATTAAATCGCAAATCAATCCTAAATTTCAGGATTTATTAACGGCGGATGTCAGCTTTTCGGGTCGCTTACTCAACGGTATTAAAACGCCTGCGTCCTCACCTAACCATCCCTATGTGAATGAGCGCGACGTGTTGGGGGTGTGGCCAGATAAATTGTTAGCCGTGAGAGCCTTAGTATCACGTACCACCCCACGTAGTACATCGAGTCTTGGTTATAAAGCATTGGTTGATTTACCTAATGTGGGTCCCGTGTTCCAAGATATGCTGTGTAAGATGACCATGGGTGAAGGTCCTGGGCTGACTCGTGGTAATACGCCACTCTTTGCCGAAAGCTGTGGCGCGAGTGGTAAGCTCGATAGCTATTTGCCTTATTACACTGATTTTGCGCAACAAAGTATTGAGCCATTACCTAATTACGACCGTTCGGTATCACGTTACTTCCAATTCGATACTGTTAACGGGCAGCCAAAAGGTAAGAGTAATTTACTGCAGATGATATTACGCCAAGTGGTGCTTGCATCCGTTGACAGTGATTATCAAGGCGAGCAAAAAGCCAGGCTATGGCGTGAATACGTGGGTATTCGTTTAGCTGGCCCGGCATTGGCTACTCAAGCGGAAGTGACGTTAAATGGCCGAGTGTACGCGGCAACCGCAGAAAACACCTTAGCACTTGCGCTGATCAACCGAATTAAAGAGATGGAAACCTTTAAGACGCAAGCCGGGGAGGCCACGCTTGCCATCAAGTTAAACAATGGCACAGTAGGTGAGATCATTGATAGCCAGTTAAGTCGAGATCAGTTAGTGCTCAGTTACTTACCTGTGCTTGATTAAGTCACTTGAATCAAGATTAGCCGCACCCGCGGCTTTTTTAATACATAAACAAAAGGCCGCTCAGTGAGCGGCCTTATTATTCATGCAATCTTGTATGGCTTAAGACTTAGTGCGTTTCATGGCGGTAAAGAACTCTTCGTTAGTCTTGGTCATCGCCAATTTATCGATTAAGAATTCCATTGCGCTGACTTCATCCATAGGATTGAGGATCTTACGCAGGATCCACATTTTTTGCAGTTCTTCTTGAGTCGTGAGTTTTTCTTCACGACGCGTACCGCTGCGGTTGAAGTCAATGGCTGGGAACACGCGCTTTTCTGCCGCTTTACGTGACAAATGTAGCTCTTGGTTACCTGTACCTTTAAATTCTTCGTAGATCACTTCGTCCATCTTAGAACCCGTATCAACCAAGGCTGTAGCGATAATGGTCAAGCTGCCGCCGTGTTCGATGTTACGTGCCGCACCGAAGAAGCGTTTTGGACGGTGCAGGGCGTTCGCATCCACACCACCAGTTAACACTTTGCCCGATGACGGGATAACAGTGTTATAAGCACGGGCTAAACGGGTAATCGAATCGAGTAAGATAACGACGTCTTTCTTGTGCTCAACCAAACGTTTTGCTTTTTCAATCACCATTTCGGCAACTTGAACGTGGCGGCTGGCTGGCTCATCGAAGGTTGATGCGATAACTTCGCCTTTAACGAGGCGCTGCATCTCAGTTACTTCTTCTGGACGTTCGTCGATCAGCAATACCATCAACACCACTTCTGGGTTGTTGTAGCTGATGCTTTGAGCAATACCTTGAAGTAATAGCGTTTTACCGGCTTTTGGTGGTGCAACGATCAAACCACGTTGACCTTTACCAATCGGTGAGCATAAATCCAGAATACGCGCGGTAATATCTTCAGTTGAGCCATTGCCGCGCTCCATACGCATACGTTCTTCTGCGTGGAGTGGGGTCAAGTTTTCAAAGAGGATTTTATTACGGGAGTTTTCTGGTTTATCGAAGTTAACTTCGTTGACTTTCAATAGAGCAAAATAACGCTCGCCTTCTTTTGGTGGGCGAATTTTACCAAAAATGGTATCACCCGTTCGCATGTTGAAGCGGCGAATTTGGCTTGGTGAGACATAGATGTCATCTGGACCAGCTAAATAAGAACCGTCTGAGCTGCGTAAGAAGCCGAAACCGTCTTGGAGTATTTCTAATACCCCACCACCGAAAATGTCTTCTCCACTTTTTGCGTGGGCTTTAAGGATTGAGAAAATAATGTCCTGCTTGCGAGCGCGGGCCATATTTTCGAGCTTCATATTTTCAGCTAGCGAGACTAGGTCAGAAATCGGCGTGTCTTTTAATTCAGTTAAGTTCATTTTGGGGGTCTTGTGTTACGCGACAAAGCTTACCGCGATCAATCAGTAAGGATGTAATTCAGGATAGTGATTGACGAGCGAGAAGAGGTTATTAGAAAGAATCTGGTTATTAAAGTAGCACTAACAAAGCGGGGCGTCCAGAAATTTAGGGAAATTCCGGCACAATTAATTTATAGCTTGTGCCGGAGGTCACTCATTACGACGTCAAATTAGATTTGAGCGTCAATAAACTCTTTCAATTGCGTTTTTGAGAGTGCACCAACTTTAGTCGCGGCTAATTCGCCGTTCTTGAATAGCAGTAAAGTTGGGATGCCACGAACGCCATATTTCGCTGGAGAAACATTGTTTTGGTCAACGTTTAATTTAGCGATAGTCAAGCGACCTGCATATTCTTCAGACACATCGTCTAAAATTGGAGCGATCATTTTACAAGGACCACACCACTCGGCCCAGAAGTCTACCAATACTGGCAAATCAGACTTTAATACGTCGTTTTCGAAGCTGTCGTCACTCAGGTATATAATTTTATCGCTCATGATGTTCTCCAGTTTGGGTGCCATTGCTGGTTTGTTAATGGCTTACCATGTATATTGGGGCTGAAAAATAGCTTTTCAAGTTACCTTTTTACAATGTGGCTATTTCAAACGATCGAGTATCTTATTGCAACCTCAACAGGTAAGCTTGCGCTATGAGCGAAACACATCTATCTACCCAAAGGTTTGCCGACCTACCTCTACATCCTGAGGTTAAACAGGCCCTTGCCGAGAACGGCTTCGAATTTTGTACGCCGATCCAGGCGTTATCACTGCCTGTATTACTCCAATCAAAAGATATCGCAGGCCAAGCACAAACGGGCACTGGTAAGACAATGGCCTTTTTGGTCGCCACGTTTAATCATTTATTATCGACTCCCATACCTGAAGGTCGACTGATTAATCAGCCCCGCGCCATCATTATGGCCCCGACTCGCGAACTGGCGATTCAGATTGCCAAAGATGCGATTTTACTCGCTAAGCACACACACTTAAAGGTGGGTATTGTTTATGGCGGTGAAAGTTATGATGTGCAGCGTAAAGTATTAGATCAAGGTGTTGATATCTTGATTGGTACAACGGGTCGAATTATCGACTACGTTCGCCAAGGTATTATTGGCTTGAATTCAATTCAGGCTGTGGTACTTGATGAAGCCGATCGTATGTTTGATCTTGGTTTTATTAAAGATATCCGCTTCTTATTTAGACGCATGCCTGAGGCAAATCAACGTCTTAATATGCTATTTTCGGCAACCTTGTCGATGAAAGTACAAGAGCTGGCTTATGATCATATGAATGAGCCCGTTAAAGTCGAAATCGCCCCCGAAGAAAAAACCTCCAAAAACATCAAAGAAGAAATCTTCTATCCTTCCCAAGAAGAGAAGATGCGTTTGCTGTTGACCTTGATTGAAGAAGATTGGCCAGAAAAAGCCATCGTTTTCTCCAACACTAAGCACAGTTGTGAAACGCTTTGGTCTTGGCTTGAAGGTGACGGACATCGTGTGGGTTTATTAACGGGTGATGTGCCACAGAAAAAGCGTATTCGTATCCTTGAGCAATTTACCAGTGGCCAGCTAGATATATTGGTTGCTACTGATGTTGCGGCTCGTGGTCTACATATTTCTGACGTTTCACACGTGTATAACTATGATTTACCTGATGATTGCGAAGACTATGTTCACCGAATCGGTCGTACGGGTCGTGCGGGCAACAAAGGCATGTCGATAAGCTTTGCCTGTGAAGAGTACGCATTGAACTTGCCTGCAATCGAAAGCTACATCAATCATTCGATTCCAGTAAGTAACTACGACAGTGAAGCTTTACTGGCCGATATTCCTACGCCAGCGAAGATTCACCGTAAACACCCTAGCGGCACTCGAAACTTGCGTGATCGTTCAGGGGCAAGCCGCCCAGGTGCTCAACGCAGTGGTGCTCGCCCTCCTCGTCATGATAGGACACGTAGACATTCGTAAATGCCAACACCCGCTTATGCCGCTATAACATTAGGCTCAAATAGTTTTAATATGCTGATCGCCAAAACCCGTGGTGGTCAGCCGCATATTATTGCGAAATATAAACGCAAGGTGAGGCTCGCCGAAGGCATAGGCAACGATGGCAAATTAAGCCCCGATGTCATGCAGCGCGGCCTCGACTGTTTGAGTATGTTTGCCCAGATGTTGGTGCAACATAAGATTGAAGCAAACAATGTTGCTGTGATTGCAACTGCAACTCTTCGCAGTATTAGCAATGCTGATGAGTTTAATCAGCGTGCATTGCCACTCTTAGGTCATCCGATCGAAATTATCTCTGGTATGCGTGAAGCAGAGCTTATCTATCAAGGTATGGTGGCGACCACTTGTGGTCAAGGCCGTCGCTTGGTTATTGATATCGGTGGTGCGAGTACAGAGTTTATCATTGGCGATGGGCATCAAGTGCTGTTCAAAACCAGTTTGCCCTTTGGTAGCGTGACTTATAATCGCCAATTTTTCAGCAGTTTGCCGCTGCAGCAGTTAGATTTCGATGATGCTAAGCAGCAAGTGCTAATCGCATTAGCAGAGCATAGACAAACCCTACGTGATCTTGGTTGGCATTGTGTCGTTGGTGCCTCCGGCGCTGTACAGTCCGTGGTAGAAGTGTTACTACACCGAGGGTTATCTGAAACTATCACACTCGATGTGCTTACTCAGTTGAAGGCTGAGATCCTCGCTCAAGAAGATATTAGCTTAATGGGGATTGTTGGGCTTTGCAGTGAGCGAGCACCGACTTTTGCTGCGGGTGTCGCTATTCTATTGGCTTTGTTTGAGTTGCTGGGGATCGAGCATTTAGCCTTATCTGGCGGCGCATTACGTGAAGGTGTTTTAGTGATGTTAGCTCAGCGGATTATTGACGAAGTCAGCTAATATTTTATTGAAACATGATAAAAACCAAAGGCCGCGATGCGGCCTTTATTGTTTGTACTGTGGCGATTATTTCAATAAATCGGCGAGATCTTTTTCTAAGGAAACCGTTGGACGCTCTACGATGCGGCCAACTTCTTTACCTTGCTGCAGCACAATAAAGGTTGGAATGCGGGTAAAATCGTATTTTGCGGCTAAGCCTTCGGGATCTTTTTTCGTTCGGTCGACACCAATATAGGTCACTTTAATATTGGGATTAGCGACTTCTTCCATAATACGGATAAAGCGCGGCGTTTCCCGGTGACAATCTGGGCACCAAGTACCAATGATCACTACAATTTCTGTAGGTTTAGTGATGCTTTTAAGTGGGGTGATTGCACTGGTATCGACTTGATAGGTTTTATACCCTTCGGCAAACTCATTGAGATCTGTGACTAAATGTTGTGCTTCTACTATGCCAGTTAAAATCACTTCTTGTTTCTCCTCACTGCAGGTCGCAATTAAACCCTGTTGTTGTTCTTCAAATCCACAGCCACCATTGGCTAATACCTGACAACTAAAAAATAAGGCGGTAGTGGCTAGGAATGCCTTAACGTTATTGTGCATGATGCGCCCTCGAAATCGAAGAGAAAGAATGAAATTCGATTCAAACATTATTCTGGATGCGATTAAAGCGATTAATTGATTTGCTGCAAGCAAGATCACGCATTGCTAATATCTATCAGCTTAACGATCACATAATTACATGTTTTTCGGAGTTAAGGCATTGAAATAGTTCATCCCCGAATCGCGATTCGGGGATAGAACACATTGAGATGATGAGGTAAATTACTTGATTACTGAGCCAGAATTTTTTCAAGAATAGGCTTATTAGCCTCGGGGAAGTCGTAATTGGTTAAGTCGGTTTTAGTGACCCAAGCGATAAGCTGACCTTCAAGGCCTTGAGCTGTGCCGTTAAATTCTGTGACTGAATGGATATCGAGTAGCACTTGTTTATCGGGATAGTCGAAACTCAACGCCATAAATGGCTGACTATCAGTGACATTGAGCGCGACTTCCTCTTTGAGTTCACGGATCAATGCCTGAGTGACAGTTTCGCCTGTCTCAACTTTACCGCCAGGAAATTCCCATTTCCCACCTTGATGTAAATGTTCTGGGCGTTTTGCCAACAGAATTTCACCGACCGAGTTAGTAATAATGCCGACGGCAACATGGATGCGTTTAGTCATAATATTTATCGATTAATGAGTGGGTAAAAGTAAGTGCATTAAAGGCTTGAGCTGAGTGATTCGTGTATAAACCCACAAATTACTCTTTAAAAAAATCGCCTTCATCGAGATCAAATTCATCAAATGCTTCTGGATCAAATTCGGCTTTGACTGGGATGACGTGTTTTTCTGACGCCCAATCGCCGAGGTCGATCAACTTACAGCGCTCGCTGCAAAAAGGTTTAAATGCAGATTGTGGCACCCACTCGACAGGGGCTTTGCAGATAGGGCAGTTAACGGTCAATGGCATAATTGTTCTCTTGGTTAACGGCGATAAAGCGGCCGCCAATACGAATGTCTTTCAGGCCATTAGTGTAAAGGCTTCATGCACAGGTAGCCAGTAAGAAATCAATTGAACGGTCGGAGTGGCGTTGTTGTTCAAACTGCACAAAATGGATAGCGAAACGGTTTTTATGGCCGCTAATCGTAGGATAACACCCGTGGGAAGCATCGACTTTAACCCTTACCAAAGCAAGTGCTTGGGCACTGTCACCTTGATAAAAGCCTGCGTGGGCAACGGCATTGTCGTAATGGGACGTGCTACGAGTAAGTTGAAGTAGTAACGTGATCGGGGTAAGTAAAGGTTCGAAATGCGCTATCCAAGAGCGATAATCGTGCTGTTTTTCTTCCCAAGGTTTAGATAGCCAATAATGCAGTTGTGGTAGGTCGAAGTTACAGCAAGCACCTGGCATGCCGAAGCGTTGTCGTAGTGCGGAAATAAATTTGTCTTGTTTTAATTGGCTGCCGAAGCGTTCAGGCTTTTGTAACGGTTCGCGGGCTTGGGTGAGGGCGTTGATATAGATATTGATTTGCTGGTGGTCGACGTGATCTAATTCTTGCCATTTGTTCAGTTGCAGCAAGTGCCGCTCAATATCTTTTAATACTTCATTGCGATAATCGCAGCGTTCAGACAATTCACAGAGGGAAAACAGCGGATAAAAACATCTATGTTGGTGGTCATTGCTTAGGTTACTTTGCAGCTGTTTATCGAGGTATTCGAGCCGCAAGTAGCTGCGAATTTTCTCGTTTAGGGGCTGTTCGTAAACTAATTCAGTCATGGGCGTTATGAGTACCAGATAGTTGTAAATAGCGTTGGTGCAATGCTAGCACCTCTCGTTTTAAGGTTGATATCTCTCCCTGATTATCAATAATGTCGTCGGCTCGGGCGAGTTTTTCGCTGCGGCTCAATTGGCTATTAATGATGTTATTTACTTGAGATACATCAACATTGTCCCTTTTTATGGTGCGGCTGATTTGCAACTCTGGCGAAATATCCACCACTAAAGTCCGATTGACTAACCTATCTAACCCGTTCTCAAATAGCAAGGGCACGACCATAATTACATAGGCCGAGGTTGCTTTTTCTACCTGTGCTAGCATTTCTTGGCGGATCATCGGGTGCAA
Organism: Shewanella sp. SM71; assembly: GCF_025653905.1. Taxonomy (NCBI): domain Bacteria; kingdom Pseudomonadati; phylum Pseudomonadota; class Gammaproteobacteria; order Alteromonadales; family Shewanellaceae; genus Shewanella; species Shewanella sp. SM71. The sequence goes on from NZ_JAKKRW010000019.1 coordinate 83,586, forward strand.
TAGCTGGTTTAACCATTCACGTTCTTCAGGGTGGCTAAATATCCGTTGCCGCAGTTTGGCGCGATCGAGTTCACCCTCAGGCGTTAACATCTCAATGCCAAAATGGCTAACGATGGCCTCAAGTCCTTTTGAACCCTGAGCTACAACGTCGCGGGCAACGATATCGGCGTCGACTAAGGTAATGCCTTCTGCGGCGAATAAATTGGCAACAGTCGTTTTACCGCTACCAATCCCACCCGTTAAACCAACAACAAATTTGGACATAAAACTCTCTTAAAAGCTATGAAGGACGCTACGCTGCTAGGACGGACTTTGTCCTTGCAGTCTACGGAACGGGCTTCGCCCTTACGGTAAGCGAAGCGTTCAGTGAGTAAGCTTGCGAACGTTCCGTTATCCTTAAGTGAAGCCTGTTCTATAACGTACTTAAGTACCAATCAACAATCTGTTGTCCAAATAGCAAGGCTATCCAGCCTGCGGCAGCAATATAAGGTCCAAATGGGATGGGATTACCTTGCTTGAGGCGTTTACTTACAATCATAGTGATGCCGACCAGTGCTCCGACTAAGGACGAAAGTAAAATGACCAGCGGCAGCATTTGCCAGCCGAGCCAAGCACCGAAAACGGCGAGCAGTTTAAAGTCCCCATAGCCCATGCCTTCCTTGCCAGTGAGGATCTTAAATAGCCAAAAAATGGACCACAAGCTTAAATAGCCAGCTGCCGCACCGATAATGGCATCGGTTGGGCTCGCAAAGGTATGATTTAGATTGATGATCAAGCCGAGCCAAAGTAACGGTAACGTCATTTGATCTGGCAGCAGCATCTCATCAAGATCGATACCAGTAAGGGCGACAAGTACAAATGTCAGTATGCTCGCAAAGACAAATTGCCAGCTTGGACCAAAGTGCCACGCTAAAGTCGCAACAAGTAGCCCTGTGATGAATTCAATTATTGGGTAGCGGGCGGAAATGGGGGCGTGACAGGCGGCGCATTTTCCCTTGAGCATTAACCAGCCGAATACAGGTAAATTATGCCAAGGTTTAATCGCCGTTTTGCACTTAGGGCAAGCAGAACCCGGCACCACAAGATTATATTTTTCGGGGAAGCTATCTATAGGTGTATTGAGTTTATCAATACCGATTTGTGTGACTATCTCAGCGTGGTACTCCTGCAAATACTGATTACATTCTTGCTGCCATTCCCGTTTCATCATCACAGGAAATCTGTGGATCACTACGTTTAAAAAACTGCCTATGGTGGCGGCAAAAATAAAGCTTAAAACAATAAAGAGCCAAGGACTCTGGTTTAGAGACTGGCCCAAAATGGAGATAAATTCTGACATTTGATGTTCTTATTTATATTTTGAGGATGAGAAATTAAACTAGCCGCTAACAACTTTACCCATCTGGAAGATAGGTAAGTACATAGCAACAATTAACCCGCCAACGACAGTACCGATGACCACCATCATAATCGGTTCTATCAGGCTTGATAAGCCATCAACCGCATCATCTACTTGCATTTCGTAGATGGTTGATACTTTATTGAGCATGTTATCCAGTGAACCGGATTCTTCGCCTATCATCACCATTTGCACTAACATGTCGGGGAAAAGCCCTGTGGTTTGCATAGCCACATTCATCTGCATCCCTGCCATCACTTCTTGACGGATTTTTAAAATGGCTTTGCGGTATACCGCATTACCAGATGCGCCAGCGGCAGACTCTAGACCATCAATTAACGGCACGCCCGCGGCGAAAGTAGTTGCTAAAGTGCGGGCGAATCGTGCCATGGCACCTTTATGTAATATAGGCCCAATAGCGGGGATTTTAAGCACAGCTTCATCGACTCTATCTCGCACAATTTGTGAGTTTCTGTGGGCTCGAACGAACAAAAATACTCCGCCGACGATAGCTGTTAAGAAGATATACCAAGAGGATTGTAAGCCGCGGGAAATGTGTAGTACTAATTGAGTAAAGGCGGGTAGTTCAGCGCCAAAGCCTTTGAATATCTCTTCGAATTGAGGCACTACAAATAGAAGTAATAATGTTGTTACTAATAGTGCGACTATGACAACAGCAGCCGGATAGAACATGGCCTTCTTAATTTTGGATTTGAGAGCTTCCGTTTTCTCTCTGTAAGTAGCCACGCGATCGAAGACCAAGTCTAGTGAACCTGAATGTTCACCTGCTGCAACTAGGTCAACATATAGCTCATCGAAGTAGCGTCTATGGGGACGCATTGCATCAGATAAAGGAATGCCAGATTGAATTTCGCTGAGGATATTTCCTAATAGTTCCCTCATCTTAGCTTTTTCGTGACCACGGCCGAGTAGCTCAATAGTGGTCACTAAAGGTACGCCCGCCGCTAGCATAGTCGCAACTTGGCGGGTCATCATGGCAATATCCATAGGGGTGATTTTCGGATCACCTAACTTAAATAGCGCAGAGGACTGCTTACGAACGCTCTTAGGGTTAACTCCTTGGGATTTTAACTGACTACGGATTTCGGCGGCAGTTGCGCCTCTGAGTTCACCTGCAGTCTTCTTACCGTCGCGATTTAGGCCTTTCCATTCAAAGGTATAGATTTTTGGTTGGCTTTTTTGCTCGGCTTTCTTGGTGCGAGGCTTTCTTGTGGTCGTTGCCGTAGCCATAAATTATCCCTGTAAATAAATCGTTCTAGATTTCTAGTTAACTGAACGCTGTGCTTGCGAAATAGTTTGGACTCTAAGATTCAAATATACGAGTAATAATGCGCTATTGCCTGAATTTTAGACGTAACTTTAGACATAAAGATTGGATTTAGCCAAAACTTGTGACGCGATTGACTTCTGCAATGCTAGTAACACCGTGGATCACTTTCAATAATCCCGATTGACGCAAATCCCGCATTCCTTGCGCTTTAGCTTGGGAGGCGATTTGTAAAGAGTTCCCCCCTTCCATGATAGTGCGGGCTATTTCGTCAGACATTTTCATCACTTCATAAATGCCAACCCGTCCCTTGTAGCCTGCAGAGCAATGTTCGCAGCCAATGGGTTTAAAGGTGGTAAAGCCCTGAGTAATTTGTGCTTGGGCAAAACCTAGACGAAGTAATTCATGCTCGGGGATCACTTCCGCTTGTTTACATTCGGGGCATAGACGACGCGCTAAGCGCTGGGCAATAATCAGATTCACAGAGCTAGCTATGTTGTAGCCTGGAACACCCATATTGATTAAACGGGTTAAGGTTTCGGCTGCCGAGTTAGTATGCAAGGTTGATAAGACTAAGTGACCCGTTTGTGCCGCTTTAATGGCAATCTCTGCAGTTTCAAGATCGCGGATTTCCCCGACCATCACCACATCGGGGTCTTGGCGTAGAAATGAACGTAAAGCGGACGCGAAGGTTAGCCCTGCCTTTAAATTAATGTGAACTTGGTTTACACCCTCAAGGTTAATCTCAACCGGATCTTCAGCGGTAGAAATATTACGCTCTTCTGTATTGAGAATATTTAACCCAGTGTAAAGGGAGACGGTTTTACCTGAGCCTGTTGGGCCTGTCACTAAAATCATCCCTTGGGGCTTTGCTAGCATCTCAAGGTAGAGCTTTTCTTGGTCGGGTTCGTAACCGAGCTTTTCAATGCCCAATTGTGCGGAGGATGAGTCTAAAATCCGCATTACAATCTTTTCACCCCAGAGCGTCGGCAAGGTACTTACCCGAAAGTCGATAGATTTAGTGCGGGAAAGCTTCATCTTAATTCGACCATCCTGCGGCACGCGCCGTTCGGCGATATCGAGTTTCGACATTACCTTTAGTCGTGCCGATAAACGACCAGCGAGGCTAATCGGCGGTTCAGAGACTTCGTGCAGAATACCGTCAATGCGAAACCGTATGCGGTAGCGTTTCTCATAGGGTTCAAAGTGTAAATCTGACGCACCTTTGCGGATGGCATCGGTTAAAATTTTATTGATATAGATAACAATAGGCGCATCGTCACTACTCTCACCAGTAGACTCTTCGCTACGTCTGTCGGTATCAGTAATTTCTATCGCTGCCAGCGCAGCTTCGTCCATGCCGCCTAAATCGAGACCGCTGATATCTTCTTCGAGAATTTTTTCCAGCGCCTTAGCAAGTTTATCCTCTTCAACCAGAATGGCTTCGGCATGCAGCCCTGCACTAAATTGAAAGTCTTCGAGGGCTGCAATGTTGGTCGGGTCGGATGTGCCGATATAGAGGCGATTCCCGCGTTTAAATAAGGGTAAACAACGGTGTTTCTCAATGAGTTTCTTATTGAGAAAATCCTCAGGAATGGAAGCAAGATCAAACTCATTAAGATCGAGTAATGGTGTGCCGTATTCTTCGTAGCAAAGCTCGGCTATTGCACGGGCAGAGACCAGCTTACTTTGAACTAAAGTGCTTACAAGGGCGTGTTTGTTTTGACGGGATTTAGTGATGGCGTTAGCCATCTGCTCTTCATTTAGCAGACCTTTACGGATAAATAGGGTGGATAAACCTAAATGAAGGCCGGTTGTGGGCATCTTTAAAACCTAAATGTATTAAAGGTTAAATGGCAGCTGCGCTGCCATTTATGAAGTAAATATACTTACTAAACTATAAACCTGCCCCTGCAGTACATTGGGCGGCTGTGGCTCCAGTGCCTACGTTAACAATTCCGTATGTAACTCTACCTTCAGGAGATATAGTTGCTGTAAGTGTACATGAACCTTCTGCAAACACTAGTGTTCCACCAGCTCCTTCTGCAGCAAGTCCAGTTAATGACATTCCAGGGGCTGCAGCAACATCTGCTGGTAAAGTATCGCAACTAATACCTGATTGAGTACATGTCACAGCTTTAGTCGTATATGATGCAATTGCTTTCATGGCTGCACCACCATGGGCTGAACCAACATAATCACGGTATGCTGGTAAAGCAACAGCTGCCAAAATACCGATAATGGCGACTACGATCATTAGTTCGATCAGAGTAAAACCCTGAGCTTTTTTATTTAATGCTTTGTTTAAATTCATGGCCTTCATTTTTCTCTCCAGCTAACTATTTAGTGACTTACTGTGGTTGAATAGAGTGTTTAACCTAACCGCTGTTTTACTCTATAAATTGTTTTATCTCATCAAACTTTATAACTCATTTATGTCAATAAAATCATTTATATGATCTATGTAACATCAACAGTACACCGATGATCTTGAATGACCCATGTGTAATGACTCATGCTGATTTATCCAAGCTCGCTTTGCTAAATTAGCACTAAGTTAATGCTGGGTTAGCGCTTATTTGAATAAATTGTTTCGGCAACCGCACCTTAGGCTAACGTTTTCAAAAATATGCCTCTCAAAAAACGTGAACTAGGCAATTTTAAAAAGAATCCCAGTGCTGACCTTAGGTGAGGTTGACCAAACGGCCATCTCGCCTTGGTAAAAGTTAGTACAAAGTTAGGTAAAAGGAAACAAAAGTTAAGTATAAAGTACTAATAAAGTGTTGTTTTTGTATAAAAGGCTAACTTATCGACATGTTAGGTTATAACAACTTTTTGACAATATCAGTTTAGCTGGCGTGTCTCTCTATGTCGTCAAATTGGTGACATGAAATGGTGGCGGGTTGGGTGCTTCGTGAGGGTGAATGCTGAGTATGATAGTACAGACGTAATTTCGTCATTTTGTTTGCTGGAGCCCTACAAAAAAATGCATTTCGCCTTAATATTTTATGAGTGGAATGTGCTTACAGTACTTTGCGAGAACATTCCACTGCCAGCTAACATCTAGCGGTTTTAAGCTTTTAATCTGAGTGATAAATCTAAGGCGCGAACATGCTTAGTGAGTGCGCCAACTGAGATATAGTCCACCCCTGTTTTGGCAAATTCGGCTAAGGTATCTAAGGTGACATTACCAGAGACTTCAAGCTTAGCGCCGGCGCCTTTAGCTTTATATTGATTGTTCATTTCAACCGCTTCGACCATCTTAGTGATGTCGAAGTTATCTAACATTATGATATCTGTGCCAGAGTCGAGTGCTAAGGCGAGCTCTTCGAGTGACTCCACTTCGACTTCAACGGGTTTATTCGGGTACAAGCTGCGGGCGGTATCTACGGCTTGGCGAATGCCGCCACAGGCCATAATGTGGTTTTCTTTAATCAAAAAAGCATCATATAAACCAATACGATGGTTTTTTCCGCCACCGCAGGTGACGGCATACTTTTGTGCCGTGCGTAGGCCTGGAATTGTCTTGCGAGTATCTAACAAGTGAGTGTGAGTCCCCGCCAGTTTATCGACATAATGTTTGGTTAAGGTGGCAACACCAGAAAGTGTTTGGATAAAGTTCATTGCCGTGCGTTCGCCAGTGAGAATAGCGCGCGCAGGACCTGATAATTCACATAATAGCTGGTTGGGTAATACTAGATCGCCATCATCCACATGCCAATGCAGTGCGACTTCACCACCGAGTTGGTTAAAAACCTGCTCTGCCCATGCTTTACCACAAAAAACGCCTTCTTCACGGGTGATTAAAGTGGCTTCAGCGTACTTATCGGCGGGGATCAACATTGCTGTGATGTCGCCATAAGCGATGGCTTTGGTTTGATCGTTGATTTCGGTGCCACCTAAGTCTTCACTGAGGGCTGATTTTACTGATTGGCGGATATCGTTTTCTAACATAAGCGGAGTCCTTGCATTACGGCCTACTTGCATTTTAGGTTAAGATTACCACGGCCTTAGGTCTCACGGAACAGGTTGGCAGATTGAGCAAAAGGAGTAAGCTGCAGCCTTATTTAAATTGAGAGTGGATGGTTTGCTCCATGATCTCAATGTTAAAAGAGAGCTCAGTCAGTAAGTTCCGTGCGCAGGGTTTCTTCTTTGCTTGGAGGAATACTGTTAGAGTAAGCCAGTATATGTGGCATAGAGGATAAGCTCATCATGCGGTTTGATTCGGGTTGGTGTGATAGTGCGAGGCGTTGTGAGTCGCCACATTTTAATCAACGTCCCTTGAATGAAGTGAGTTTGTTAGTGATCCACAATATTAGTCTGCCCGCAGGCTGCTTTGGATTACCTTACATTGATCAATTATTTCAAGGGTGTTTAGATACTAATGCCGATTCCAGCTTTGCACCGTTGCAGGGCTTGCAAGTGTCGGCGCACTTTTTGATCCGCCGCCATGGCGAGCGTGTCCAATATGTAAGCTGTAATGACAGGGCTTGGCATGCTGGGGTGTCTCGTTATGGTGAGAGAGAGAATTGTAATGATTTTTCCATTGGTATTGAACTGGAAGGCACAGATACTGAGCCTTACACTCCTGAGCAATATCAGTCACTCATCGAGTTAACACAAGCCCTACTGGTAGAATATCCATTGCTGAGTATTGAACGGATTGTGGGTCATTGTGATATTGCGCCAATGCGGAAAACGGACCCAGGGCAAAGTTTTGATTGGGAAGGATATTTAGGCAAGTTAAAGGAATATACTCAGGCGTTGCGCTCTTAGTTAATCACTTAACTTTTTGGATTTTAGACGTATTCCATATAAACCTAGACTATTTATGGACAAATTATAGAGGTACAGCCCATGGCATTATTTTCACTCTTGGTCGCCATTTTAGTGGAGCGACTTAAATTTCTTCCTTCATCATGGCAATTTGATCGTTTACTGCAATCCTATCAGACAACATTTTTCGGTGATAAAGCGTCACTGACAAGCGTGATGATGGCGTTGGCGTTAGTGCTACCAGCCTTGTTGGTATATGTTTTATCTTGGTTAGTGGCGGGAATGTTTTGGGGCTTATTAAGTTTAGCACTATGGATTGTTGTGGCAGTGGTTTGTTTTAACCATCAGAAACAGCGTGATATTTTCAAAAAATATATGCAAGCCGCTTGTCGCTCAGACGTCCAAGCTTGTTACCATTATGCCGCCGAACTCGATTGTAGCGAGTGTTTAGATGCTGTATCCGAGAAAGACCTTGGTGCCAAAGTGGGGCAAAGTGTTGCTTGGATTAACTATCGTTATTATGGTGCCGTGGCGCTGTTTTTCATTTTTTTAGGTCCAGTCGGTGCGGTACTGTATTGCACGGTACGTTTTTATGCCGAAGAGAATGCCCGTAAATCTCTAGAGCTACCCTTAGTCAACGAAGTGATTACGATACTGGATTGGTTACCGAGCCGGATTTTCGCCTTTGGTTATGCCTTAAGTGGTCAATTTAGTGAAGGTTTAGCGGCGTGGCGCCGTAATGGATTGACCTTAAATGTGAGCGCTCGCACTGTGGTTGCTGAAACGGCATTAGCGGCACAACCTTTACCTGAGGTCGCAAGTGCACCTATATGTGTACAATCAACCTTAGCATTATTAGTGCTCAGTAAACGTAACTTTACACTTATTGTTGCAATACTTTCATTACTGACCATTTTCGGATTGGTGAGCTAAAAGAAGGATGCTTCGCTGTTAGAATCGAGAACGCTTCGCTGCTAGGGCGTCGTAGTGCTCCTTCTAGTCTAGAATCTAGAGCCTAGAATCTATCCGCTGCGCTTTTTGCAGCGCCTAGTAGGGCGAAGCCCGTGCTTTTGTCAAATGGTCTGACCCCATAAACATTTTTTTCCGCTATGCTCTCTCTTCGTGAGTGCTTTTGATCGAGATCGCTTTTAAGGAGTGATCTTCAATCTGGACATCAAAACGCTGATTTGATAAAGTGCGCTCACTCAAAAAAATTGGTAAGACCAATTTACAACGGAGCTGAGCGCCTGATGGCCTATAGTAAAATTAATCAGCCAAAAATTTCTGACGTGATCATGGCGCAATTAGAGCAAATGATCTTAGAGGGGAGTTTACAGCCCGGTCAGAAGTTACCGCCTGAACGCGAACTGGCGATCCAGTTTGAAGTGTCTCGACCTTCTTTGCGTGAAGCTATTCAAAAGCTTGAGGCAAAAGGACTGTTAATGCGCCGCCAAGGCGGTGGTACTTATGTCAAAGAACAACTCTGGCAGACCCTTGCCGATCCTATTGTTGAACTGATGAATTCAGATCCAGAGAGTCAGTACGACTTACTGGAGTTCCGCCATGCCACCGAAGGCATGATGGCCTATTTTGCGGCCCTGCGTGGTACCGACGCCGATATGCAAAATATCAAGCGTATGATCCTCGAGGTGGAAGCCGCCACCGATATCGAACAAAAAGCTGCTGCGATTGTGCGTTTTTATCGTGCTGTGGCGGAAGCGTCACATAACGTGGCTATGTTACACCTCGTTCTTAGTTTAACCCCTGTGCTGCATCAAAATGTGGCGCAAAACCTGGAGCTTTTAAGCCGCCGCGAAGAAGCTTCTACTATGGCTAACGATCACAGACGGGCCTTGCTCGCTGCCATCGTTCGTCGTGATCCCGACGCCGCCAGAGAAGCCTCGAATGAACACTTAAGTTACATCGAAGAGGTGATGTTATCTGTGCGGGAAGAAGATAGCCGGTTGCAGCGAAGCTTGCGCCGTTTAAAGAGTGGCGCTTAAGTTCTGTGATTTAGCTGCCAGCTAAATCGGAATATGCCGCAAACACCATTCATTATCATGTATATAGAGAAGGACAGTGTCATGTCTGAAGATATGCTACAAGACGTAGATCCGTTAGAGACTCAGGAATGGGTTGATGCCCTGCAAGCCGTGTTGGAACAGGAAGGCCCAGAGCGCGCGCATTTTTTACTAGAAAAGCTGATCGATAAAGCGCGTCGTAATGGCACTCACTTGCCTTATAACGCCACAACGGCTTACCTGAACACTATCCCTGCGGGTCAAGAGCCGCACATGCCTGGCAACCAAGAGATGGAACGTCGCATTCGCGCCATCATCCGTTGGAACGCTTTAGCTATGGTGCTTCGTGGTTCTAAGAAAGATTTAGAATTAGGCGGCCATATTTCAAGCTTCGCCTCAAGCGCGACTATTTATGACGTATGTTTTAACCACTTCTTCCGCGCACCCAATGAAAAAGACGGTGGCGATTTAGTGTATTTCCAAGGCCATATCGCCCCTGGTATTTATGCGCGTTCATTCTTAGAAGGTCGTTTAAGCGAAGACCAACTGGCTAATTTCCGTCAAGAAGTGGATGGCAAGGGTCTGTCTTCATACCCACATCCAAAACTGATGCCGGATTACTGGCAATTCCCAACGGTTTCTATGGGCTTAGGTCCTATCCAAGCTATTTATCAGGCGCGTTTCCTGAAATATCTGACTGACCGTGGTCTGAAAGATTGTTCAGCACAAACCGTTTACTGTTTCTTAGGTGACGGTGAGTGTGACGAGCCAGAAGCCTTAGGTGCGATTGGTTTAGCGGCCCGTGAAGAATTAGATAACTTAGTCTTCATCGTTAACTGTAACTTACAGCGTCTTGATGGCCCTGTGCGTGGTAACGGTAAGATTATCCAAGAACTTGAAGGCGAATTCCGCGGCGCAGGCTGGGAAGTGGTTAAAGTGATTTGGGGTCGTTACTGGGATCCATTATTGGCCCGTGACACTAGCGGTAAGTTACTGCAGTTAATGGAAGAAACCGTTGACGGTGAATACCAAAACTGTAAAGCCAAAGGTGGCGCTTATACACGCGAACACTTCTTTGGTAAGTACCCTGAAACGGCCGAAATGGTGGCTAACATGTCAGATGATGACATTTGGCGCTTAAACCGTGGCGGTCATGATCCTGTGAAAGTGTACGCTGCCTTAGATCACGCACAAAAAACCAAAGGTCGCCCAACGGTGATTTTAGCTAAGACTGTAAAAGGTTACGGCTTAGGTGATGCGGGTGAAGGTAAAAACATCGCTCACAACGTGAAGAAAATGGGTATCGAGTCTATCCGTTACTTCCGCGATCGTTTCAATATTCCGATCCCAGATGACCAGTTAGAAGATCTGCCTTTCTATCACCCAGGTCCAGATTCTGAAGAAGTGAAGTACATGATGAGCCGTCGTGAAGCGCTGCATGGTAGCGTGCCACAACGTCGTCAAAAGTTCACCGAAGAGATGGAAGTGCCGTCACTGAAGATTTTCGATTCGATTTTACAGGGCTCTAACGGCCGTGAAATTTCATCGACTATGGCATTCGTTCGTGTTCTGACAGCTCTGCTGAAAGACAAGAAAATTGGCAAAAATATTGTGCCAATTATTCCTGACGAAGCTCGTACTTTCGGTATGGAAGGTTTGTTCCGTCAAGTGGGTATTTATGCTCACGAAGGCCAAAAATATATTCCGCAGGATTCTGACCAAGTTGCTTACTACCGTGAAGATAAAACCGGCCAAGTATTGCAAGAAGGGATTAACGAACTCGGCGCTATGTCTTCATGGGTATCAGCAGCGACGAGCTACTCAGTCAATGATACACCTATGATCCCGTTCTACATCTACTACTCAATGTTCGGTTTCCAACGTATTGGCGACATGGCTTGGGCTGCGGGTGACATGCGTGCTCGTGGTTTCTTAGTGGGCGGTACTTCAGGTCGTACAACGCTTAACGGCGAAGGTTTACAGCATCAAGATGGTCATAGCCACGTATTGGCGAACACTATCCCTAACTGTATTACTTACGATCCAACCTACGGCTACGAAATCGCCGTTGTGGTACAAGATGGTATCCGTCGTATGTACGGCGAGAATCAAGAAGATATCTTCTACTACTTGACCACAATGAACGAAAACTATGAGCAACCAGCCATGCCAGAAGGCGCGGAAGTGGGCATAGTGAAAGGTATCTACAAGTTAGAAACGGTTGCGGGTTCAGGTAAAGGCAAAGTTCAGTTAATGAGCTGTGGCACTATCCTTGAACAAACTCGTAAAGCGGCGCAAGCACTGGCGAAAGACTTCGGTATTACTGCCGACGTATTTAGCGTAACTAGCTTCAACGAATTGACTCGCGATGGTCAAGCCGCTGAGCGTTGGAACATGCTGCACCCAACCGAAACGCCAAAACAAGCCTATATCAGCCAAGTGATTTCAAGTGATGCACCTGCAATCGTCGCGACTGACTATATGAAGATTTACGGCGAACAGTTACGTGCTTATATTCCTACCGATTACAAAGTGTTAGGTACTGACGGTTTCGGTCGTTCAGACAGCCGCGAGAATCTGCGTCACCACTTCGAAGTGGATGCTAAGTTCATCGTTATTGCGGCACTGAAATCACTGGTTGATCGCAAAGAGCTGCCTGTCGATGTGTTAGCAAAAGCCATTAAAGAATATGGTATCGACGCTGACAAGATCAATCCACAGTACGCGTAAGAGGCAATAAAAATGGCTGAATTAAAAGAAGTTTTTGTTCCTGATATCGGCGGCGATGAAGTGCAAGTGATCGAAATTTGTGTGGCTGTGGGTGATACCCTAGCTGCAGAAGAATCGATTCTTACCGTCGAAAGCGACAAGGCGACTATGGATATTCCAGCGCCTTTCGCCGGTGTTTTAGCCGAATTGAAAGTGGCTGTGGGCGATAAAGTATCTGAAGGTACTTTGATTGCTATGATGCAAGCGGCGGGCGCGGCAGCAGCCGCTCCGGCTCCAGTTGCAGCACCCGCTCAGGCGGCACCAGCATCTGCACCAGTTCAAGCGGCTCCTGCCCCTGTGGCTGCTGCTCCTGCGACGGGCGCAACCAAAGTGGTTGAAGTGACAGTACCAGATATCGGTGGCGACACTGATGTATCGGTTATCGAAGTCCTGGTTGCTGTCGGTGACAAGATTGAGGTTGATAGCGGTTTAATTACCCTAGAAACAGACAAAGCGACCATGGACGTGCCATCACCTTTCGCGGGTGTGGTTAAAGACGTTAAAGTCGCAGTTGGCGATAAAGTGTCGCAAGGCTCTTTAGTCATCATGCTTGAAGTGGGCGGCGCTGCACCTGCAGCCGCGCCAACCGTTGCTGCCCAAGCGGCTCCAGCCGCGACGGTTGCACCAGTGGCCGCAGCACCTGCGGCAAGCGTGGTTGCGGTAAAAGAAATTCAAGTGCCGGATATTGGCGATGCCAGCAATGTCGATGTGATCGAAGTGCTCGTGTCTGTCGGTGATGAAATCACTGCTGACCAAGGTTTGATTACCCTTGAAACTGACAAAGCCACCATGGAAGTGCCAGCGCCATTTGCCGGTAAACTGCTGTCTTTGACTGTTAAAGTGGGTGACAAGGTTTCTCAAGGTAGCGTCATTGCGACGATTGAGACGACTTCTGTTGCAACAGCAAGTGCTCCAGCACCTGCTGCACAAGCGGCGGCTCCTGCTCCAGTGAGCGCGGCGCCCGTTGCTGCACCTGCAAGCCGTCCACCAGTACCCCATCACCCAAGCGCAGGTACCCCTGTGTCTACCGGTGCGGTACATGCGTCTCCTGCTGTACGTCGTTTAGCCCGTGAGTTTGGTGTCGACTTGACCCAAGTGACAGGTTCTGGCCGTAAAGGTCGCATCATGAAAGAAGACGTACAGGCGTATGTTAAATACGAACTGTCGCGTCCGAAAGCGACTGCGGCAACTTCTGTTGGTTCAGGTAATGGCGGCGGTCTGCAAGTGATTGCAGCACCTAAAGTTGATTTCAGTAAGTTTGGTGAAGTGGAAGAGATTCCATTAAGCCGTATCCAGAAGATTTCTGGCCCTAACTTACACCGCAACTGGGTAACTATCCCTCACGTGACTCAGTTCGATGAAGCTGATATCACTGAAATGGAAGAGTTCCGCAAGCAGCAAAACGATGTAGCGGCGAAGAAAAAAGCCGATTACAAGATCACGCCTTTAGTGTTTATGCTGAAAGCTGTGGCTAAAACGTTGCAACAGTTCCCTGTGTTCAACTCGAGCTTAAGCTCTGATGGCGAATCACTGATCCAGAAAAAGTATTTCCACATCGGTGTGGCGGTTGATACGCCAAACGGTTTGGTTGTGCCAGTCGTGCGTGACGTGGATAAGAAAGGCATTATCGAGTTATCTCGTGAACTGGCTGATATCTCTATCCGTGCCCGTGATGGCAAGCTGAAATCTGCTGATATGCAAGGTAGCTGTTTCACCATTTCAAGTTTAGGTGGTATTGGCGGTACGGCGTTTACGCCTATCGTGAACTACCCAGATGTGGCAATTTTAGGTGTGTCTAAATCTGAAATTAAGCCTAAGTGGAATGGTAAAGAGTTCGAACCTAAATTGATGTTGCCGCTGTCACTGTCATACGATCACCGCGTGATCGATGGTGCCATGGCTGCACGTTTTAGTGTGACGCTGTCAGGAATTCTGTCCGATATTCGTACTTTGGTTCTGTAAGCATATAAGGCTGCTCATCTTGAGCAGCCTTTTGTTTATTGTGATCAGTATCAAACACAGGTTAAAATGCGCCCACCTTACGCGCTGGCGCATTTTCGGTTGGCAGGATAGCTCCTCCAACGGATTGAATGAGAATTAGAGGAAAACATGAGTAACGAAATCAAAACTCAGGTAGTGGTATTAGGTGCAGGTCCTGCAGGTTATTCTGCGGCTTTCCGTGCTGCTGACTTAGGTCTGGAAACCATCATAGTTGAACGTTTTAGCACTTTAGGTGGCGTGTGTCTTAACGTGGGTTGTATCCCATCTAAAGCCTTACTGCACGTTGCTAAAGTTATCGAAGAAGCCAAAGCGGTTGCCGCTCACGGTGTGGTCTTCGGCGAGCCAACTATCGATTTAGATAAGTTACGTGGCTTTAAAGAAAAAGTCATTGGCCAATTAACTGGCGGATTGGGCGGCATGTCCAAAATGCGTAAAGTTAACGTGGTTAACGGTTTTGGTAAATTCACTGGCCCTAACACGCTAGAAGTGACTGCTGAAGATGGCACTGTGACTAAAGTGACTTTCGAGCAAGCGATCATTGCTGCGGGTTCTCGTCCAATCAAACTGCCATTTATTCCGCATGAAGATCCACGTATTTGGGATTCGACTGACGCATTAGAACTGAAAGAAGTTCCAGGCAAGTTGTTAGTGATGGGCGGCGGTATTATCGGTCTAGAAATGGGTACTGTGTACGCTTCTTTAGGCAGCCAAATCGACGTGGTTGAGATGTTCGACCAAGTGATCCCTGCGGCTGATAAAGATGTGGTTCGCGTATTTACTAAGCAAATCAAGAAGAAATTCAACCTGATCCTTGAAACTAAAGTCACAGCGGTTGAAGCACGTGAAGACGGTATCTATGTTTCTATGGAAGGTAAGAGCGCGCCAACTGAAGCCGTTCGTTACGATGCCGTATTAGTGGCTATTGGCCGTGCACCTAATGGCAAGTCGTTAGATGCTGAAAAAGCAGGTGTTAACGTTGATGAGCGTGGCTTTATCAAGGTTGATAAGCAACTGCGTACTAACGTACCGCACATTTATGCTATCGGCGACATCGTTGGTCAACCCATGTTGGCTCACAAAGGCGTGCACGAAGGCCATGTAGCGGCTGAAGTTATCGCTGGCATGAAGCACTATTTCGATCCAAAAGTCATCCCATCAATTGCTTACACTGACCCTGAAGTAGCTTGGGTTGGTTTGACTGAGAAAGAAGCGAAAGAGCAAGGTATTGCTTACGAAACCGCAACTTTCCCATGGGCTGCAAGTGGTCGTGCGATTGCGTCTGATTGCTCTGAGGGCATGACTAAGCTGATTTTCGACAAAGACACTCACCGCGTGATCGGTGGTGCTATTGTGGGTGTTAACGGCGGCGAGCTGTTAGGCGAAATCGGTCTAGCGATTGAAATGGGTTGTGATGCTGAAGATTTAGCATTAACCATTCACGCTCACCCAACACTGCACGAATCAGTAGGCTTAGCGGCTGAAATGTACGAAGGTTCTATTACTGATTTGCCAAACCCAAAGGCAAAGAAAAAGTAATTTAGCTGTCGATTAAAAAAGCGCTCACTTGAGCGCTTTTTTATTGCCTGTATTTTTTTGTAACTTTTATGTAAACAAGCGGATGAATTGAAGGGATTGAGCTGCTACAGTACAGTTATACCCAAGCGACCTCAAAATACGAGTTTCAGAGCGCCGAGGGGGCTTCAATTCAAGGCGCATCAATGAAAAAATGTAGCTACCTTTTGAATTGATGCAACACGGAAGTGGAGTGCCCTGGGTGCTCCGTCCCGGTGGCTGATGTTAACCACGGGGTAACGCACTTTATGCGGTGTTGGCTATTTTTGACTTAGCCCACTAGGCCTGCAAATAGCTGCAATCGCCATATATGTCGTGAATGCCATTTATGCAGGAGCAATAAATAGCCTTGCTGAAAGTGCGTTACCATGCCGTTAACATCAGCCGCTGAATTCTGCATTTTGAGGTGGTTTGGGTATATGTATGAAGTAAGTTGTCACATGCAAACAAAAATAATTAGAACAATTCTGACATGTTTCATCCTTTCACTGATTAGCGTCCATTCGGCTTGGGCGGGCGGCTTTGTGCAGCGTGTTTTTACCGATAGAGACGGTTTAGCTGTCACCAGCATCCGAGGTTTAGCCTTAGATGACTACGGTTTTGTATGGGCAGCGACTGAGCAGGGCTTGTATCGGGTCAGTAATTCTAAGGTGCGGCGCATTGATAAAATTGGCACGGAATCACGGCTTGCGGATGACTTTTTAACGACAGTGGTGAACATCGACCGAGACAAGTTATTGGTCAGCACCAATGCCGCGATTTACCTTTACGATATAGTGCAAAATCAATTTACCGCATTTGGTTCTCCCTATCTATTCCCGCAGTTTCCAGGTGGTGCGCTGATATCGGCAGCCCGCAAGAATAGCAAAACATGGCGATTATTAATTGATAATGGTCAGATCTATGAGTTTTCCCCTTCAAAGTCAGAACTTCGCCTTATCACTCAATTAGCTGTTAATCGCGACCTTCCTTGGCGCAAGTTATTGCTTATGCCCAATGGACACATGTTGGTTGCGGGGCAGTTGCAACTAGAGCTCCTCGATAACAAGGGCGAACGGCTGTTCCAATACCCTTGGACCGAATCTATGGGCAGTATTCTCGATATGTTGGAGGATACTCAACATAGGATCTGGATTGCGACAGGGCGTGGTGTTTATCAATTAGATCAAATCGCTCATCAAATTACACCTGTGCCAGAATTACCCGATTGGAGCACAGCGATCATTGAAGATGCTAAAGGGTATTTGTGGTTTGCCAGTCGTATTGGCTTGTTAAAATGGTCGCCTGAGACGCGGTTGATTGAGAATTATCAGCAAGAGTTGAAGGCTGAGGCCAACATGGAAACGCTGAAAGCCATGTTGTTTGATGATGCAGGCTTGATGTGGGTTGGAGGCTCTGGTGATGGATTGGCATTGTTAGCGTCACCGCCTGATTTCATTCTTGATACTTATGCGGCAGATGAACCCTATCAGCTGAGCGATGCCATGACTTGGTCTGTACATGCCAGTGATGAAGGGGTTTGGCTCGGTTCTTCCAGTTTAGATTTTGTTGCTAAGGGCAGTAAAAAAGCGGTTAACATTCCGATTGAGGGGTTTAATCCCCACGAAAGTATTTATGATATTAGTGAGTTTGAGGACCATTATTTACTGATCTCAACAACCAGTGGTCTTTTTGTTATTGATAAAGAGACCTTGCAAGGCAGCAGTTTTTCTAAATGGACTCACGGTCAGGATGACTTTAAAAATAAGCTCATATATAAAACTTATCGGGATCCCAAACTGAAAGGACGCGTCTGGATTGCGACTACCACGGGACTCTATTTTTGGGAAATGGGACTCTATGAGCCCCAGCCATTTGATATTGATAAGTCATCGAACGAATTTGATGGCCCCAAGCGGCCAGTGATCCGCACGATTTATCGTACCTCTGACGGTCGTCTTTGGGTTGGCGGTAAAAAAGTCTTTGGTTACATAGACAGTCAAAACGAGTTTCATGATCAACGGCACTTATTTAATGCTTTTGCGGCACAACCAACGATTAGCCATATTGAAGAAATGTCCCCGGGAATTATCTGGTTTGGTTCCTATGAAAAAGGTTTGTTTGAATATCATCAGCAGGCGGAATCGTTAGTTTCACTGACTTCCGAATGGCAATTAAATTGTAGTTCAGTGTTTTTTATTCAAAAGACCCCTAAGTCAAATCTTGTGGGTTGTGCTGATTCTTTGATTCGTCAGGATATTCAAACTGGCAATATCGCCATGTTTAATCAACTCGATGGTTTGATTTCCGATGAAATGAACGAGGGCGCTTATTTTTATTCGCCAAAAACAGGCTTTTACTTAGGAACACCTGAAGGAGTGATGCGACTCGATGTCAATAGGCTGGTCAATCGTATAACCGATGACCATGTGATGCTTGAATCTGTCTCTGTGTACTATAACAACACGACAGAGGTATCTTTGTTGCCGCGTAACCTGATGGCCATCAAACCCGATGCGAATATGGTGAGTTTTCAAATCACTAACTTAGATTACCTCGATGATTCGCCAATCCAATTTAAATACCGATTACGTTATCAGGATGAAGATAGCCATTATGTCTTGTTGCAGGGGGAATCTCAGGTCAACCTCGCAGGATTAGCTGCGGGTGGCTATGTGCTAGATATTTTGAGTCAAGTTAATGGGATATGGTCAGATAAGCCGTTCTCTTATCCTTTTTATGTTGAGCAGCATTGGTGGTTATCCCAAGGTTTTAAAGGTATTTTGCTGCTGTTATTTTCTATTATTGCTTTAAGTCTTGCTTGGTATCGACAACGACAGATCAATACATTTAAGCAGATGAATCTGGCATTAACGGAGAGTGAGGACAGGTTAAGGCAGTCTTTGCGCGGCAGTGACTCAGATCTCTGGGAGTGGCATAAAAATACTCAGGCATTTCACCTTGATAATCGCGGTTCGGTGCTTGGTACGCATGCCAATGAGATTGTGGTGAGCTTAGAGGATTTGCCTGTGCATCCGCAGGATAGGGAGAAAGCTCTCGCTCAGTGGGACAACATGATGGCGGGTGAGATTGACCGATTCGAGGCCGAATATCGCTATCAGCGTAAGGACGGTAATTGGGGATGGCTGAGGGTTAGAGGGCGGCCAGTTGCTCGCAATAAGCACTCAAATGAAATTGAGCGGGTCGCGGGTATTTATAGCGATATTACTGTGCAACGCCAGCTAGAGGATGAAATTAATTTATTGGCGAAAGCGTTTGGCAATACCTCTGAAGGTGTGTTGATTTTAGATGTCGAAGGCGGTATTCGCGTTGCGAATTACGCTGCGCAACAAATTATTGGTATAGATTCTGACGACTTAGTCGGGCAACCATTTGCACAATTCGTACAGATGAATGACGGATTAGCATCGGAAATCAAGCAACTTCTCCGTGATAGTCAGTCTTGGACTGGAGAGCGGGAGTTAATCCGCGCCAATCAGCAACTTTGTCCTGTGTGGCTAAACGTGTCGGTGATGCAAAGCATTAACGGGAAAGTAACCCACTATGTGGTGGTATTTTCTGATATTACGGAGCGTAAACGTACTGAAGCCGATTTACGCCGTTTGGCTAATTACGATGTACTTACTGGCTTGCCAAATCGCTCCTTATTTTCTAGCCGTTTATTACAGTCGATTCAAGCTGCGCAACAAACCGGTGAGAAACTGGCGCTATTGTTTTTAGATCTCGATAGATTTAAGCATGTTAATGATTCCTATGGTCATAGCATGGGCGATGCACTGCTGGTCGAAGCATCAAGCCGACTGCAATCTTGTATTTCCAGCGAGCATTTACTCTGTCGTTTTGGTGGCGATGAATTTGTGATTTTACTCCGCAATGCAAACAGCATTGACGATATTAACCATGTCGCCGAGCGCCTGTTGGAGCAAATTGTCGCGCCTTTTAAGTTATATGGTCGGGAATTTTATATTTCGACCAGCATAGGCATCAGTATTTGGCCCGACGATGCGGTACAGCCTGAGGCTTTTATCAAGAATGCCGATCTTGCTATGTACCATGCCAAAGAAGAAGGGCGAGGCAATTTCCAATATTATTCCTCGGAGCGTAATGCTCAAGCCCTCTATCATTTACGGCTTGAGGCCGATTTACGCAAAGCCATAGAACGGCAAGAGTTCGAGCTTTATTACCAGCCGCAAATTGATATTTTGCGTAATGATAAGCTCATAGGAATGGAAGCATTAATTCGCTGGAAACATCCGCTGGACGGCTTTATTCGTCCCGATATTTTCATCAAAGTCGCCGAGGCCTGCGGTTTAATTGTTGATATTGACCGCTGGGTATTAAGACAAGCCTGTGTGCAGGGAGCCAATTGGACTAAGCGCTATGGCTCGGGCTTTAAGTTGTCGGTTAATATTTCGGCTGTGCATTTTAGGCAGCCAGATTTTATTGAAGATATCCAAAGAATTTTACAAGAAACCCAAATGCCAACTGCATCTTTAGGATTAGAAATCACCGAAGGCGTATTGATGAAGGAGTTGCATGTCGCTAAAGACCATCTTACTCGATTGAAATCTTTGGGGATCGAGGTTGCCATCGATGACTTTGGTACTGGGTATTCTTCACTGGCTTATTTGCGTAATTTTGAAGTCAATACCCTAAAAATTGATCGCTCCTTTTTGATTGATATCGCCACTAATACCGCAGATCAGGCGATTGTGAGCAGTATTATTGAATTAGCCCGTAACCTTAAATTAAATGTGGTTGCTGAAGGGATTGAGACGGTTGAGCAGTTAGAGCAAGTCTTTAGCCGTGGCTGTTATATTATTCAAGGGTATTATTTTGCTAAGCCTATGTGCGTTGATGATTTTGAGCGCTATTTAGAGACAGATAACAAAATCGTCTCTATTGATCATTAAGCTAGAAACATAGTCTATTATTGGCTCGCGAATACTTAATATTTGTACAGCTGATGGGCAATCGTCTGCACGATATAAGCCTGTGAGCTTGAGATGTAAACGTTATCGTCTTCAGTGGTGATGGATATTTTGTTTAGCGGTTTATTCAATTAAACTTCATCTGTTTGTATAAAGAGTACACAAACTTATCACTAGTCGGTCCAGATAAAATATGACTGACGGTTAAATCGATAAGTTTGTTAATATAACTCGGATTTTTATCCCATAAAAAGTAGCCTCACATGATGCGTCAACTACTCGCTTCTATTATTTTGTGTTTGTGTGTTACCCCGTCTTTGGCTGCAGAGCGCCTTAAAATTGGTGTCGTACTCAGTGGTGGTGGTGCTAAAGGCGCCGCTCACGTGGGCGTGCTCAAAATATTAGAAGAACATAACATCCCAGTCGATTATATCGCGGGCACCAGTATAGGCGCCTATGTCGCTGGCATGTATTCACTGGGTTACAGTGCGAGTGAAGTGGAAGCTATCATGATGGGGGTCAACTGGGACAGTGGTTACTCGGACACCATACCGCGCAATATTTTGAGTTACAGGGATAAACAGTTACGTGACCGTTACAATATTCCGTTAAACATTGGCTATAACGAAGGCCAAGTGAGGGCGCCAAGTGGTCTGCTACGTGGACAGACTATGTCACAACTTTTACGTCAGTCGACAGATCTGGTACAGCAATTTGGTCATTTTGATGATTTAGCCATTCCCTACCGAGCGGTTGCAACCGACTTAGAAACTAGCTTACCTGTGGTGATTAGTCACGGCAGTATGGTTAAAGCCATGCAAGCGTCTGCAACTGTACCTGGTGCACTTCAGCCCGCACAAATTGAAGGCAAGTTATTGGTCGATGGTGGTATTGCTAATAACATGCCTGTCGATGTGGTTAAGGCCATGGGAGCCGATATTATTATCGCCGTCGATATTGGCTCGCCTCTGGTCAAAAAAGATAAATTAGACAGTACTATTGCAGTGCTCGATCAGCTCTCTAATTTTTTGACCAATGCCAGCACTGAAAAACAAAAACAATTACTGACAGATAAAGATGTATTGATCCGACCCGCTATTGACGCCCTCAGCACCACTGATTTCACTATTATGCCGCTGGCATTAACCCTTGGAAAAGAAGCCGCTAATGGCCAGCTTTATAAGTTGAGCAGTATGAGCGTGAGCCCTGAGGAATATGCCGCCTACGTCGAGGCTAAAAAAGCCAAAGGTAAATTATTAATGGCGGATGTACGTCATCCCATTAATGAAATCGTATTTGAAAACCAATCTAAGGTGAGTTTGAATCTCTTGACGGAAACCTTGGATATTAAACCTGGGCAAGCTGTATCTAAAGACGAGCTTAATGAGGCGTTAAAGCGTATTTACTCTCTCAATAAATTTGAGCGTGTCGATGCTGAATTTGTAGAAGGTGAGGATGGCCGCATACTCACAGTTACCACTAAGGCTAAGTCTTGGGGGCCGAATTATTTCCAACTGGGCTTTAATTGGGAGGATGACTTTAATTCAGAATCTGCCATCAGTTTTGACATGGCTTATACCATGACCGATTTGACCTTTAATGGTGGAGAGTGGCGCAATGAGGTCAAACTCGGCATTGAAAAGTTGTTTGCAACTGAGTTTTATCAGCCTTTAGACAGGGACCAACAGTTCTTTAGCCGTGCCCGCTATCAATACGATACCCGTGATTGGGACTTATACGATAATAACAGTCGTATCTTAACCTTCGACAAGAAAACCCATACTATTGAATTAGGCATAGGTTATAACTACACCTTACAAGGGATGATTGAGTTAGGCTTAGTCGCAGAGAAGGGGTCGATAGTCAATGATGTTTGGCTAACGCAGGACTTAGATTTTAGTTCCTATGGTGCTTACTTTAGGTTCGGTTACGATAGCTTAGATAGCATTAGCTTTCCAACATCAGGTAATCGCGTAACCTTAAACGTATACGTGCGCAATGAAGATTTCAATGACAGTATCGACGATAATCAAAACCAATTTAGCGTGCAAATAGAGGCCGACTGGAAAGGTGCCTTGAGTGTCGGTAACCACGCTTTTGTTGGTAAGGCATCAATTGCTACTAACAATAATGATGGTGTCAATACGCTGCATTTATCTGAGCTGGGAGGATTCTTAAACCTGTCTGGTTACCATAAAGATTCAATTATGGGCGCACATAAAGTGTTTGGGGCCTTTATTTATCAATATGATCTCGGGCGTGATGCACTAGGTATGACAGATTATCCTCTATACCTAGGTTGGAGCTTAGAGGCGGGGAATGTCTGGGACGAGCGCACTGACGTCACCCTGACCGATCTGATTTATGCATCGAGTCTTTATATCGGTACTGATACTTCCATGGGACCTGCGGCACTTGGTTTTGGGATCACAGATCTTGGCGATAAGTCTTTCTATTTATTTGTGGGTAAAAACTTCTAGTTTGAGATTGGTGTAAAGAACTTAAGGGCATGACTGAGGTTGTGCCCTTACTTTTTGGTCGATGGAAAAACTATAAGCGTCATCCCTATGGAAGTTATCTTGCCGAAATAGCTAAGAGTGTCGCTAAAGTGTCATATCCTTTTACAAAATCTTACTACTGTGAGGCGTGCCAAGATGCTAAGGTTTTGCGGGAAAAATAATAACTCTCAACGGAAGCTGGGGAAAACAATGAAGAAGATAAGCACACTGGCACTGAGTATCGCCTTGAGTTTAGGTTTAGCGGCTTGTAGTACTGAGCCTAAAACTGAAGCCGTCGCGGTGTCTGGCATTGAATTGCAAAACTTTGATGCCTCAGTTCGCCATCAAGATGATTTCTATTACAGCGTTAATGGAAAATGGTTGGCAAATACGCCTATTCCAGCTGACAAATCTAACTATGGCGCGTTTTCTGTGTTGTACGACCAAAGCCAAGATGCATTGAAGAAAATTATCGACGAAGCGGCCGCTAAAAAGAATCCTGCTGCAGGCTCTAATGAACAGAAAATCGGTGATTTCAATGCTAGCTTTATGAATACCGATTTGCTTGAAACATTAGGTGTTACTCCGCTTAAGCCATTGCTGGCCGATATCGCTGCCGCAAAAACGCACGCTGACTTACCAGCCGTTATGGGCAAATTACTGACGACGGGTTCTGGTATTCCCTTTGGTTTTTACGTCAATAATGACGCTAAAAACTCAACTCAGTATGCGGTGTATTTAAGCCAGTCAGGCCTTACGCTACCGGACCGCGATTATTACCTAAAAGATGATCCTAAGTTTGCCGCTAATCGCCAAGCCATGGCCAAGTATGTGACAGAGATACTGACTGAAGCGGGTTACAAGGACGCTAAACGTGCGGCTAAAAACGTCGCTGACATCGAAATGATGATCGCCAAAAGTCAGTGGAGCCGAGTTGAATCTCGTGATGCCAACAAGGCTTACAACAAGTTAGATCGCGCTGAACTGCAAAAGTTAATGGGTCAATTTGATTTCAATGCCTTCGCGACCAGCGCAGGTTTAGGCGACAAAGTCACTGATATCATAGTGCGCCAGCCTTCTTACTTCGAAAAACTCGGTGCAGGTTTCGAGACCTTCCCAGTATCGGCTTGGCAGGATTATCTCGCGTTCCATTTAGTGGATAGCTACGCCGAGTTACTGAGCAAAAACTTTGTTGATTTGAACTTCGCTTTTAAGAGCAAAACCTTAATGGGTATCGAAGAGCAACAACCGCGCTGGAAAAAAGCCGTTGATGGCGCTGACCAAGTGATTGGTGAGTTAGTGGGCGAAGAGTACGTTAAGCAATACTTCAAGCCAGAAGCTAAAGCGCGTATGGAAACTATGATCAAAAACTTGATCAAAGGTTTTGAGGTTAGTATCAATGAACTTGAGTGGATGACGCCAGAAACCAAAGTCGCCGCCCAAGAAAAACTGGCTAAATTCACCTATAAAATCGGTTATCCAGATAAGTGGAAAGATTACTCAGGTTTAGATATCAAGGCTGACGAGTTAGTGGGTAACTACATGCGTTACGCTCAGTTTGAATATCAAGACATGATCAACAAGCTTGGCAAGCCAATCGATCGTACCGAATGGGGCATGACACCACAAACGGTAAACGCTTATTACAGCCCAGTGAAAAACGAAATCGTATTCCCAGCTGCGATTCTGCAACCGCCATTCTTTAATATGGATGCCGATGATGCCGTTAACTACGGTGGTATAGGTGCAGTGATCGGCCATGAAATTAGCCATGGTTTTGATGACCAAGGCGCTAAATACGATGGTGATGGCAACCTGCGTGATTGGTGGTCAGATAAAGACAGAGAAGAGTTCCAAAAACGCGGTAAGCAGTTGTCTGCCCAATACTCAGGTTATGAGGCAATGCCCGGCAAGTTTGTTAACGGTGATTTGACCTTAGGGGAGAACATCGGCGACTTAGGTGGTTTAACTGTAGCGGCACGTTCGTATTTGATGAGCCTTAACGGCAAACCTGCACCTGTGCTTGATGGTTTAACGGGCGAGCAACGCTTCTTTGTGGGTTGGTCGCAAGTATGGCGCCGTAATTACCGTGATGAAGAGCTGAGCCGTCGTTTGCTGACAGATCCGCATTCACCGAGCCATTATCGTGCCATGGGTACACCACGTAACGTGGAAGCCTTTTATAAGGCCTTCGAGATGAAAGAAGGCGATAAAATGTATTTAACACCAGATGAGCGTGTGAAAATTTGGTAATACATTCAGTAGATTGAAATAAGAAAAGCCAGACAATGTCTGGCTTTTTTATTGATGACAATAATCAATGATGCTGCCGATTAATGTCCATAACCTAAGGATTCAATTTTTGTGACTTTATTATCAGTGGCATACAGGCGACGCATTAAGCGTGTTGGTCCAAAGTCATAGGTCCATTCTTGATACTCAGTTGGCAACTTGCTGGGATCGATCACCCTGTCTCCGTTAGCGTTGAGATAAGTCGCGGGCAGACTGTATTCTCGAATATCGCTGGGCGAGCCGCATTTATCCTGCACAGTCGTTAAAGTATCGCCCGTATTGATCACTTGTTGTTTACAGTGCATGGTCTCACCTGCGCTAGCGGGTAAACAGGTGGACATGAGTATTAAGCCCATGGGCAGTATTAAGGATAGGTACTTCACATTGAATTCCTTCTGGTGCATACACCATTCTGCTATTTATCCGTAGGGTAAAGACTAAGCTTATTCGCCCTGCAGAAACTCGGTGTGTTGTGACGTTATTTTGCCAAAATTGTTGTTAATGCCAACAAACTCTCGGCCTGATGATGGGCGATAATCCACTTAGCATCGCCTCTTTGTTCTGGCGCAGGGATCGCGACCGTTTGCATGTTGGCTGCTCTGGCGGCAATTAAGCCGTTAAAGGAATCTTCGATGGCAAGACAACAACGGGGATCAACATCTAACGCCTTAGCGCAATTCAAATAAACTTCTGGGTGGGGTTTACCATAGATTAGGTGTTCAGCCGATTCTATCGCCATAAACTTTTCACTGAGATCTAACTTCGTTAATACTGCTTGGATAATGGTGTTTGGGGATGAAGTCGCTAAGCCGATTTTAAGGCCAAGCGCTTGGCAGTGGTCAATCGTTTCGTAAACGCCCAGCATAGCTTCGCCGCTAACCAGAATTTCATTTGCAACTTTATCAACAATCGTTTGGCTGACCTTGGCATTATCATAGTGTGGCCAAGGTGCCTTGTGGTACCAATAATCGACGCATTGATCGATGCGTAAGCCCGTGGTTTGTTGAATCGTCTCTACCGTCACTGGCACGCCGAGTGCGGATAACACTTCATACTCGACTCGTTGCCATAGGGGTTCTGAATCGATTAAAACGCCATCCATATCAAAAATAACGGCTTGAATGCTAAGGGATGTCATTGGTACTCCGATGGACTAAGGAAATAACTGAGATATGCAGTAAATTAAGCCTGAGTGTAAGTTCTCGCACTGCATCTTAAAAGCCAAAATGCAGCAAGATGAGAAAAATTTATACCTATTTGCTCTCTGACACGGAAAATTGCTTGTTCGATTTAAAATTAATGAAACATTGTTAACTATTTGTAGTGTATGGTTTTTTGTCTGTTTTCAAACTATTGTCTAATTTCACTTGTTTTAATCTTCCCGTAAGTTGGCATTCGCCGCCGGATTTAGTCCTTATTTCGCTTTTTGCCGAGTGTGACCTGATTCATACTTTTGCAAAGCTGTAGTATACTGCAGGCCGGAAATACGGGTCGATCATGTCGGACTGTCAGCTTCAATTAAGAAGACGTGCAGTTTCGTTGTTAGAGCGCCAAACAAAGAGGAATGTTGCCGTGCTAGAAGCATATCGTAAACACGTCGCAGAACGTGCTGCAGAGGGCGTAGTCCCTAAGCCATTAGATGCACATCAAGTGGCTGAACTGGTTAAGTTAGTTCAAAATCCACCCGCAGGTGAAGAGGCTTTCGTTCTCGACCTGCTTGAAAATCGAATTCCCCCAGGTGTTGATGAAGCTGCTTATGTTAAAGCTGCTTTTTTAGATGCGGTTGCCAAAGGCACTGAAAAATCACCGATTCTGTCTGCAGAGCGTGCTACTGAGTTGTTAGGCACAATGCAAGGCGGCTACAACATCGAACCTCTGATCGCGCAGCTGGATAATCCAGCGTTAGCACCTTTAGCTGTTAAAGCGCTATCTCACACTCTGCTGATGTTTGATTCTTTCCACGATGTGGTTGAGAAGATGGAAGCGGGCAATGAGTTTGCGAAGCAAGTGGTTGAAGCGTGGGCGAATGCAGATTGGTATTTAAGCCGTCCAAAACTGGCTGACAAAGTCACTCTGACAGTATTTAAAGTTTCTGGTGAAACCAACACCGATGACTTGTCACCTGCACCAGATGCATGGTCACGTCCTGATATCCCATTGCACGCGTTAGCTATGCTGAAAAACGCCCGTGATGGTATCGAGCCTGATGTTGCTGGTGCCGTTGGCCCAGTGAAAAAAATTGAAGCATTAAAAGCACAAGGTCATCCATTAGTATATGTGGGTGACGTTGTGGGTACGGGTTCATCACGTAAATCTGCGACTAACTCAGTACTGTGGTTTATGGGCGATGATATTCCATTCGTACCTAACAAGCGCGCTGGCGGTTTCTGCCTTGGCGGTAAAATTGCACCGATTTTCTTCAACACTATGGAAGATGCGGGCGCACTGCCAATCGAGCTTGATGTGAACAAGATGGAAATGGGCGATGTGATTGACATCTACCCATACGCCGGTGTGGTTAAGCGTCACGATAGCGACGAAGTAATTTCAGAATTCAGCTTAAAAACGGAAGTCTTGTTAGACGAAGTTCGTGCTGGTGGTCGTATTCCATTGATCATCGGTCGTGGTTTAACTGACAAAGCCCGTGACGTATTAGGCTTAGGGTTATCTGACGTCTTTGTACGTTCTCAAGATGTCGCTGATACTGGCAAAGGTTATACACTTGCGCAAAAGATGGTCGGTAAAGCTTGTGGCGTAGCGGGTGTGCGTCCTGGTCAATACTGCGAACCTAAGATGACGTCTGTCGGTTCACAAGATACCACTGGTCCTATGACCCGTGATGAGCTGAAAGATTTAGCTTGTTTAGGTTTTAGTGCTGATTTGACTATGCAGTCATTCTGCCACACTGCGGCTTATCCAAAGCCAGTGGATGTGAACACACATCATACTCTGCCTGATTTCATCATGAACCGCGGTGGTGTATCACTGCGTCCAGGTGACGGTGTTATCCACTCGTGGTTAAACCGTATGCTGCTACCAGATACAGTTGGTACGGGTGGTGACTCACATACGCGTTTCCCAATTGGTATTTCATTCCCAGCGGGTTCAGGCTTAGTAGCGTTTGCTGCTGCGACTGGCGTTATGCCACTCGACATGCCTGAATCCGTATTAGTGCGCTTCAAGGGCAAAATGCAACCGGGTATCACACTGCGTGATCTGGTTCATGCTATCCCATTAAAAGCCATTGAACTGGGCATGCTGACCGTTGAGAAGAAAGGTAAAGTAAACATCTTCTCTGGTCGCGTACTGGAAATCGAAGGCTTAGAATCACTGAAAGTTGAACAAGCTTTCGAACTGTCTGATGCTTCAGCTGAGCGCTCTGCTGCCGGTTGTACCATCAAGTTAGACAAAGAACCTATCATTGAATACCTGAACTCAAACATCATCATGCTCAAGTGGATGATTGCTGAAGGTTATGGCGATCGTCGTACGATTGAACGTCGTATCAAAGGCATGCAAGAGTGGTTAGCCAATCCTGAGCTGATGAGCGCCGATAAAGATGCTGAGTACGCTGCAGTAATCGAAATCGACCTAAATGACATCAAAGAGCCAATCCTGTGTGCGCCAAACGATCCTGATGATGCCGTTTTACTGTCATCTGTTGCGCAAACTAAGATTGATGAAGTGTTCGTAGGTTCTTGTATGACCAACATCGGTCACTTCCGCGCAACCGGTAAGATGCTAGACAAGTTTGCTAAAACCCTGCCAACACGTCTGTGGATTGCACCACCGACTAAGATGGATAGAGATCAGCTGACTGAAGAAGGCTACTACGCGATTTTTGGTCGTGTAGGCGCGCGCATCGAGATCCCAGGTTGTTCACTGTGTATGGGTAACCAAGCACGTGTAGCTGAAGGTTCAACTGTGGTATCGACTTCTACCCGTAACTTCCCTAACCGTTTAGGTACAGGTGCTAACGTTTACTTAGCCTCTGCTGAGCTGGCAGCGGTTGCTGCACTGTTAGGTCGTCTGCCGTCACCTGAAGAATATCAAGAATACGCTAAAGAGTTAGACGCAACTGCAGCTGACACATACCGTTACTTGAACTTCGATCAAATCGAGTCTTACACAAAAAAAGCATCGGAAGTGATCTTCCAGACAGCAGTGTAATCGATTGCCGTTAAGGTAACTTGATGTAAAAAGCCAGCGTAAGCTGGCTTTTTTGTGGGTTTGTTTTATTTCTACATCTATTATGCACCAATGAACCCTATCATAGTCATGCTTTAGGCCTTACATCACAAACTCGCTACTTACTAATGGTCACGCGTTGTCGCCATTAAAACAAATCCATTTAAGCCGATCCGTAGGTCAATCTCACGCTTAGCACCGTTTAATCTTCATTTTAAAAGACGAAAGTCTTCTATTTTCATAACTATCAACAAATCATCTGATGGCTTTTGGCTATGCATAATGCGAAACAAGGGCGTAGTCTTGACTGAATTGTGGGTAACTTTGGGGGTAAGTGGTGGATATGGTGTGGCTAGATTAGGTAATTGGAATTAACTGCAAATTTCCTTAAAATAGGGGTTGCACAAAATCTCCTGCTCCCTATAATGCGCATCCACTGACACGGCAGACAGCGTTAAGCAGCCTGATATGACAGTTCATCGATGAGTTTACTGATTGATGAGCGAAAAGAAAGTTTGCAAAAACTCCTTGACGCGAAACGGGAAATGCGTAGAATACGCAGCCCTAGCCAACTGGAAGCGTTCGACGCTCAGTGTGGTACTCAAGTTCTCTTACGAATACTGAGTTGCTCTTTAACAAGATAAAACAAGAAATCTGTGTGGACACTCACAGGTGTTGAGTTAATCGAAACTGCTTAGCCTTCGGGTTGGCAGTCAAAAATTTAAATCAATGTAACAATGAGTGTTCATAGTAATATGTACAGTTTGTTTCTTTAGTTAGAAACAAAAAATCAGAATTCATTGAGCCGCTGAAGTCGCAAGACGGAAGCAACAAAAATTTAATTGAAGAGTTTGATCATGGCTCAGATTGAACGCTGGCGGCAGGCCTAACACATGCAAGTCGAGCGGCAGCACAAGGGAGTTTACTTCTGAGGTGGCGAGCGGCGGACGGGTGAGTAATGCCTAGGGATCTGCCCAGTCGAGGGGGATAACAGTTGGAAACGACTGCTAATACCGCATACGCCCTACGGGGGAAAGGAGGGGACCTTCGGGCCTTCCGCGATTGGATGAACCTAGGTGGGATTAG